>PWWI01000159.1 GCA_003561535.1 Nitriliruptoraceae bacterium
TCCTCTCCCACCGTTGGAGCCGCACCGTGTCCGTCGTGTCCGCGGAAGCTGCTCGCCGTCGGACCTTCGCGATCATCTCGCACCCCGACGCGGGCAAGACCACCCTGACCGAGAAGTTCCTGTTGTACGCCGGCGCGATCCAGCAGGCCGGGGCCGTGCAGAGCCGCAAGGCGGAGCGTGCGACCACCTCCGACTGGTTGGAGCTCGAGCAGAAGCGCGGGATCTCGGTCACCTCGGCGGTCGCCCGGTTCGAGCACGACGGCACCGTGCTCAACCTGCTCGACACGCCCGGGCACCGCGACTTCTCCGAGGACACCTACCGGGTCCTGTCCGGTGTCGACGCGGCGGTGATGGTGATCGATGCCGCGCGCGGGGTCGAGCCCCAGACGGAGAAGCTCTACGCGGTGTGCAAGGCCCGTGGGACCCCGATCATCACCTTCGTGAACAAGATGGACCGCCCGACCCCCGAGCCCCTGGAGATCCTCGACGACCTCGAGGCGAAGCTCGGGATCGTCGGTCAGCCCGTCACCTGGCCCATCAAACCCGAGGGCCGCTTCCAGGGGGTGGTCGACCGCCGCAACCACCACAGCTACCGCTTCCTGGCCAACACCCCCGGTGGGGCCCGCATCGCCCAGGAGGACGAGGGCGGGGTCGACGAGGTCGCCGAGGTGGTGCGTGAGGAGCTGGAGCTGCTCGACGCGGTGGGGGCGGACATCGACCTCGACGCCTTCGCGGCCGGGCAGGCGACCCCGGTGTTCTTCGGCTCCGCGCTGTCCAACTTCGGGGTCCGGCTCCTGCTCGATGCGGTGGTGGCCTACGCGCCTGCGCCCACCTCCCGCGCCGATCGGGACGGTGCTGCCCACCCGTTGGACGGACCCTTCAGCGGCCTGGTGTTCAAGGTCCAGGCCAACCTCGACCCGCGCCACCGTGACCGGCTGGCCTTCATCCGCGTCTGCTCGGGCCGGTTCGACCGGGGGGCGACCCTGGTCAACGCCCGCACCGGCCGCAAGACGATCGCCAAGTACGCCCACGCGGTCTTCGGTCGCGACCGTGAGACCGTCGACGAGGCCTTCCCCGGCGACGTGATCGGGCTGGTCAACGCCACCGATCTGCGGGCGGGCGACACCCTGCACGCCGAGGACACCGAGGTGGTGTTCCCGCCGCTGCCGACCTTCACGCCCGAGCACTTCCAGACCGCGCACCCCGCGGACCGCAGCCGCATCAAGCAGTTCCGGCGCGGCGTGCAGCAGCTGGACGAGGAGGGGGTCGTCCAGGTGCTCCGTCACGACGACCTCGGGGACCAGGCCCCGATCTGGGCCGCGGTCGGCCAGTTGCAGTTCGAGGTGGCCGCCTGGCGGATGGAGCACGAGTTCGGCTCGCCGGTGCGCCTGGAGGGGACCCGGTTCGAGGTGGCCCGTGCGACCGACGACCCCAGCGCCACGACCCTCGGCACGATGCGGGACGTGGACGTCTACCGCCGTGAGAGCGGCGCGCCCCTGGCGCTGTTCCGCAGCCGCTACGTCGCGGAGCGCATCGCCCGGGACCACCCGGAACTGGTCCTCGACACCCTGATCCTGAGCTGAGCGTGCTGACCTCGCTGTTCCCCGCGCCCCGCCCCCCGCGGTCAGGCACCCGGTTCTCCGGCTGGCGCATCGTGGCCGTGGCCGCGGTGGCGCTCGGCATGACCGGTCCGGGACAGACCGTCGGCGTGAGCGTGTTCATCGATCCCATGATGGAGACCCTCGCGCTGACCCGCTCCCAGGTCTCCACGGCCTACCTGCTCGGCACCCTGACGGGCGCGTTCGCGCTGCCGACCGCGGGACGGATCCTGGATGCCCGCGGCACCCGCGTCACGATGGCGATCATCGGCGGGGTGTTCGGCGTCGTGCTCATGGCGATGGCCGGGGTGGTCGGCCTGATCAGCCTGACGTTGGGGTTCGCCGGCATCCGCATGTTCGGTCAGGGGGCGCTGGGCCTGACGGCCACGACGGCACCGGCACCCTGGTTCGACCGTCGTCGTGGCTTCGCGATCGGGGTGACGACCGCGGTGGGCTCCGCCGTGCTGTCGCTGTTCCCCCTGGTGGCTGCCGCCGTCATCCCGGCGATCGGGTGGCGGGCGGCCTGGGTCGTCACGGGCCTGACGGTGTGGCTGGTCGTGGTCCCGTTGGCCGCACGGGCGATGATCGACCATCCCAGCGATGTCGGGCAGCAGGCCGATGGTGCCGAGCCCCGGGTCGATGCCGAGGAGGTGGCCCGGGCGGCCGCCGCGGCGTCCTTCACCCGTGGGGAGGCCCTGCGCACGCCGATGTTCTGGGCCGTGGCCGGCGCGACCGCCACCACCGGCATGATCGGGACCGGGCTCGCCTTCCACCAGATCGACCTCCTCGGTGAGCAGGGCCTGACCCCGGTGCAGGCCGCCGCCAACTTCCTCCCCCAGACCGCAGCCTCGCTGCTGGCCCCCCTGGCCGTGGGTTCCATGGTCGACCGGTTCGCCGCGCGGTGGGTCCTCACCACCTCGATGCTGCTGCTGATGGCGGCGATGGTCGGGGTGGTGCTGGTGTCACCCGGCTGGACCGCGATCGCCTACGGCGTCACGGTCGGAGCGGCGGGGGCGTCGGCCCGGGCGCTGGAGGCCGCGTCCTTCCCGAAGCTCTACGGCCTGGCCCACCTCGGGTCCATCCGGGGGGTCGTGACCGCGATCAGCGTCGGCTCGACGGCCTTCGGTCCGCTCGCCCTGGCCATCGGCAGGGACCTGACCGGCTCCTACGAGCTCGTGCTGCGACTGCTGCTGGTGTTCCCGGCAGCGGTGATCGTGCTCGGCCTGCTGGCCCCGACCCCGTCCCGGCAGCGGGCTCTCGGGGTACCTCCGGCCTGAGCGTGCGGTGCTGGCACGCCGCTCGCCTCCCGGCGGCGTCGGTCGCCGCCCTGGTTATCCTGCGCGCTGCACCACCTCGCCGTCCCGGCCCACCGTCCCCTCGCCACCACCCCGCCGTGGTCGACGACCGGAGTCCCACCGATGCCCGAGGGGTTGCTGCCGCTGACCGACCCCGGCGCGGTGTTCGCGGTCCTGTTCCTGCTGGTGCTCCTGGGACCGCTGCTGGCCGACCGGTTCCGGCTGCCGGGCATCATCGGCCTGATCGTCGGCGGGATGGTCGTCGGACCGAACGTCACCGGCATCATCGACCAGAACACCTTCATCGAGACGATCGGCTACATCGGCCTGCTCTACCTGATGTTCCAGGGTGGCCTCGACCTGGACATGAACGGCTTCATCCGGCGTCGTCGCGACTCGGTCGTGTTCGGCGCGGCGACCTTCGTGCTGCCGATGGTGATCGTCACCGCGGTGTCCCTGGCGCTGGGGCTCGGGGGGGCGGCGTCGATCATCATCGCGTCCGCCTTCACCAGCCACACCCTGCTGAGCTACCCCACGATCGAGCGGTTCGACCTGACGAAGAGCCGTGCGGTGACCGCGACCCTCGGAGCCACCCTGCTGGTCACCGTCGGCGCGCTGCTCGTGCTGGCCATCGCAGCGGCCGGCGCGCGGGGGGACAGCTCGATCGGGTTCTGGTTGCTGTTCGTCGCCGGTCTGCTCGGGTACCTGTTCCTGATGCTCGTGACGCTCCCGAAGGTCACCCGCTGGTTCTTCACCGGCCTCGGGCAGGACCGCCAGATCCGGCTCACCTACCTGCTGTCGGGGATGGGCGTCGCAGCCGTCCTCGCCGGGCTCATCGGGATCGAGCCGATCGTCGGGGCGTTCCTCGCTGGCCTGGCCTTCAACCAGTTAGTGCCCTCGGGGACCGTCATCGACGACCGGGTCCGGGTGCTCGGCCAGAGCGTGTTCATCCCGGCGTTCCTGATCTCCACGGGGATGCTGCTCGACCCGGTGGCGCTGGTCACCGACCCCCGCCCCCTCGCGCTGGGTGGAGCCTTCGTGGCCGCCGAGGTGTCGGCGAAGTGGCTCGCTGCGGAGGGGTCGGGCCGTCTCATGGGGTTGCCCGGGCCCGAACGCCAGGTCATGTTCTCCCTGACCGTGGGGCAGGCGGCCGGCGCCCTGGCCGCGGTGATCGTCGCCGACGACCTCGGACTCGTCGGCCCCGAGGTGGTCAACGCGGTGGTGCTGGTCATCCTGCTGACGGCGTTGCTGGCCGGGGTCACCGCGGACCGCTCCGCTCCGAAGGTCGAGATCCCCGACCGCACCGAGGTGCCGCTCGGCACCCGTGTGGTCGTCCCGGTGTCCAACCCGCGCAGCGTCGCCCGGCTGGTGCGGGTCGGCGCGCAGGTCGCGGCCGCCGACAGCGGCGCCGTGATCGCGGTCAACGTCCTGCCCTTCGACGCCCGTCCCGACCAGATGAAGGCCCATCGACTGCTGGCCGCCAAGGCCGAGGAGACGGCGCTGAAGGCGGGGTCGGAGGTCTCGACCTCGGTCCGGATCGACAGCACCACCGTCGACGGCGTGCTGCACACGGTGGTCGAGCAGTCGGGGACCTGTCTGGTCATGGGGTGGAAGGGCTACGCCAACCGGCGCGAGAGCCTGTTCGGCGCCACGATCGATCAGATCGTCTCGCGCAGCCCCGTGCCCGTCATGGTGTGCCGACCGGGGGACGACGACGTCACCCGGCGGGTCGTGGTGGTGATCACCGAGGAGGACCTCGAGCCCACCGGCTTCCGGGGTACCGAGCTCGCCTTCGAGGTCGGGCACCGCCTCGCTCGCCAGGCCGAGGTGAACCTGGTCATCGTCAGCGAAGCCGGGGCGGAGCAGGTCTTCCCCCAGCTCGCCTCCTGGGGGGTGGCCCCCGACGTGCAGGTGATCACCGTGGAGGGGGTGATCGGTCGTCTCAACCGGTTGCTGGCCCCCGGGGACGTGGTACTGACGGGTGTTCCCCCGGTCAAGAGCCGGCTCGGCAAGGGCGCCCGGCGGCTGGCCCGTGCCGCCGGGGGCCGCACGGGGATCGTCGCGGTCCCGCGCTGAGCCTCAAGCCTCGGCGGCCCGGCACCGCGCACACCGGCCGGTGACCGTCAGCTCGACCGAGTCCACGGCGAACCCGTGCCCGACGTCGAGGTGGTCGCGGACCTGCGCCACCAGCGAGCCGACGTGGTGGTCTACGTCACCGCAGGAGGTGCACACGAGGTGGAAGTGCTCGTCGGGGTGGGCGAGTTCCCATCGGCTGGCGTCGGAGTCCCCGAGCCGGCTGGAACGGGCCAGACCGAGCTCTTCCAGCAGGTCGAGGGAGCGGTAGACCGAGGCCAGGTCCACGTCGTGCCCGAGGGCTTCCGCGGCCAGCGCCACCTGCTCCACGGTCAGGTGGCCCCGTGCGGTCCGCAGCACCTCCCAGACCGCACGCCGGGGCCGCGTCACCCGGTGTCCCCGGGCACGCAGCAGCTGCTCGAGGTCCGCGTCCGCCACCGTGTCCACCCCCCAAGCGTAGGCGCTGGCGACCGGCGGGCGTGGCCCTGCGGGGATCACCGTGGGACGACCAGGATCCCGGAGCGGAGCTTGGGGAGCAGGTAGGTGCTCTTGTGGGGCAGCACCTGGCCATCGGCGGTGGCTGAGAGCAGGTCCTGCATCGTGGCCGGGACGAGGGCGATGCCGAGCGCATCGGGCCGGTCCAGCGCGGCGAGACCGAGCGGTGCCGGGACCGGGACGACGGGGACGGTGGCGGGGCCCGGGGCGAGGGTGGCGATCGGCGCGATGAGCTCGCGATCGGCCACGGCGGCGTCCAGGGAGTCCACCGGGGGCGGACCGCGACGGTCACCGATGTCCACCCGCCACCAGGAGCCGGCGACGACCAGGTGGACGGTGCCGGACCGCTCCGGCGCGCTCGGCCCTGGCAGCGGGGTGAGCCGGAGCCCCCGCTCGGCGAGCACCGCGGCCACCTCGTCGGCCGTCACGTCGGGCAGCCCCTCGACCCGCCGGTGGAAGGGCAGCACCGCCAGCTCGTCGCTGGCGACCAGGGCCGTCAGCACCCGGCGCTCCCGTGGGGCGTCGACGCCGGTGGCCGCGGGGGGTCGGGAGGCGGTCGCACCGACCCGGCGGGCGACGGCCGCAGCCCGGTGATGGCCGTCGGCGATCGTCAGGGCCGTGAGCGACCCCACGGCTGCGGCCAGGCCCGCGATCGTCGCGGGGTCGGTCACCGGCCACACCCGCAGCTCCCCGCCGTCCGGCAGGGCCGTGTCCACGAGGGGTGCACGGCGCCGGACCTCGCGGGTGAGCTGGTCGAGGGTGGCTGTCCGTGGGTGCAGGACGCAGACGGGGCTGGAGGCGATGCGCACCTCGTCCAGGTAGCGCGCGAGCTCGTCGACCCGGTCGGGGCGGACGTGCTCGTGGGGCCGGATCCGGCCGTCGAGGTAGGCCGCGACGTCGACGTCGCCGATCACCGCGGTCAGGCGACGATCGTCCTCGGACAGCTCCAGGACCACCAGCAGCCCCGTCCTGAGCTCGGTGAACCGCCCCTCGCGCAGCAGCCGGTCCACCGCCCGCCGGTTGCGCTGGAGGGTCCCGGGTTCGATCCCGCCGCTCGGCAGGGCGGTCAGGAAGCAGTCGGGCTGGCTGGCCGCCCGAGCGGCGCGTGCCTGCTCGTCCAGGGCGTCGTAGGCCGGGGAGACCACCGTCGCCGCGTGCTCCGGGGTGACGAGGCGGGCCGAGATCGGCAACAGCTCGAGCATCTCAGGCCCGGTCGATCCAGCGGTCGGCCAGCTGTCGCCGCCGCTGGAGCTGGGAGAGGCTCGCCTCGTTGATCGAGGTGAGTCCGACCTCCTGGTTCAACCGTGCGTTCACCACCTCGGGGGTGAGCCCGGTCAGGTGGGTCAGCATGCGGACCCGGTCGGTGTTCTCCTGCCGGAGCTCGCGTTTGCGCTGGGTCCGGGGCACGGTCAGCGTGCCGGCGAGCTCACCGGCGCCGGCGATCGGAGGGGGTGCGACCAGTTCGATCTCCATGGTGAGCGCCGCCGGATCGTCGACGATCAGGTCCTCGTGGTGGGCGTCGTCGAAGACGCTGACGGGCTCACCGTCCAGCGGGGTGGCGGAGATCGCCTGGAACAACGACAGCTGGTCGTCACCGTTCGCCGGCAGCTGGTCGAGCTCCACGCTCGGCTGGTCCCCGTCGTCCTCGCGGCGCTTGAGTGAGTGGGTCCGGGCCTCGGCGAGCTGGGCCGCGTGAGCGCGGAGCCGGGCATCGTCGGGGAGGAACATGAACGCCTTCTGGCGGCGATGCGCTCCCTGCCAGCGCACCAGCCGGCCGACAGCCTGTCGGAAGAACAGCTCGGTGACCGTCGTGGTGGCGTACACCCCGACGCGCAGGCGGGGGAGGTCGACGCCCTCGGACACCATCCTGACCGCCACGATCCACGGGTCCCGGGACCCCGCGAAGCCGGCGATACGCTCGCTGGCCTCGGGGTCGTCGGAGGTGACCACGACCGGTTGCACGCCGTGATGTCGGCGGAGCAGCGCGGCCACCGCGTGGGCGTGCTCCACGTCGATCGTGATCGCGAGCCCCCCGGCGTCGGGCTGCTGCTGGCGGAGCCGCAGCAGCTCGGTGTGGGCCTGGTCGAGCACGGTCGGCAACCACTCCCCGTCCGGGGACAGGGCCGTCCTGAGCCGCTGGGACGAGGCGGTCCGGTCCAGGTGGTCGTCGAAGGTCGCCGACATCTCCGTCCCGTCGGGCGCGGTCCACTCCATCTGCCCACCGAGCCGGGGGAAGAACACCGGCCGCACCACCCCGCCATCGCGCAGCGCGTCGGCGTAGCCATAGACGTGGTCGGCGACGGCCTCGTCCTCCTCGGCCCACGGCGCCTCATCGGTCGGGCCGTAGGTCACGAAGGGGATCGGGTTCTGGTCGCTGCGGAAGGGGGTGCCCGACAGGGACAGGCGCCGGGCGGCCGATTCGAAGGCGAAGGCGATGCCGTCCCCCCAGGCGTGCTCGGCCCCCGCGTGATGGATCTCGTCGAGGACCACGAAGGCGTCGTCGGCGGGCCCGCGTAGCGTCGCCGGGTTCGCGGCCACCTGCTGGTAGGTCACGGCCACACCGTGCATGTCGCTCGGGAAGGGTTCGCTCGAGGCCCAGCTCGGCTCCAGTTGCAGGCCGAAGGCCGCCGCGGCCTCGGCCCACTGGTGCTTGAGGTGCTGGGTCGGAGTGACGACCACCAGGCGCCGGTGCGGGTGTCGGGCGAGATCGCGGAGGCCCGCGGTCAGGGCGAAGGTCGTCTTGCCGGCGCCGGGCGTCGCCACTGCCAGGAAGTCCCGCTGGGTGCGCTGCTCGAAACGGTCGAGCGCGTCCTTCTGCCAGCGGCGCAGGTGCAGGGAACGACGCACGAGGAGACACCTCGGTGGGAGCGGTGGGTGCGGATCGGACAGGGCGGGGGACGCCGCGCGAGGACGGACCGTAGCGGCCGAGGGTGATCTCGGATCAGGTGAGGTGGTCGGCGACGAGGTCGAGGAGGTCGTCGCCGTACCGCTCCAGCTTGGCGGGGCCGATGCCGGGACAGGCGCCGAGTTCGGTGAGCGTGGTGGGTTTGCGTCCGGCCAGCACCTGCAGGTGCCGGTCGTGGAACACCAGGTAGGCGGGAACGCCGTTGCGGGCGGCGACCTTGGACCGCCATGCGCGCAGCGCCTCGAACAGGTCGTCGTCGGGTTCGGGCCCGTCGAGTCCGACGTCCAACCTCGGTGTCTCACGGCCGTCGGCGCCGCGGGTGCCGGGTCCGGCCGCTGGGCCGAGCACCTTGCGGCTCCCCGCCACCTGCACCTTCGCGCCGTGGGGGATCCGCACCGTGGGCCGCTCACCCTCCTCGTCCAACTCGACGACCACGTGGTGGCGTCCGAGCCTGCAGATGTGGCCGGCGATGCCGCCGGGCAGCGTCACCGGGACCCCGACCGCGGCGCGCAGCCGACCGTCGGGGAGGAAGGTCGGGGCCACCGCCGTCAGCTCGTCCTCCGGTTCGGTCCGGGCTCGGGGGTCCGGGCGGCTCACGCGGTCGCTCGCACCGGCCGTGGTGGCGGGCGCCAACTCGTCGACGAAGGGCGAGGGGCGGGCCTGGTCGCTGATCACGTGGACCGAGCGCTGGCAGCGGGTGATGGCCACGTGGAAGACCCGGCGCTCCTCCTCCTGGTCGTCGGCGAGCCGGTGGGGGAACAGCCCCTGGTTCGCGGCGAACACCACCACGGTCGGCCACTCCATGCCCTTCACCCGGTGCACCGTGGACAGCGTCACTCCGGTCGGCTCGCCCGGCACGCGCAGGCGCTCGACGAGCCAGCCGGCGAACGCCGCGGGGTCCGGCTGCAGGGTGGCCAGCTGCTCCAGCGCGTCCAGGTCGTCGCCGTGGCTCGAGCCCTCCGGTCGGCTCCGGGAGGCGTCGAGGGCGTCCATCGCCTCACCCAGCCCGATGCGGTTGCGGACCACCCACAGGCACCGGGCGGTGTCGGCGCCGTCGGTGATGGCGGCCTCGAGGCGCCGGAGGTCGTCGAGGTAGCCGGTGAACCGTTCGCGGTGGGTGCCGTCCAGCTGGTCGCAGACCTGCTCCAGAGCTCGGATCGACCAGCTGCTCCCCCGGGGCAGGTGCGGTGTGACCGCCGACTTGACCTTGCGGGCGGGGCGGTTGAGGGTGTCGAACACGTCATCGCGTCGCAGCCGGTCGGTGTCCAGCCCGAGCCGGAGGTAGGCCAGGGCGGTCCGGACCCCGGTGCGCTGGAGTGCCGAGGTGTCCAGGGGCGCGGTGTGGGCGATCCCGGCCTCGGTGAGGGCCACCTGGACCGGCAGCAGCGCGCTGTTCACCCGCGCGAGGACGGCGAGCTCGGCGGGGGCGGCACCGGCCGCGAGCTCCTCGGCGATGATCGCCGCGGCGCGGTGGGCCATGCTGCCGCTGGCCACGCGGTGCACCGCCAGCCCGTCACCGCTCACGACGCGACCTCATCGGCGACCGCGGTCACCACCTGGGACCGGATCGTCTTCGGCACCCGGTGCCGGTTGTGCCCGAGCAGTTGGACCGCACCCTCGACCACCGCCGGTGGGCAGCGGTAGTTCACCTCCAGCGCGTGGTGGGTCGCACCGGGGAACCAGCGGTCGAAGGCGGTGAGGTGCTCCGGGGTCGCGCCGGCATAGCTGTAGATCGTCTGGTCGTCGTCGCCCACGGCGAACACCTGCAGCGACGGTCCCGCGACCAACCGCACCAGGAGCAGGAACGCGGGTGTGAGGTCCTGGAACTCGTCGACCAACAGGTGGGTCCCCCAGCGCTGGACGGTCGCCCTGAGCTCCGGTCGCTGTAGGAGCAGCTCGATCGCCCGGTAGATCTGCTCGTCGAAGTCCAGCAGCCGCTCCTCGGCCAGCAGACGGCGGTAGCGGTCGAAGGCTTCCGCGAACCCATCGATGTCGCCGCGCTCCGCCTCGACCTCAGCGGGGTCGCGGAGTGCCAATCGCACCTCGGCCAGGGCATCGAGGTAGGCCTGGAACGGGTCCTGGTTGGGGATGCGGGCGGTGCGGACCAGGCGGTCCAGGATGCGACGGACCTCCCGCTCGTCGATGACCTGCCGGCGTTCATCCAGGCTGCAGATGCGCAGGGCGAGGGAGTGCAGGGTGCGGATCGAGGCATGGAGGTCGCTGGTCCGCTCGCGCATCTCCTGGGCGGCGCGGGTGTTGTAGGCGAGTGCGGTGACCAGCTCCGGTTCGACGCCACGGTCACGGAGGAGGTGCCGGAGCCGAGCGGTGAGCACGCGCGTCTTGCCCGAGCCCGCCGGTGCGATCACACGCGCGGGGCCGAACCCGTGGGTGACCGCTGCGAGCTGGTCGGGCGCCAGCTCCTCGGACGGCAGCGCGTCACCCTGCACCGTCAGCCGGCCGAGCGACACGGACTCGCGGTGAACGAGTTCGGGCGCCACCCCGGCGTTCGGCGCCTTCGGCAGCGGCACGGGCAGCGGGCCTCGGGGACCGCCGTCGACGAAGGCATGACGCCCGTCGGGCAGCAGCACGTCCGCCGTATCGCTGCGGCTCGCGGCGGTGCGACGCTCGGCGAGCACGCCGTGCCACCACCTCGGTGTGCCGCCACGCAGGTCGTAGCTGTTGGCCCAGGTGAGGAAGTGCAGTGCCTCCCGGTGGAAGGCGTGATCGCGGGACAGCGCGTAGGGCGGGGTGTCGGTCGACTCGGGGACGCGGGCCGCCTCGTTGTCGACGGCGAGCTCGATGACGCTGCGTCGGCGTCGCAGCCAGCGTGCCCGCAGCACGGCGACCGTGGCCGCCGGGTCGGCCAGCACGTCGTCGTCGATCAGCAGCCGCCGGGCGCGCTCGAAGCCCGGTGGGGGGGGGGCGCCGGGGTCGACGACCACGTTCCGGCCGAGGGCATCGGGACCGGGGAAGCTGGCGGCGGGGGCGACAGGGGGCATGCCGACGGAGGCTACGCGGTGGCTGCGACCCGGCGGGTGGCGTGCGGTCGCGACCTGTGGAGGAGGCGCGAGCTCACTCCCTACCGTGCCAGCCGCGGTCGAGCAGCACGGCCAGGGCCCAGGCCATGCCCTGGTCGCCGGCGGTGACCCGGAGCTGCTCCAGCAGATCCTCCGCCGTCGGCAGGGTGGTGTCCAGGACCTGAGCGAAGCCGGCCTCGTCCAACCAGGCGGCGTGCGAGGCGGCAACGGGGAAGTGGCCGAGCTCCAGGTGGCCGGCCACCGCGTGGGCGTGGATCCGTTCCCAGGTGGGCACCGGAGCGTCCCCGCTCACCAGCCCACCGAGCAGCGGCCGGTGAGCGATGGGCCGGAGCTCGTCGACCTCGACCTCCCTCGGGCCACCGGTGGCGTCGAACCGACGCAGAGCCTCCCCGGCGACCTCCATCAGCCACGCCCGGCCGAGCAGCTCCCGGACGGTGAGCTCGTTCGCCACCGCCGAGGGCAGTCCGAAGGCCCGCCGCGCGGTGTTGGCGGCCACGTCCCGGGGCCGGAGGTCGTCCGCGGCGTCGGCGGCGTCACGGTCGGTGCGCCAGACCCGGGCGTCCTGCGCGTCGTCGGCGCGGCTGATGCCCACCTCGGTGCCGTCGGGCAGGATGCAGACCAGCTGGGTGAGGCACAGCACGTCCTCGTCGTCGCCGACCTCCTCGGTGGTCATCACGACGAGGGCGTCCGCCGCGCCGGCGTCCAGCACCCCGTCGGCCCCGAGGTCGACGTCGATGAGCTCGACGTGATCGGCAGCGACGGCCCGCAGGCCGACGATCGCGCGGCGGGCCCTACCGACGTCCCGCAGCTGGGGTTCCAGCTGCAGCAGCACCTCCAGCGCCCGCTCGGGGGGGAAGGCCGCGTCCATCACATCGGTCATCCTCGGTCTCCAGTCACGAGCCGGCAGCCACCTCGTACCCAGCCTCCTCGATCGCGGCGTGGATCGCCTCGTCACTGGCCTCACCATCGACGGTGACCGTCTTGGCCTCGATGTTGACCAACACGCTGGCGACGTCGCTGAGGGCGCCGACCTCCTCCTCGATGGCCGACTTGCAGTGGCCGCAGGAGATGTCGGGGACGGAGTAGGTGCGGGTGGTCATGCGGTCTCTCCTCTTGCGGGTCGTGGTGTCGTGCCGGTCCTTAGCGTTTGATGAGCCGGTGGACGACCTCCAGGGCCTCCTCGATCTTCTCATCGGCCGACTCTGCCCCCTGATCGATCGCGTCGCGGACGCAGTGGCGGACATGCTCGTCCAGCATCGTCGTGGCGACGCCCTGGAGGGCCTTGGTGGCCGAGGAGATCTGAGTCAGCACGTCGATGCAAAAGCGGTCCTCCTCGATCATGCGCTGGAGACCGCGGATCTGTCCCTCGATCCGGCGCAGACGGGCCTGAAGTTCGTCGCTACGGGCGGCGTAGCCGTGCATCTGCAGTCCTGGTTCCTCGACCGACGGGCACAGATTACCAGTGGGTGCCCCAGGGGGGTACCACTATCTGGCGCTCCGGCCAGCGGCCCGATGGGCGCGCCCGGGTGTCAGCACCACTCCGGATCGGGTTGCCTCCAGAAAGTCTCGTATACGAGACTTTCTGGAGGGACCCCGCAGACCTCGTCAGGATCCGGGTCGCCACCGCGGTGGCGAGGCGACAGACTCGGGCCCTGGGCGGCCACGGAGGTCGACCCGCACACGACACCGAGGTGGCCGATGTCGGACCGCAGCGCCGCGTCCGAGCGTTGGCTCCGCGACTACGGCCGCGTCGCGGCCGCCATCGCATGGCTCGACGCTCACCGCACACAGCAGCCCGCCGTCGCGGAGGTGGCGGCGGCGTTGCACCTGTCCCCTGGTCACCTGCACCGCACCTTCACGCGCTTCGCCGGTGTTCCCCCACACCGGTTCCTGCGGTGGCTCACCGTCGGGGCGGCCAAGGAGTTGCTCCGTGAACGGGCGACGGTGCTGGACACCGTCGCAGCCACAGGACTGTCCTCGCCAGGACGCCTGCACGACCTGACGGTCACCCTGGATGCGGTCACCCCGGGTGAGATCGGTCGTGGTGGTGCCGGGCTGACGGTCCGCTACGCCGTCCACGCGACACCGCTGGGGGAGGCGCTGGTGGCGACCACCGACCGCGGGGTCCTCTGTCTGCGGTTCGTGGACCCGCCCGACTCCCACGCGACGGCCCTGGTGGACCTGGCTGGCGAGTGGCCGGCCGCTCACCTGATCGAGGACCCCAGCGCCACGCGGGCGGTCGTGGATCACCTCGCGGCCCTCTTCCGTGACGGACAGACGGGGGAGGGGGGCAGCGCAGCTGCGGCGACGTCCGTGCCGCCGGTGTCGGTCCTGGCCGCTGGTACCAACCTCCAGGTCAAGGTGTGGGAGGCGCTGCTGCGGGTCCCCGAGGACCGGGTCGTGACCTACAGCGGGGTGGCACGGGCCGTCGGACGGCCAGGTGCCGCCCGGGCGGTCGCCAACGCTGTGGGACGCAACCCCGTCGCTGCGCTGATCCCCTGCCACCGCGTGTTGCGATCGACCGGTGAGCTGGGCGGGTACCGCTGGGGCACGACGCGCAAGCGCGCGCTGCTGGCACGTGAGGCCGCTCGCTCCCCGGCCCACACGGCATGACGGGGCCGTCGGCCTTCCCGCGGGACCCGCCCTCAGTGCACCCGCCCTTCGTTCGCCCTCGGAGCCCTACGCTGCGTGGCGTGCACGAGCGATGGATGCAGGAGGCGCTGGCCGAGGCGGACGCTGCCACGGCCCACGACGACGTGCCGATCGGTGCGGTGCTGGTCCACGACGAGCGGGTCATCGCGCGGGGGCACAACCGCCGCGAGGTCGACCAGGACCCGACCGCCCACGCCGAGGTCCTCGCCCTGCGCGACGGTGCCCGCCACCTCGGCTCCTGGCGGCTCAGCGGTTGCACCCTCTACGTGACCCTGGAGCCCTGCGTGATGTGCGCTGGCGCGTTGGTGCTGGCCCGGGTCGATCGCGTCGTGTTCGCCGCCGACGACCCCAAGGCCGGCGCCGTCGGCGCGCTGTACGACGTCCCCCACGATCCTCGGCTGAACCACCAGGTCGAGGTGGTGCGGGGGGTCAGGGCGGAGGCCTCGTCGGCTCGGCTGAAGGCGTTCTTCGCCGCGCGCCGCGGACGCTGCTGAGCCGGCTCGCCCCCCCGGCGGCGGTGCTGCGGTTGCCGGGCACTGCCGCGCCTGCGTACCCTCCGTCCGGCCTGCTCTGGCAGGCTTGGAGGGATCGCATAGTCCGGCCTAGTGCGCCCGCCTCGAAAGCGGGTAGACCTACGGGTCTCGGGGGTTCGAATCCCCCTCCCTCCGCCA
>PWWI01000230.1 GCA_003561535.1 Nitriliruptoraceae bacterium
CCAGAGCCTGAGCGGCCCGGGCGGTCACGATGGCCCCGTCACCCACCTGGTCGGGATCGGTCTCGTCGAACACAGCTCTCACCTTCGTCACCAGGCGCTGGACCAGCGCGGCGATCCATTGGCTCCAGGCGGTCGGCCCCGTGGCCTGCCCGTCGGCAGCGGCCAGCAGGTGCAGCATGGCCAGCGTCGAGCGGTCGCCGATGCGTGCGGCGAGCTCCTGGGCGAGCGCCGGATCGGTCACGTCCCGCCGTTGGGCCGCATCGGGCAGCAGCAGGTGCAGGCGCACCAGGCGCTCGATGCGCTCGATCGTGGCCGGTCGCGACCCCATGCGGCGGGCGATGGCGGCGGCCACGGGGACGCCGGTCTCCGCGTGGGGCTCACCGAAAGCCTTGCCCACGTCGTGCAGCAGGACCCCGAGGAACAGGGCCTCACGGTCGTCGACGTCGACCAGGGTCTCGGCCGCCCAGGGGGCGCGTCGGACCAGATCCCCGAGCGCGGCGGCGGCGTGCCAGGCGTGGCGGTCCAGCGCGTACCGGTGGTAGGGGTTGCGCTGGGCGCGTCCTCGCAGGGGGGCCCACTCGGGCACCCAGGCGGTCCACACCCCGACCTCGTCGAGCTCGGCCAGCGCCGGCAGGGCCACGGCTCCCTGGTGCAGCACCCACACCAGCCGGTCCCGGTCGGTGTTACTCCAGGTCCAGGGTCCGGCACCACCGCCGGCGGTGGCGGTCTCGGCCCGGTCCCGCAGCCGCGCGGCGCTGCCACGGTCGAGCACCGCCCCGGTCCGGGTCAGCGCGACCAGCAGGCGGCCCGCGAGCTCCGGCTCGTCGATGTCGTCCTCGACGGGGACCCGCAGCACCCCGTCGACCAGCTCGAAGCCGTCCACTTCACGTTCCGCGGGGCGACCCAGCCGGCGTCGGCCCCGGGCGACGTCGGCATCGATCAGCGCCCAGGCACGCCGGTGCACGTGGTCGATGGTGCGGGTGGCCAGGTAGAGGTCTCGGAGCAGCCCGTGGGGGGCCAGGTCGTGGGGCGCCCGGTCCTGGTAGCCGAGGAGGGCGGCCACCTGGTCGTGACGGTCCAGGCGCAGCACGTCCGGCTTCCCGCTCTCCTGGGCTGCGACGAGGTGGAGCGCCACCCGGATGGCCTGGAGCCGCCCCTCGGCGGCGGTGATGCGGGGCCGGTCGGGGGCCCCGAGGTAGCCGGCCGGGACCAGCGGGTCGAGCCCGACGGTGCCCACCAAGGCCGCCGCGGCCCACCGCAACGACTGGACGTCCCGCAGGCCCCCCGCGCCGTCCTTGAGGTGCGGCTCCAGGACCTCGGCCGCGTCGCCCGCGCGGGCGCGGCGCTCCAGGTCGGCCTGACGGAGCGCACCGAGGAAGCGGTGGGGGCGGCGCCGCAGCCGCCGGATCACCTCGGTGCGGACGAGCTGGGCGAAGGCAGCGTCGCCGGCCACGGTCCTGAGGTCGAGGATCGCCGTCGCACTGTCGACGTCGTCGACGGCCGCCAGCGCCTCACGGCGGTCCCGGACGGCGTACCCGACGGTCAGGCCGGCATCCCACAGGGGGTAGATCACGCCCCGCACGATGCGCTCGAGGACCTCGGTGTCG
Source organism: Nitriliruptoraceae bacterium (assembly GCA_003561535.1). Taxonomy (GTDB): domain Bacteria; phylum Actinomycetota; class Nitriliruptoria; order Nitriliruptorales; family Nitriliruptoraceae; genus T1Sed10-7. The sequence goes on from PWWI01000230.1 coordinate 1,608, forward strand.
AGCTTGTCGTGCAGCAGCAGCAGGTCGATGTCGGAGGCGGGGCTGAGTTCATGGCGTCCGTCCCCGCCGACCGCGGCCACGGCGATGCGGTGCCGGGCGACGAAGGGGCGCGACAGCGCGGTGACGAGGTCGTCGACGGCCGAGGTCGCCGCACGAGACCCCCCCCGGCCCGGGGGTGGACCGTCGGTGAGGAGCCCGGCCCAGGTGGCCTTCAGTTCCGCCGCGAGTGCGGCGGTGTCCACCTCGGCGGCGCTCGCCGCAGCAGCCGAGGTCGACACGGGGTGGCTCCGTCGTCAGGCAGCAGCGGTGCGGGGCGCACGAGCCCCGCACCGTCGCCGGCGGTGTCAGATGGCCTCGACGTTCTCCTCGGCCGTACGGATGCGCACGATCCGCTCGACGTTGGTGACGAACACCTTCCCGTCGCCGACCTGGCCGGTCTGCGCCGCCTTCACGATGGCGTCGATGACCTCGTCGACCATGGGGCTGTCGATCAACACCTCGAGCATGACCTTCGGGACGAACTCCACCGTGTACTCCGCGCCACGGTAGACCTCGGTGTGGCCGCGCTGGCGGCCGTACCCGCGGACCTCCGACACGGTCAGGCCCTGGACGCCCACGTTCTGCAGCGCCTCCTTGACCTCGTCGAGCTTGTGCGGCTTCACGATCGCCGTGACGAGCTTCACATCGTCCTCCTCGATGATCCGACCTCCACGGGCCGGGGGAACCGCTTCCGGCGCTGCCGGCGTCTCGCGGGATGATCGGCATCCCGGTCCTCGCCGGCGGCGCGCACCGTCCTGTCCAGGTGGGAGACCCCACCTGCGAGGCGCGATCCTCGCTGGCAGGTGTCTCCCGGCGGTGTCGTGATCGTTTCTACCTGGTTACGCCCTCGTCTGCCCGAATGCGGCGACCACGGCGGAGAAGCCGTGCAGGACGCTGCGGGCGTGCAGGGGGCCGATCTCCCCATCGCAGACGGCCCCCGCCACCTCGACATCGAGGTGGGTGGCGACAGCCCGGGCATCGTGGTCGGGGACCTCGAACAGCCGCCGCCCCCGGCCCAGGCAGGTGAACAGCAGGGCACCCGCGCTCGGACCGAGCGTGCGCAGCCGGGCGGTCAGGTCGATGCCGGCGTGGACGGGGTCGCGGAGATGGAACTGCACCGTGTCCCCGGCCCGCACACGGTCGCCGACCCTGATGGCGCCGAGGTCGGGGTCGATGCCGAGCACACCGCGGAGCACGAAGTCCCCCGGCTGGTAGGCGTCGCGGACGGCGTCGACGACGATGCCCAGCTGCAACCCCCCGCGTTCGAGCAGGGCGAGGTCATCTTCGGAGAGGCCGCCGAGCACCGCATCGAGGTGGTCGGTGGCCGACCCCCCGGCCAGGCCGCGGAGCTGGTCGTCCACCACCTCGGTGACCGTGACGGGCCGACCGATGGCGCGGCACCCGACCGAGGCGAGTCCGGCCACCTCGACGTCGCGCAGGACCACCCCGACCGCGCCCTCGTCGTGGAGGTGCCCGTCCAGGCTGTATCGGGCCCGGCCGGGGCCACCCGACACCAGCCCGCCGAGCACCTGGGTGCCCACGTGCCGCTCCGAGAGCCGCTGCAGGACCTCGGCGGCGGGGAAGGTCTCGGGGTCGGCGAACACCATGATCGTGTCGTCGGGCTGGGTATCGGGCCAGCCGGCGACGGTCACCCCGCCCCGGGTCGGTCGCAGCGTCCAGGCGCGGAAGGGCTGCACCCAGCCACCGGGCGCGGCGAGACCCCACACCGACACCGCCGGGCCCTGGTCGACCTCCACGGCCCGCCCCTCGACGGTGCCGACGACCCCGGTAGCCACCGCGCCGAGCAGCGCGCCCGGCTCCAGGCGGGCCTCCACGGCAGCAGCGACGGCGCCGAGGTGATCGTGATGCTCGGGGGTGACCGTCACCACGGCCAGGTCGCACCGCGGTGGGGCCCCGGTACCGGCCTCGCCCGCCAGCCGTGCGGCGACCGCGTCCGCCGCCTCCGCTGCCGCGACACCCGCCTCCTCGGTGCGGGACAGGGCGGCAGCGGCGCGGAGCAAGGTCAGGACAGCCGCTTGATCATCAGCTGCGCCGCTTCCGAGGGGTTCATGGCGACGGCGATCCCGTAACTCTCGAGGAGCTCCTTCTTCTCCGCAGCCGACTCCCCGCCGGGCCCGCCCTCCTTGACGATCGCGCCGGCGTGACCCATCTGCTTGCCAGCGGGCGCCTCGAAGCCGGCGATGTAGCCGACCACGGGGGTGTCGGGGATGTGGTCCCGGATCCACTGCCCGGCCAGCTGCTCCTCGGAGCCGCCGATCTCGCCGACGAAGGCGATGGCCTCGGTGTCGGGGTCCTCGGCGAAGGCCTTGATGACGTCGAGGAACTGGGTGCCGATCACCGGGTCACCACCGATACCGACACAGGTCGAGATGCCGATGCCGGCCTGGGCCAGCTCGTGCATGATCTGGTAGGTCAACGTGCCGGAGCGGGAGACGAGCCCCACCTTGCCCGGCATCGTGATGTCGGCGGGGATGATGCCGACGTTGGCCTTGCCGGGGCTGATCAGCCCGGGGCAGTTCGGGCCGATCAGCCGGACCCCGCCGCGCCGGACGACCGTGTCGTACACCTCGGTCATGTCGTGGACCGGAACCCCCTCGGTGATCGTGACGATGGTGGCGATGCCGGCCGCTTGGGCCTCCAGGATCGCCGCCTTGGTGAAGGGCGCGGGGACCATCACCATCGAGGTGTTGGCCCCGGTGGCCTCCACCGCCTCGGCCACGGTCGCGAACACCGGGACGCCCAGCTCCTCCCAGGTGGTCCCACCCTTCTTCGGGTGCACGCCGGCGACGACGTCGGTGCCGTAGGCCTGGTTGCGCTGGGCGTGGAAGGTGCCCTGGGACCCGATCCCCTGAACGACGACCTTGGTGTTCTCGTCGATGAAGATGCTCATGTGGTGCTTCCTCCGGCGCCACCTTCGGGCGCGTGGTCTCGTGGCGACGGCGTTCGCGTGCGCTCCGCTCGCTCCCGTCCCGGCCTGGCGTGCGGCTCAGCTCTGGTCGGCAAGCGCGACAGCGGTGGACGCTGCCTCCTGCATCGTCTCCGCGGCCACCACCTGGGCGAGGTCGGCCGCCAGGAGCATCTGACGGCCCTCCTCGGCGTTGGTGCCGTCGAGCCGCACGACCAGCTTCTGGGGGAAGTCCCCGAGCCGGTTGGTGGCCTCGATGATCCCGGCGGCGACCTCCTCGCCGCGGGTGATGCCGCCGAAGATGTTGATGAACACGCTCTTGACGGCGGGATCCTTCAGCACCAGGGCGAGGGACTCGGCCATCGCATCCGCGGAGGCGCCACCACCGACGTCGAGGAAGTTGGCGGCGCGGCCACCGCTCTGGGCGACGACGTCCAGGGTGGCCATCACGAGCCCCGCCCCGTTGCCGAGCACCCCGACGGTGCCGTCGAGCTTGACGTACTGGATGCCCTTGGCCCGGGCCTCGGCCTCCAGCGGATCGTCGGCATCGAGCCCTTCGAGGTCCCACTCCGCGTACCCATCGTGGCGGAAGGCGGCGTTGCCGTCGAGGCTGACCTTGGCGTCGAGGGCGATGACGGCGTCGTCAGGCCGGCGGATCAGCGGGTTGATCTCGGCCAGCGTCGCGTCCTCGGCCTGGTAGGCGGCGAAGAGCCGGACCAGCAGGTCGGCCGCGGAGGCCACCACCTCGGCGGGGAAGCCTGCCTGGGTGACGATCTTCCGGGCGGTGTCGGCGGCTAGCCCGTCGGTGGTCTCGTGGGGGGTGAGCGTGCGCTTGACCACGGCTTCGGGGTTGGTGCGGTTCACCTCCTCGATGTCGACGCCACCCTCCCGGGAGCAGATGACGAGGTGGCCCTTGCCGACCCGGTCGTGCATCACCGACAGGTAGTACTCCTCCTCGATATCGGAGGCCGGCTCGACGTAGACGACCCGCACGACGTGGCCCTTGATGTCGAGGCCGAGGATCGACTCGGCGTGCTCACGGGCCTCCTCGACCGTGGTGGCGAGCTTGACGCCGCCCGCCTTGCCCCGGCCACCGGTCTTGACCTGGGCCTTGACGACCACGGCGCCGTGCCCGTCACCGAGGTGCTGCTCAGCGGCGGCGACGATCTCGTCGACGGTGTGGCAGACGCTGCCGGCAGGGGGGACGGGCACGCCGTTCCGGCCGAACAGCTGCTTGCCCTGGAACTCGACCAGGTCCATCGGTGCTCCTGTGCGTGGTTGGGGTGGGTTGCGGTGGGGGCGGGCGTGCGTCGTCGGGTCCCGGCAGGGCTCTCGGGCAGCTGGGCGGCCGGGCCGCTCGGCGTGGCGCGGGGGTGCCGGGGGCCTGCCGGCGGCTGTGGCGCTCAGACGCGCTCGGGGACGTTGGCGGCCACCCAGTCGGTGATCTCCCGCATCGGGGCCCCGGGGGTGAAGATGGCGGCGACGCCCTGCTCGAGCAGTGCGGCGACGTCGGCATCGGGGATGATGCCGCCGCCGAAGACGACCACGTCGTCCGCTCCCTGCTCCCGCAGCAGCGCGAGCAGCCGGGGGAACAGCGTCATGTGCGCGCCGGAGTGGATCGAGAGCCCGATCGCCTGGGCGTCCTCCTGCAGAGCGGCCGACACGATCTGTTCCGGCGTCTGGTGCAGGCCGGTGTAGATGACCTCCATACCGGCGTCCCGTAGCGCACGGGCGACGACCTTGGCGCCGCGGTCGTGCCCGTCGAGGCCCGGCTTGGCCACCACCACGCGGATCGACACGGTCTGACCTCCCTGTCGGTGCGGTGTACGCCGAGGCTAGTCCGCGTCGTCGGGTGACCACGAAGCGAGCCCGGCACCGGCCCTTCCGGGTCGCCCCGAGCGGTACCGTCGGCGATGTGGACGACGACCGCACGCCCGCCGACGAGCTCGAGTTCGGCCCCTCGGGCTACCTGCCCGAGCGGGCGTCGAAGCGTGCCCGCAAGATCGTGCTCCGGGCCCCGCTCGGTGCCCAGTGGATCGTGGCATCCCTGGTCGCCGGCGTCGCGGTCGTGATCGCCGGGTTGCTGTTCCTGCAGCAGAGCAGCGGCGCCCCGTCAGAGCCCTGGATCCCGGCCGCCGAGGTGGCCGAGCTCGATCGGGCCACACCGGGCGCCGACGGCACGGTGCTGCTGGTGGTCGGAGCCAGCCGCGTGCGGGCTTTCGTGGACGCCGCCTCGCTCGCCTACTGCGAGCCGACGAACCGCCTGGAGTCCGAGGGCGGCGGGGTGTGGACCCTGACAGGTCGTGGGCTCGGCGGCGCCGACTCCCTGGACGAGCATCCGACGACGATCCACGACGACACGGTCTACGTCGACCCGAGCCGCGTGCTGCCCGGGCCCCCCGCCTCGGAGGAGCCGGCCGAGCCGGGCTGCTCCTGACCGACGACGCTTCCCCGCCCCGCGGGCCCCACAGGGCCCTTCGCCCTGCGCCCGCGGCAGGGCTGACTGCGGTGCGCGTGGGCGGTCACCGGTGTCCGGTTCCGTGCACCGGAGCCGCCCGGGTGGGCGATGTGGTGCAGCCCTGCGGACACCCGTGGCCGCCTCACGTCCCCGCGTCGACCGCCGCGAGGGCGGACGGCGTCAACCGGTCGGGCCACCGGGACCCGCCGACGCGACGCCGACGCTCAGGCGCGGTCGCCGACCGAGCCGGTGGTCGCGAGCTCCTCGAGGCGGAGCAGGGTGTGCTCCATGCCTTCCAGGTTGCGCTTCGGGAACCCCGCCAGCTCGAGGGCGAGCTTCGCCTTGGCCGTCGACCAGTCGAAGATCTCGGTCACCTCGGTGCCACCGGGGACGTCCCGGAACTCGTACCGCCACCGGTGCCCGCTCATGTGGCGCCAGGCGAGCAGCGCGCCCTCCTCGAACTCGACCACGGTGTTGGTGATCCGGTAGCTGGCCCCCGCCTTCATCTCCATCCCGAACCTGGTCCCCAGCGCCAGGCGCTCGGGCAATCCCTCCCGGGTACCGGTGACCGTTCCCGAGCCGTCGATGACGGGATGCTGCGATGGGTCGGCCACGATGTCGAACAGCGCCTGACGGTCTGCGGCGATGACGCGGCTGGTGGAGACCTTGCGTTGCTTGGCCATGGCGGGAGCTCCTGAGCGGGGTGCCGGCGGGGTGTCGGCGGGATGGCAACGAGGCGGCGGGATGGCAACGAGGTGGCGGCGAGGTGGCCACGTGGCGGTCCCGCTCCACTGGTGCTTCGGTGCGCCCCGGGCCGGCGGTTGCCGCGCGCTCGATCAGCCTCGGAGCCCGGTGACCACCAGCAGGACACCGAACAGCAGGAAGGCCGCCGCGGCCACGACCCTCATGATCCGTTCCGGCAGCCGCGCACCCACAGCGGTCGCCAGGACGATCGCGATCCCGCTGGCAGCCGTCATGCCCAGCCCGGCGCCGAGCCAGGTCGGAACCGCCGGCTGGGTCCCCGCCAGGGTCAGGGTCGCCAGCATCGTCTTGTCGCCGAACTCGGCGATCAGGAAGGCGAGCGTCACGCCGAGGAGCACGGAACCGCTGCGCAACTCCTCCGTCTCCTCGTCGTCGTCGTCGTCGTCCAGCAGGGTCCACAGCCCGAACCCGACGAACACGAGCCCGCCAACGACGGCGACCGCGCGCTCGGGCAGGGCCGCCCCGAGCGCGGCCCCGAGCAACGTCGACAGCCCCAGCATCACGAAGGCCGCGATCGCGATGCCGCCGAGGACCGGCCACAGGCGATAGCGGGCCGCGAAGGCGATCGCCAGCAACATCGACTTGTCACCGAGTTCGGCCAGGAACACCAGGCCGAAGCTGGCCAGGAACGCCTCGATCACCGCTTCACCAGGGGTGCGTAGGCCAGCATGAGATGCTTGCGACCCTCGTCGACGAAATCCACGGTCGCCTCGGATCGCTCCCCCTCACCGGACAACGCGATGATCCGGCCCTCACCGAACTTGGGGTGGAGCACGTCGTCGCCGACGTGGAACTCCGCCCCCCCGATCTCCAGCATCTCGCGATCACGGGCCCGACGGGCCGGCGACGATCCGCGCCGCCCCGAGCCGCTCCTCCCGGAGCCGCGCTCCTCGACCAGGGCCACGGGCAGCTGGTCGAGGAAGCGGGACGGAGGGTTCATGTTGGTGCCACCCCACAGGCTCCGGCTCGCGGCGAAGCTGAGGTGCAGCCGGTCCTGCGCCCGGGTCATGCCGACGTAGGCGAGCCGCCGCTCCTCCTCGAGCTGGGCCGGCTCCGACAGCGAGCGCACGTGGGGGAACACCCCGTCCTCCATGCCGACGAGGAACACGTGGGGGTACTCGAGCCCCTTGGCGGTGTGCAGGGTCATCAGCGTGACCCGACCCTCGTCCGCCGAGGCGGGCGTCGCCACGTCCCCGTCGCCGGCTGCCACCTCGCTGTCGGGCGCCTGGGTGTCGGCGCTGACCCCGCCGACGGCGATGGTCGTCAGCTGGTCCTGGTCGCTGACGAGGGTGACCGACTCCAGGAACGCCTGCAGCCCTGCCGGGCCCGACGGCTGACCACCCCGCTCGGCGACCTCGCTCGCCACCGAGCGCAGCTCCTGGAGGTTCTCGACCCGACCGACGGCCTCGATGGTGCGCTCGGCCTCCAGGTCGGCGAGGTAGCCGGTGCGGTCCATGATGAGCGCGAGCAGGTCGGTGGTGGACAGGTCGTGCTCGAGCGCGGTCCTCAGACCGTCGAGGAGGTCGACGAAGGAGGTGACCGCGCTCACCGCACGCGCCGCCAGGCCCTGGACCACCTCGGCGTCCCGGCAGGCGGCCAGGAAGCTGACCCCCTCGCGGCGGGCGTGCCAGTCCAGCGCCTCGATCGTGCGGTTGCCGATGCCGCGGCGCGGGGTGTTGATGATGCGGCGGGCAGCGACGTCGTCATCGGGGTTGACCAGCAGGCGGGCGTAGGCCAGGACGTCCTTGATCTCCTTGCGCTCGTAGAACCGCACCCCGCCGATCACTCGGTACGGCAGGCCGACACGGATGAACACGTCCTCCAGTACCCGGGACTGGGCGTTGGTCCGGTAGAAGACGGCGATGTCGTCGAAGCTGGCGCCCTCGGTCCGCAGCTTCTCGGCTTCCTCGGCGATGAAGGCGGCTTCGTCGTGCTCGTCGTCGGCGTGGTAGCGGACGACCGGGCGGCCGATACCGCGGTCGGTCCACAGCTCCGCGCGACGCTGCACCGCGCCGATCGAGATCACCGCGTTGGCGGCGTCGAGGATCGTCTGCGTGGAGCGGTAGTTGCGGTCCAGGACGATGACCCGGGCGTCGGGGTGGTCGGACTCGAAGTCGAGGATGTTCTGGATCGTCGCGCCGCGGAAGCTGTAGACGCCCTGCTGCGGGTCGCCGACGACCATCACGTTGCGGTGGGCACCGGCGAGCAGCTCGACGAGGTGGTACTGCGCCCGGTTGGTGTCCTGGTACTCGTCGACCATCAGGTGGCTGAAACGGCGCTGGTAGTGCTCGAGCACGCCGTCGAACAGCTGCAGGATCGTCACCGTCTTGACGATCAGATCGTCGAAGTCCAGCGCGTTGGCCTTGAACAGCCGGTCCTCGTAGGCCTCGTACACCTCGGCGATCTGGATCTCCGGCCACGCGGTGGCCGCGGCCTTGTAGGTCTCGAAGTCGGTGAGCTCGTCCTTGGCGTTCGAGATCGCCGTCTGGATCGCCCGGGGACTGAGCCGCTTGTCGTCGACGTTCAGGTCCTTGGCCAGCTGGGCGATCAGCCGCTGCGAGTCCTGGGCGTCGTAGATCGTGAACGCGCTCTTGTAGCCGAGCCTGGGCAGTTCCTTGCGCAGGATCCGGACGCAGCTCTTGTGGAAGGTGGTGACCCACATCCGCTCCCCGAGGCGCTGCCCGAGCAGGCCGCCGACCCGCTCCGCCATCTCCCCGGCGGCCTTGTTCGTGAAGGTGATCGCGAGCACCTCGAAGGGGCTCACGCCGTGGTCACGCACCAGGTGGGCGAGGCGGTGGGTCAGGACACGGGTCTTGCCCGAACCGGCACCGGCGACCACCAGCACCGGGCCGTCTACGGCGGTGACGGCCTCACGCTGGGCGTCGTTCAGCCCCCGCAGCAGCGGCGAGTCGGCGTGGGCGTCGGACACAGGCGGGTCCTCGGGTGTGGGCGGGGCGGGTGGTGGCCACCAGCGCGCCGCGAGGGTACTCAGCGCCTCCGACAACCCCCCAGCGCGGGGGGCACCTGCCCCGCTTCGGCCCGCGTCGGTCGCGGATCGCAACCGATCGACCACCTCACGGTCACATCGTTGCGATCCGACGGCCACGGCACCGCCACCGGCACCGCCACCGGCCCGCGTCGGTCGCGGATCGCAACCGATCGACCACCTCGCGGTCACATCGTTGCGATCCGACGGCCACGGCATCGCCGCCGGCCCGCGCCGGCCCGCATCGGTCGCGGATCGCAACCGATCGACCACCTCGCGGTCACATCGTTGCGATCCGACGGCCACGGCACCGCCGGCGGCCCGCGCCGGCCCGCGTCGGTCGCGGATCGCAACCGATCGACCACCTCACGGTCACATCGTTGCGATCCCGAGGGAGGGGGCGAGGGCCGCCACATCCGCGCGGTGCGAGGTCGGCGCGACGGCCGTGGAGCCCGCCACCCAGGCGGGCTCCACGGCCGTGACCGGCGCCGAGGTCAGCTGACGAAGCGGATCGTCAGCGGGTAGCGGTAGCCCTCGCCGTTGGAGGCTTTCACGGCACCGATGATCGGCAGCACGATCCAGGCAACGAGCGCGACCACCGCCAGCGCACCGAACAGGAGCAACCCGAGCCCGAGGGTCACCACCCCGAAGAGCATGATCGGGATCGCCAACGCGACCGACAGGACCAGCACCAGCAGCACCGTCAGCTGGAAGTTCAGCGCCTCCTTGGTGTGGTGGTCGGTGTAGGGGTGCTCGTCGCGCTTGAACAGCCACACCAGCAGCGTGCCGACGAACCCGAACACCGCGGCGGTGCTGAGCCCCACGACCAAACCACCGAGGTGGGCGCCGATCGCCCAGCCTCGGAGCTCTGAGCTCAGCCCTGAGTGGTGGGGTGGTCGTGGCGCCTGCCAGGCACCGGGCGTGCCGTAGCCACCCGGGGGCGGCGGGACGGCCCCTCCGCCTGCGGCTCCGCCCGGCCCGGTGGATCCGGAAGGGCCGGTCGAGCCAGCCGGGCCAGCGCCTGGAGGTGTGCCGCCCCCTGGCTGGGCACCGCCCTGGGCGGACAGGTGGGTCCCGCACAGCTGGCAGGTCACGGCGGTGGTGTCGGCGATCGCGCCGCAGGTCGGGCAGGTCATGACGTTCCTCCTCGTGGGGCACCGTGCGGCCCGTCCGGGAGCGGGGCGGTAGCGCGGCGGTACCTGCATCGAGGTCGATGGTCCCACCGCAGCGGGGCCCGCACCATCGGGGACCCCCCGCAGCCGACCCTGAGACCCCGGGGAGGCATCAGGGTGCCCGCTAGGCGGCGCCGATCGCAGGGACCCGACCGACGGACGACCGTGGCCGGGCGGCGGCAGCCACCACGTGCCCGGGCGGCGGCAGCCGCCACGTGCCCGAGCGGCAGCAGGCGACCGCCCGCAGATGGTCAGTACCGGAAGGGCCAGGCCATGAAGTAGAACTTGATCCGCATCCAGATGCCGAACAGCCCGAAGGGCTCCACGATCAGGAACACCGCCACCAGGATCGCCTGGAAGGTGTTGCGGCGCTGCGCACTGGAGAGCTCGCTGAGCAGCGGCAACTCCCCGAGGAACGCATCGGCGAGCTGTCCGAGCACGACGAAGGCGATCGCACCGAGCACGGCACCGACGACGGTGCCGATGCCACCGATCACGATGATGGCGATGTACTCGATCGAGACGAGCAGGTTGACGGTCGCGTCGATGGTGAGGAACTGCGCCTCCCAGCCGAACATCGCCCCGGCCACCCCGGCCAGGAAGGACGACACCCCGAAGGCGACGTACTTGGTGCGGGCCACGTCCACGCCCATCACCGCTGCCGCGACGTCCCGGTCACGGACCGCCGCCATCGACCGCCCCGTGTGGGACCGGCGCAGGTTGGTGGCGAACAGCACGGCGATCACCGCCAGGACAAGGAAGATGTAGTACTTCTGGATCGCGGAGCTGAGCGGTGTGCCGAGTAGCTCGAACTGGGCCGTGCTCACCGTGGGTCCGTCGAACCACCACAGCATCGGCACGGAGATGCCGGACAACCCGCCGGTCAGCTCCGGGAACGAACGCAGCACGTGGGCGACCAGGAAGACCAGGCCCAGGGTCACGATGGCGAGGTAGAGCCCCTTGAGCCGCAGCGCGAAGGGCCCGACGGCCAGCCCGACAGCGGCCGAGAGCACCCCCGCGACGGGGACGATGACCCAGAACGGCACCCCGTAGGTGCCGCCCAGGATCGCGGCGGTGTAGCCCCCGATGCCGATGAAGGCGGCGTGGCCGAGGCTGATCTGCCCGGTGAAACCGGTCAGGATCATCAGGCCCACGCCCCCGACGACGAACACCAGGATCTCGGAGCCGAGGGTCAGCCACAGCGAACTGGCCCTGAGCGGGAACAGCAGCGCGAACAGCACCAGCAGGACCACGCCGGCCTTCCGCCACCTCGACGACAGGAGGCGCAGGTCGTCCTCGTAGCGGATGGAGAGCGGCTTGGTCGGCATCTAGATCCGCTCCACTTCCCTGGTCCCGAACAGCCCGTAGGGCCGGAACATCAGGAACCCGATCATGATCACGTAGGGGAACACCTGGTGGAAGTTGTTCCCGAAGGCACCGAGCAGCGGGTTCACGTAGCCCTGCGCGAGCAGCTGGACGACCCCGAGCGCCAGCCCGCCGATGACCGCCCCGAGCGGTGACTCCAGCCCACCGATCAGCACCGCCGGGAAGGCGGCCAGCGCGATCAACCAGATGTTGCCGTCGACGATCCTCGGGAACATGCCGAGGAACACCCCTGCCAGGGCGGCCAGCGAGCCGGCGAGGAACCAGGAGAAGGCGAACACCCGGCCCACCGGGATACCGAGCCCGAGCGCCACCTCCTGGTCCGAGGCGGTGGCGCGCATCCCGATACCGATGCGGCTGCGCTGGAACAGCAGGTAGAAGCCCACTAGCACCAGGCCGGTGGCCAGGATCGCTGCCACGGAGTTGTACAGCACCCGGGCACCCAGGATCTCCATGACCGAGGTGGTGTCCCACGGGGTCGGCATGCCGCGCTCACCGACACCCCAGATCACGTTGATGGCGACCCGCATCAGCGCGCCGACGAAGATCGTGACGATGACGGTGACGAACACCGGCCGCCCGATCATGGGCCGCAGTACCACCCGCTCGATGCCCATCCCGACGCCACCGGTGACCGCCATCGTCACCCCCAGCGCGACGATCCACCACATCCCGCCGCGTACCAGCGAGATCATCAGGAACGCGCCCAACATGACGAACTCGCCGTGAGCGAAGTTGAACACCTGCGATGCGCGGTAGATGACCACGAAACCGAGCGCCACCAGCGCGTAGATCGACCCGAGCGCGAGCCCGGAGAAGAAGAGCTGCAGGAAGGTCTGCACGGTCAGTACATCTCCTGGATGAGCCCGGCGTAACGGTCGTAGAACGCCGTACGCCGGACCTTCTGGGTAGCGGTCAGCTCCTCGTCGTCCTGGTGGAGCTCCTTGGGCAGCAGCCGGAAGGCACGGACCTGCTCGACCCGGGCGAGCCCTTCGTTGCAGCGGCGGACCTCGCCGTCGACCAACTGCACGACCTCGTCCTTGGCCGCGAGGTCCTGGAACGAGGTGTAGGCGATGCCCTTGCGCGACGCCCAGTCGCCCACGTTGTCGGCATCGATCTGGATCAAGGCGGAGATGAACTTGCGACCGTCACCGATGGCCACGCACTCCTTGATGTAGGGCGAGGTCTTCATCTGGTTCTCGATCTGCTCCGGGGAGAGGTTCTTGCCCCCGGCGGTGATGATGATGTCCTTGATCCGCCCGGTGATGGACAGGTAGCCGTCCTC
>PWWI01000238.1 GCA_003561535.1 Nitriliruptoraceae bacterium
CGCCGGTGCCCTCGGCGATGATGTCGCCGTGGTCGATCACGGCGATGCGATCGGCGAGCTGGTCGGCCTCCTCCAGGTACTGGGTGGTGAGCAGCAGGGTGGTGCCCTCGGCGACCAGCTCGCGGGTGACCTCCCAGATCGCGTTGCGCGAGCGGGGGTCGAGCCCGGTGGTGGGCTCGTCCAGGAACAGCAGCCGGGGCCGCACCAGCAGGCTCGAGGCCAGGTCCAGCCGTCGGCGCATCCCGCCCGAGTAGGTGCGGGCCGGGCGGTCGCCGGCCTCGCTCAGCCCGAACCGCTCCAGCAGTGCATCCGCGCGGCGGCGGGCATCGCGGCCGGTGAGGTGGAACAGCTCCCCGAACATCTTGAGGTTCTCGCGGCCGGTGAGCAGCTCGTCCACCGCGGCGTACTGGCCGGTCAGGCCGATCATGTGGCGCACCTCGGGCGCGTCGCGGACGACGTCACGGCCGAAGATCGTGGCCTGGCCCTCGTCCGGCGGCAGCAGGGTCGCCAGCACCCGGACCAGGGTGGTCTTGCCGGCCCCGTTGGGTCCGAGGAGGCCGACCACCTCGCCTTCGGCCACCTCGAGGTCCACGCCGCTGAGCGCGTCGGTGGTACCGAAACGCTTGCGGACGCCCCTGACGCGGACGGCGGGGTCGTGGGTCATCGAGGCTCCTGCGGAAGGGGATGGCGGGTGGCGGGGCGGGGGTGGGGTGGGTCGGGTCGGTGGCACGGAAGGGCTTCGAGGCCGTGGCCGCTCGCGGCCGGGACGGGGGTCGAGGCGGCGCGCAGCCGCCGCGTGGTTGCTCGCGCACCATGGCGGGACCTGTCCCCTGGGAGCTGCGCGAGCAACTCGCCCGCACGGTCGGAGTCAGGGGTACTCGATCACCAACACGGCCTCGGTGCCCTCGGCCAGGGCCCGGTAGCCGTGGACCCGGTCGCCTGAGAAGGAGGCGAGGTCGCCCGGTGCCAGGATGACCTCGGCGCCTCCGGGTCCGACCTGCAGCTCTCCGGCGATGACCAGGACGTGCTCGATCGTGCCGTCGGTGTGGGGCTGTCCGTCGTGGGCGGTCCCCGGCTGCAGCGCCAGGCTATAGACCTCGACGCGGGCGCGGTGGCTGGTGGCCGCCAGCAGGTGGGCCTGCATCGCTCCGGACTCACTGACGACCTGCGGTGCCTCCCCCGCGCGCACCACCCGCACGGCCGGGGTCGCCGGCTCCAGCAGCTCCCCGAAGGGCACGCCGAGCGCACGGGCCAGGGACCACAGCGTCTCGATCCCCGGGTTGGCCTCCCCGGTCTCGATGGCGTGCAGGGTCGACTTGGCGATGCCGGCCGCGGTGGCGAGATCGGCGAGCGACCGCCCGGAGCGGGCCCGGAGGTCGCGGACCGTGCCGGCGACCCGCTGCCGCAGCTCCCCCGGGTCCAGCACGTCCCCCTCGGTGCGGTCGTCGAGCATGGCCGGCTCCCAGTTGGACGCGATCGTGGTTCCCTGGTACAGCTTACCGCACGATGCGTCCGTTCAACCGAACGACCCGCCGCGCCCGGCTCGATGCCCCGGGCGTGGCCGAACGTGCCCCGGGGCTCGAGCAGCCGGCGTCGGCATCGGAGGCGGCCGCCACCCGCGACCTCGTCGCCGCCGCGGTGCCGGTCGCGCTGGCTGTCGGCGCCTACGGCCTGTCCTACGGGGTGCTGGCGGTGGCCGCCGGCCTCTCCCCCGCCGTGGCCACCCTGTCGAGCATCATCGTGCTCGCCGGTGGGTCGCAGTTCGCCTTCGTGGGCGTACTCGCGCTCGGCGGCAACCCCTTCGCCGGGGCGGTGAGCGGGTTGCTGCTCAACGTCCGCTACGTCGCCTTCGGGCTCGCGATCGCCCGGGCCCTGCCGGGGGGATCCCTCGGGCGGCGCGCGATGGACAGCTACCTCATCGTGGACGAGTCCGTCGCGCTCGCCCTCGGCAAGGCCGGTCCGATGCCGAGGGATCCAGCCGCACGGCAGCAGTGGTCCGGCGAGGTGGTGCGCCGCTTCCGCGTGGTGGGCTGGTCGGTGGTGTCCGCCTGGATCCTGACCACGGCGGCGGGTGCCTACGGTGGCCGGCTCATCGCCGACCCGCAGGTGCTGGGCCTCGATGCCGCGTTCCCGGCCGGGTTCCTCGCGCTGCTGGCCCCGTGGCTGCGCACGCCCCGCGGACGCACCGCCGCGGCCATCGGGGTGGCGCTCGCCCTGGGACTCACGCCGTTCGCGCCGCCCGGCGTGCCGATCATCGCCGCGTCGCTGGGGGGCGTCATCGCGCTGTGGGTGCCGGTGCGGGCCGAGCACGGGGAGGCGACGACGTGATCATCCTCGCGCTGGTCGCCCTGGCCGTGGGCACCTACCTCATGAAGGCGATCGGGCCCTTCGCCGCCGCGGGCCGGGAACTGCCGCCCTGGCTGGACCGACTGTCGAACCTGCTCCCCGCTGGCCTGCTGGCGGCGCTCGTCGCGACCCAGACGGTGGTGGACGGGACGAGCCTGGTGCTGGACGCCCGGATCGTCGGGGTCGCGGCGGCGGCCGTCGCGGTGGCGCTCAGGGCTCACTTCGGTGTCGTCGTGCTGGTCGGGGCCGGGGTCACCGCCGGGGTACGGGCGCTCGGCTGGGGATGACGGCGACGATCCGGGTGGGCGGGGCGGTCGCCGGCTGGGCTCGTCCCAGCCCGCAGCCGGGGTCGCGACTCAGCGGTACAACGCCTGGATCTCCGCGGCGTAGCGCTGACCGACGTTGTGGCGCCGGAGCTTCTGGGTGGGGGTGAGATCCCCGTTGCTGATGCTGAGCACGCCGGCGACGATGCGGTAGGCGCGGATCGCCTCACCGCGTGACACCGAAGCGTTGGCTGTCGCCACCGCCGTGTCGATCTCGGCGCGCAACTCCGCCTCGATCGCGTCCTCGCCCAGGCTGTCCTCACCCGGTCCGGCCTCGCCTGAGACCCGGTGGGTCACGCCCGCCGCCGCCAGCCCGGCCGCCTCTGCAGCCTGCGGTCCGCCGGTGGTCCCCCGGCGCTCGAGCCGGCGCTGGACCTCGTCGCGATCGAGGAACACCAGCGCGCCGACGAAGGGCCGTCCGTCCCCCACCACGACGCACTGGTCGACCAACGGATGGGCGCGGACGCGGTCCTCGAGCGCCCCGGGCACGACGTTCTTGCCGCCGGCGGTGACGATCAGCTCCTTCTTGCGTCCCGTGATGACCAGGTCGCCGCGCTCGGTCGCTGCGCCCAGGTCCCCGGTGCGCAGCCACCCATCGACGAGCGTCTTCGCCGTGGTCTCGGGTGCGTTCCAGTAGCCACCGAACACCTGCGGGCCGCGGACCAGTATCTCGCCGTCCTCGGCGAAGGCCACGTCGGTCGCCGGGTACGGGCGGCCCACGCTGTCGTGATCGGGGACCGGGTCGGGACCGCCGGACACGATCGGAGCGGCCTCGGTCAGGCCGTAGCCCTGGGCGATGGCGATGCCCATCCCGTCGAAGCAGCGCGCGAGCTGCCCACTGAGCGCGGCACCCCCGCAGATCGCCATGCCGAGCTCGCCACCGAAGGCGGCTCGCAGCTTGCGGTAGACCAACAGGTCGAACAGCAGGTGCTGGAGCCGCAACCCGAGCGGCGGTCGGCCGCCCAGCCGCGCATCCGCCCAGCGCACCGCCACCTCCATGGCCCGGTCGAAGATCCCGACCCGGCCCGCGTCGATCGCGCGGTTGCGCGCCCCGTCGTAGACCTTCTCGAAGATCCTCGGGACGGCGACGATGAAGGTCGGTCGGAACAGCAGCAGCTCCTCGGGCAGCTCCGGGATGCCGGTCGCGAACGCGGTGAGCACCCCCTGGTCGATCGAGGTGTGGACCTGGATCCGGCCCAGCGCGTGGGCGAGCGGGAGGAACACCAACGTCCGAGCGCCGGGCCCGAACAGCTCCGGGGCCTGCTCGACCGTCTGACGGACGTTGTGGC
>PWWI01000293.1 GCA_003561535.1 Nitriliruptoraceae bacterium
GGAGCCACGAAGCCGTTGACCAGCAGGACCATCGCGAACAGCGGGGCGAACAGGCGGACATCGATCTCCACCGCCCAGACCAGCATGACGGCTGCCAGAAGTGGGCCGACCGCACCCGCCGTGACGGACCAGAAGACGTCCGCGTGCCACCCCTGCGGCAGCGGGAAGGACCGGGGCTGCATGACGGAGCCGACCGCGACGACCAGGCCGGCCGCGGTGAGCGCAAGGAACAGCGGGAGGCTGCGGAGCTCCCCCGCGAGCAGCACCAGCACGAGCGTCACGAACGCCGGCAGCACCAGCGACACCCGCACCAGCGGCTCCTCGAGGAGCTCCAGGGGTCGCCACGAGGGATCGCTTGCGACGGTCACCGACCCACCTCCCCAAGGGGTTCGTCCGTCTCCTCCGGAGCCAACCGCAGCCACAGCCTCGCGCGGTCCGTCCGATCGTTCACCTCGACCCGGGCCCCCGCGGACGTCAGCAGCTGGATCGCGACGCCGACCAACACGCTCGCACCGCGGGCGAACCGCCCTGCAGGGAACACCAGTCCGATCTCATCACGGAGGGCGCTGCGCGTGAGCCGGACGGCCATCGGTTGCTCGGTGCGCACCCGCACGGACGCGACCAGGAGCGCGAGACCCGAGACGGCCAGCTCACGATCCAGGAGCACGACCAGCTCCCCCACACCCCCACCGAAGGCGGCGTCCACCCGCCCGTCCTCGACGACGACGCCACTGGACCGCAGGAGTGGCTCCATCAGCACCGGTTCCGGCTGCGGTTCGGCTCGGCGCTCGTGGAACCGGGAGAAGTCGAGGATGGTGTCGATCACCAGCCGTAGCTCCTCGGACTCGGACCGCAGACGACGCAGCAGACGCGATCGCTCGTCCTCGTCGAGGTCGGCCGCGTGGTCCATGAGCCTCTGGGCGCGCAGGCGAAGCACCGTCAGAGGATCGCGGATCTCCTCCGACACGGCTTCGAGGAGCCCCTTGCCCATCTGATCCAGCCGCGCCGCCTGCTCCAGCAGCTCCTCCTGCCGTAGCACGGTCGCACGGTTGGCCATCACCGAACCCAGGTGGGCGGCCATCACCTCGACGATCTCCACCTCGTCGTCGCTGGGGCGCCGGGCAACGCTGCGTCCACCGGCGAGCGCTCCGACCGGCCGACCCTCGATCCGGATCGGCGTGACCACGACACCCTTGAGGAACTCGCGACCCGGCAGCTGCTTGGTCGTGTCGTCGTAGCGGTCGGTCACCAGCGTCTGATCCTCCACGACCGCCTGCCAGGCCAGCCCCTGCCCACGCGTGACCGGACCACCCAGCGGCGCCACGCCGGAGATCACCCGCTCCCACAGGTGGTCGCCGTCGACGCGCACCACCACAGCGACGTCGAACGCGAGCTCCCGCAGCGTGGCGACGGCGGCCTGCTCCGCGCCGTGGACGCTGCCGCGCGGCAGGTGACGGACGGCGTCGAGGAGCTCACCACGACGCTCGGCGGCCAGCCTCGCCTCCTGCTCAGCCGTCCGGACGCCGAACAGACGTTGGGAGAACCTGTCGACGATCAGCATGATCGTGACCACCTGCACGGTCACCAGCGCGGCGATGACCCAGGACCCCAGGCCGATCCCCAGAGCAGCGAACAGCACCGCCACGATCACGACCTGGAACACCCAGGCGACCCGCCGATCCGGGGCGACCGCGACCACGGCACCCAGGGCCGTGATCAGCATGACCAGCTCCGGCGCCGTCGACCATCCCGCACCGACGAGGACGACCAGCAGGCCGCCGATCCCGAGCACGGTCATCGCCAGGGACGCGGCCTGACGCTGGCGGGTGAACAGCGGCCGGATCTGGGAACGGGCCCACAAGGCCAAGCCGACCAGCACCGTGACGACGACGTAGGCGAAGGCCCACGGTGGCGCCTGCGCGACGTACAGCGTCGGGGCCACGGTCACCGCCGCGCCCGCGAGCAGCAGCGGCTGGAACCTGGCGCGCAGGAGTAGCCGGAGAACCCCGCCCTCGGGGTCGACCGGGGGCTGCGCGGCACCAGCGTCGGACGTCGACCCCTCGCCTGCGACCACCCTGCCGGCCTTCCTCATGCGACACCCACGGGCCGCGCCGGCCAGGCTCGCCGACCCGTGGCCTTCCAACGCCTTCCAACGACGACGCGGAGGGTGTGGGATTCGAACCCACGGTACGGCTCACGCCGCACGGCGGTTTTCAAGACCGCTGCCTTCGTCCGCTCGGCCAACCCTCCTGACCCACCCACCACGTGGTGGGACCGTGCGCAGGCTACCCCTGCCGGTGCGCCCGCCGAGGACCGGCCCACCGAGGAACAGGCGGGGTCACCGCGCGAACAGCACCTCACGTCCCAGGTGCGGCTGGAGCGCCGCCGGCACCGCGACGGTGCCGTCGGGCCGCTGGTGCTGCTCGACCAGGGCGATGATGGCCCGCTGGACCGCCAAGGCCGTGCCGTTGAGGGTGTGCACCAGCACGTTGTCACCCTCGGCGACGCGGATGCGGGTCCGCAACCGGCGCGCCTGGTAATCGGTCGTGTTGGAGCAGGAGGTGACCTCGCGGTACGCCCCTTGTCCGGGTAGCCACGCCTCGAGATCGAACTTGCGAGCGGCGGAGGCACCGAGGTCACCGACGGGGATGTCCACCACCTGCGCATGGATCTCGAGGCCGGTGAAGATCTCCTCTTGGATGGCCAGGATGCGCTCGTGCTCGGCGTCGGAGTCCTCGGGGGCGACGAAGGAGAACAGCTCGACCTTCTCGAACTGGTGCACCCGCAGGATCCCGCGGGTGTCCTTGCCGTGGGCCCCGGCCTCCCGACGGAAGCAGGGCGAGTACCCGGCGTAGCGCACGGGCAGGTCCTCGGGGGCGAGCAGTTCGTCGAGGTGGAGCGCGGCCAGCGGCACCTCCGAGGTGCCGACGAGGTAGAGGTCGTCGTCGCGGGTGGCGAACAGCTGCTGCTCGTCGGTGGGCAGGAACCCCGTGCTGTACATGGCTTCCTCGCGCACGAGCACCGGCGGGATCACGGGGATGTGGCCGTGGCGCATCGCGACCTCGATGGCGTAGCGCACCAGGGCGAACTCCAGCAGCGCCCCCTCGCCCTTGAGGAAGGCGAAGCGGGCACCGGAGACCTTGGCGCCGCGGGCGAGGTCGAGGGCGTCGGCGGCCTCGAGCAGGTCGACGTGGTCCTTCGGGTCGACGAGCTGGGGACGTGGCGGGCCGATGGTGCGCAGCACGACACCGTCGCCCTCGACCCCGTCGGGCGCGTCCGGGTGGGGGAGGTTGGGGACCCGAGCGAAGGCCGCGGCGTGCTCGGCCTGGATCGCGATGAGCTGCGCTTCGACCCGGGCCACCTCCTCCTTGAGCGCCTGGGCCGCCTCGATGAGCTGCGCACGCTCCTCGGCCGTCGCCTGGCCGATGGCCTTCGATGCCGACCGCTGCTCGGCGCGGGCGCGGTCGACCTCAGCCGTCAGCGAGCGCCGACGGGCATCGAGGTCGCGGAGCTGCTCGAGCGCCGTGAGGTCGAACCCGCGTCGGCCGAGCGCGGTCGCGGTCGCCTCGAGGTCGTCGGTGAGTCGTCGTGGATCGATCATGCCGGCCAGGCTACTCGCGCTCCGACCGCCTTCGTGACGACACAGAAGGACGACGTGGAGGAGGGAGCGCCGGGCCCTGGGAGGTGCGGGGAACCCAGGGCCCGGCAGCGGTCGCCAGGGGTGCGACCGGTGGCGACGACGCACCGGCGGAGGTCGCGCTCCTCGGGGAGGGCGGCCCCTCACGGGGAGCGCGCGGTGCGCCGCCACCGTCTTACATGACCGAAGTTCGCATCCGGCCGACCCCTGGATGGACCCAAGCTGTCGCGGCACCGCGATCTGCGCGCCGGGCGAACCCCGCGTGCGGAACGCAGCCGGTGGATCCGCCGGCTGCGACCCGGTGCCAGGGCTCGGAGGCAGAGCCCACAGGCAGGGTCAGACCTGAGCCGGTGGGCCACCGTCGGGGTGCTGGACCATGGGCGCACCATCGACCCGGACCACCGTCGGCTCGATGCGGCGGAGGTCGACCGCCCCGGACCGCGCTGCGCCCAGCACGCTGGCAGCGTCGCGGTGCGTGGCCAACTGCTCGAGGGTCCGGCGGGTCGGAAAGATGACGTGGAGCCGTCCCTCGGCATGGGCCGCCAGCGCATCGGCGGGCGGGATCCACCGCATCGAGGTGGTCTCGACCGCGTCGTGGGTGGCGGCCTGCCCGGCTGGCATGCCAGCGACCAGGAAGCGGGTGTCGTAGCGCCGGGGCAGCCCCTGCGGGGTCACCCACCAGGACCACATCGCCATCGCATCGAGATCGAGCACCAGCTCCTCCCGCGCGAGCCACTCCCGCCAGTCGAAGGCCCCGTCACGGGCCGCCATCTGCGCCCGCGTCAGCTCGAGGTCGCCGGGCAGGGCAGGGACGGCGTGCTCGGCGCCGTGCCTGCGGGCCAGCAGGACCCCGGCCTCCTCGAAGGTCTCCCGCACGGCAGCGACCAGCATCGCCACCGCAGCGTCCGCGCCCGCGACACCCAGACGGTCCGCCCACCCCTCGGGGTCGGCGCAGCTGACACGTGCCGGGTCGAGTTGCGCGTCGGCGGGATCGAGCTTGCCCCCCGGGAAGACCAACGCGCCGGGGGCGAAGGCACTGGCCCCGTGCCGCTCCAGCAGCAGGACCTCCAGCCGGTCACCACCGGGGGCGACATCGGGGGCGTCCTTCACCAGGATCACCGTCACGGCATCCTCGACGACGGCCGTCCCGGCATCGCCCTCGTCGCGGCCGGTCACGCCGGCACCTGCTCGAGGATGGCCTCCACCTCGACGGGAGCGCCCAGCGGCAGGGCCGGCACACCCACCGCCGACCGCGCGTGGACACCACGATCCCCCAGCACCTCGCCGAGCAGCTGTGACGCCCCGTTGGCGACCAGATGCTGCTCCTCGAACCCCTCGGAGGAGGCGACGAACACCACCACCTTGACCACCCGGAAGGCCTCCAGCGATCCGCACGCCGCCGCCCCGACAGCCAGCAGGTTCAGCGCCGCGAGACGGGCGAGCTCGGCACCGTCGGCGGTGGTCAGCTCCACGCCGAGGCGGCCCGTCCGGGGCAGTGCACCCGCGACCAGGGGGAGCTGCCCGGCCGTGAACACCAGCTCCCCGCTGACAGACCAGGGCTGGTAGGCGGCAGCCGGGGCAGGGACCTCGGGCAGCGTCAGGCCGAGGTCTGCCAGGCGGGCCGCACCGGTCGAGCTCACGAGCTCTTCGGTCGCTTGAAGTAGGCGACGTTCTCCGCGACAGCCACCAGCTCCCAACCGTCGTCACCCCACTGGTTCAGGATCTGCTGCAGCGCGTGGCTGATCAGCGGTGCGGTCGCGTACTCCCAGCGGGTCACGGTGGTCTCCTGGCGGTCGATGACGGCGAGCCGCAACGCTCGTGGCGAGGCGGTCGGCGCTTGGTACCCCAGCGACGGCCGAGGATGCAACACCGGGTGTCATCCGGCCTGGGCGATCCGTCCCTCGCGTTCCAGCAGCGCGCGGCGCTCCGCCTCGCCGAGGCCACCCCACACGCCGTACAACTCCCCGTGGCGCAGCGCGTGCTCCCGGCAGGCCAGCAGCGCCGGACAGCGGGCACAGATCGCCTTCGCCGCCTCCTCGCGGATCGCACGTTCGCGCTTGGGCTCGAACCCGTGGGGTCCGAAGAACAGCGCGCCCTCGGCGCCACGGCACAGCGCGTCCTGCTCCCACGCTTCGCCGACGTCCACCGTCTCGGTGACCAGGGCCAAGCGTGCGACCCCTACCACCTCGTTGTGTGCTCCTTGCACCTTCTCCCCCTGCGGCCGGGCTCGGCTCCCGCGGGCCCGGCGTCACAGCGGGAACAGTACGGCCTGTGCGCCGAACGCACCAGACCCCTACCGCTCGCTCGTAGCTAGCGATCGCTGTCCAGTCGCTAGCAGTCGTGTTCCGGTGGACGGGTCAGCGGCACCCCCTCGCCGGGCAGCGCAGCTCAGTGACGGGGCTCGGCCGAGCTCGGATCGGCCTCGCTGCCGACGCCGACCGCTCCGTTCGTCTGCGGTGCGGGCGGAGCGCTCGCCGACGGGTCGAAGGGCTCCACGAGCACGACGGCGCCGTCGACCCCGTGGACCCGCACGGGGGTGCCGACCTTCGCGCGCTTGGTGTCACCGGTCCAGCGCGCCCGCCACAGGGCACCGTCGATGTAGACGTGACCCTCCGGGTTCAGCACCGAACGGACGATCCCCGGCCGGCCCACCAGGTCATCGACGGTCACCCCTTCGGGCCCCGCCTGCGCCCGCAGCAGGCTCGTCATGATGAAGACGAAGAAGACGAGGGCGGTGACCGTGGTCGCGCCGATCAGCCACCACGGGAGGTCCAGCGCGGGTGCGGCGTAGAAGTTGGCGGACCCCACCACGAAGGCCGCGGTGGCCACCAACGTGACCGGACCGAACCCGGCTATCGCGGTGTCCAGTGCGTAGAGGAGCAACCCGAGGACGACCAGTGCGACCGCCCACCACGTGACCGGCAGCACCGTCAACCCGAAGATGCCGATGGCTGCGGTGATGATCCCGGCCAACCCGGCGACCCCGAAGCCGGGCTGGAACACCTCGAACAACAGCATCCCGAGGCCGACCACCAGCAGCAGGTAGATGAAGGGGGCGGTGGTGGCGGCGTGCAGGAGTCGACGGACCAGACCGAGGGAGTGGAAGCGGACCTCCACCTCGGCGGGACGGATCATCAGCTGGGTGTCACCGACGGTCACCCCGTCCAGCTCGACCAACAGGGGTTCGAGGCCCTGGGCGGTCAGGGTCACCACTCCCGCCTCGACGAGATCCTCAGCCGGCACCGCCTCGGTCAGCAACCGGTCCGCGATCGCCAGCTCCGCACCCGCAGCGGTGAGGAACGCCTGGGTCCTGGTCGCGATCGGGTAGTCACCGCCGATATCGGTCAGGTCGGCCGGATCCAGCGGCCCCACCGACGCGTCGGCGGACACGGCGCGCACATCGGCGGCGAGCCACAGCAGCCCAGCGGCGCCGACGGCCTCCGCGCCGGTGCCGAGCGGCCCGATCAGCGCCGCGATCGGCACCGGGCTGGCCTCCATCGTCCGCAGCAGGTCGTCGAGGTCCGCCGACACCCCACCACCGGAGGTGTACTGCAGGACCACCAGATCCGATCCATCGCGCTCGGCGAGGTCGATGACGTCGCGGATCTGCGCCACGACCGGCGGATCGATGAACCCGCCCCGCAGGGGCAGGATCTCCACCGAGGTCACGGCCTCGCCTGCGCCGTCCTCGGTGGCCGTCGCGGCCCCGCCGGTAGCCACCACGAAGGACACCGCGAGGCACACCGCGACCAGCGCGGACAGCAGGGAGGGGCGGAGGGACAGCACGGGTGAGCTCGGCATGGCGCGGAGGGTACCCAGGCCGTCGCTGTGCCCCGGTGCCGACACGAGCAGCGCCACCGACGCTGCCGGCGATCCCGCGGTGGCGGCGACGCACCGCACCGCCGTCGGCCACGAACCCTCCCGCGTGACCGTTAGGCTCGACAGCGACCGGCGGGCACGCCAGGACCCGTCCGGCACGATCCGGCGCAGGGAGGGGAACACCACCGATGAACGGCCAGGGACCTGCGCTCGCTGGCTTCGACGCGCTCCTCGGGCCTCACGTGACGATCGTCACCGGGAAGGGCGGAGTCGGCAAGACGACGGCCGCTGCCGCGCTGGCGCTGGCCGGGGTCGCATCCGGAAGGCGCACGCTGCTCGTCGAGGTGGAGGAGCGACAGGGGTTCAGCCGGTTGTTCGGCACCCAACCCTGGGACTACACCGAACGGGAGTTCCGACCGGGGCTGTGGGGCGCGGCCATCGACCCCGCGGAGTCGGTCTACGAGTACCTGGAGCTGTTCTACGGGCTGAAGCGCGTCCAGTGGGTGATGGAGCGCTCCAACGCCCTCGACTTCGTGACCACGGCCGCACCGGGGCTCCGCGACCTGCTGCTGGTCGGCAAGCTGTACGAGATCGAGGCGCGTCGCCGGCCGGACGGCCGCCGCTCCTACGACCTCATCGTCCTCGACGCCCCGCCGACGGGGCGCATCGTGCCGTTCCTCCAGGCACCCGAGGCGGTGACCGACATCGTGCGCGTCGGTCCGATCCGCCGCCAGGCGGGGCAGATCAAGGAGATGCTGACCGACCCCCGTCGGGTCCAGGCCGTCATCGTGACCCTGCTGGAGGAGATGCCGGTCCGCGAGACCACCGAGGGCCTGGCGGCGTTGCACGGCGCCGGGATCGCCACCGGTCCGATCCTCGCCAACCAGGTGACCCTGCCGCGCCTCGACGCCGACGCCCTCCAGCGGCTCCAGCAGGCCGGAGCCGACACGCTGCGGGCCCGCGCAGAGGCCCACGGCGCCCGGATGTCGGGCCGGACCAGCGAGCTGACGCTGGACCTCGCCGCGGCCCACGTCGCCCGCCAGCAGCACCAGGCGGGCCTGCGCACCCAACTGGTCGCGACCGGCAGCCCAGTGCTCGGGCTCCCGCTGCTGTCGGGCAGCACCTTCGGGGTCGACGATCTCGAGATCCTCGCTGACGTGCTCGCCCTGCAGGTGGGCGAGGATGGACCCCGGGCCCGCGAACGGCTCGACGCTGCCAGTTACTCCGCGGTCGCAGGAGCCCGGCCGTGAGCAGCCACCTCGACGACGCCCGCCGCCGGACCCTGGCCGGGGCGGTCCGTGACGCCCACATCCTCGTGGCCACCGGCTCGGGTGGGGTCGGCAAGACGACCTCCGCCGCGGCGCTGGGACTCGCGGCCGCACAGCAGGGACGCCGGGCGCTGGTGCTCACCATCGATCCGGCGCGCCGGCTGGCGCAGGCCATGGGGCTCGAGGGGCTGGACGACGAGCCCACGGAGGTCCCGCTGGATGCCGCCCACCGAGGTGACGGCACGGGCGAGCTGTGGGCGATGATGCTGGACATGCAGACGACCTTCGACCGTCTGATCCACCGTCACGCCTCGTCACCCGAGGAGGCCGCGGCGATCACCTCGAACCGCATCTACCGCCAGCTGTCCTCCACGCTGTCGGGCACCCAGGAGTACATGGCGATGGAGCGTCTCCACGAGCTCCACGAGGAGGCGCAGTTCGATCTCCTCGTCATCGACACCCCACCGACGCGCTCGGCGCTGGACTTCCTGGATGCACCGAGGCGCATGACCTCCTTCCTGGAGGGGCGGCTGCTGAAGCTGCTCCTGAAGCCGGGCGTGGCCGCGGGTCGCGGGATCGGCAAGGTCGTGGGCGCCGGAGCGACGGCGTTCATGCGGGTCGCCGGCCGGGTCACCGGTATGGAACTGCTCCAGGATCTCGCGGACTTCTTCCGTGACTTCGAGGGCATGTACGACGGCTTCAAGCAGCGCGCCGAGGAGGTGCTGACGCTGCTGCGCGATCCGTCCTCACAGTTCGTGGTGGTCACCTCGGCCGAGCCTCCGCCGCTGCGGGAGGCCCGCTTCTTCCTGGAGCGCCTCGAGCAGGAGGGCCTCCACGCGGCCGGGGTGGTCGTCAACCGGGTGCGGCCCGAGGTCCCACGCGACCCGACGGATGCCGGCCTGGAACGCGCGGTGCGGGAGTTGGAGGCCGAGGCCGGAGTCCTCGGCGACGCCGACGGCCGGCCACCGACGGTCCGGTCCGACGAGTTGGCCATGGCCGGTGCCTTGCGCCTGCTCGGTGACGTGCGCAACCTGGCAGCCCGGCAGCGTCGGGACGTGGCAGCCGGCCTGTTCGGGGTCGAGGTCCCTGCGCTCGTGGAGGTGCCGCTGCTCGGCGGTGACGTCCATGATCTCCAGGGCCTGGACGCGATCGCAAGGACGCTCATGACCGGGAGGGCGCGATGCCCGATGACCGCCACGACCCAGGCCGGCGGCGCCGCGATCCGGGGGCCGACGACCCCGAGGAGACGGACACCTCGGCTCCGGAGGACGAGGCGCAACGCGACCCGCGGCGTGACCTGCCGTCAACGGCACTCACCGAGGTGCCGACCGGACACGCAGCGCCACGTCCACCTCGGCGGACCGGCGTGTTCCTCGACCCCGAGGACCTCCGGGAGTACGTCAGCGGTCTGCTCCGGGCCAGCCTGGGCGGGCACGAGGTCGATGCCTTCGGCAACATCACCTTCACCCACCAGGACGCCCGGGTCTTCGTCACCGTGACGGGCAGTCCCGTGGGGCCACATGTCGGCGTCTTCTCCGTCACCAACCTCGACGTCCCCTTCACCACGGAGCTGGCGCACTACCTGCTCACCACGAACCACACCCTGGGCTTCGGCGCCTTCAGCTACGACCCGGCGCACCAAGCCGTGTGGCTCCGGCACACCCTGCTGGGCAGCACCCTCGACCTCCCCGAGCTCCAGACCGCGGTGATCGCCATCGCCACCACCGCCGCGCGCCTCGACCACCAGATCCGCGACCGTTTCGGCGGCCGGACCTTCCAGGAGGCCCCCAGCGAACTGCAGCGCCGGGTCGAACCCCCCGAGCCCGATGGCGACCGCCCCCCGCCGAACGCCCGCGGCTACCTCTGATCTGACGGGCGGACCCCCGGGTATCCTGGGCAGGCCCGCCTGACAGGCGCGCGTCCCTGCAACGGGGCGGGAACCATCGCCCGCTGTCACACGTCACACCGCCCGCAGCGCGTCCCGTCGACATCGACCGAGGTCCAGGGTGAACCAACCACGCACGGCACCGCTCGGGCTGCAGATCGCCGGCCGACTGGGGGCGATCGTCGCCCGCCTCGTGCTGATCGTGGTCATCGTGGCCGCCACCGGGGTCCTCATCGGGGCGATGTTCCTGCCCGGGGCACTGGCCGTCGATCAGCTGCTGGCGACGGTGCGCTCCGACGTGCTGGACGTCCCGCCACTCGGGGAGGCCGACACGCCACCGCAGAACTCCTACGTCTACGCCGATGACGGTACGGAGCTCGCCGAGCTGACCTTCGAGGAGAACCGCGTCCCGGTCGCCCTCGACGAGATCCCCCAGGTGGCCATCGATGCCGTGCTCGCCACCGAGGATGCGGCCTTCTACGAGCACGAGGGCGTGAACCATCTCGCGATCGCCCGTGCGGCCCTGACCAACTTCCGGGCCGGTGGCATCGAGTCGGGTGCCTCGACCATCACCCAGCAGTACGTGAAGATGGCCTTCCTGAGCCCGGAGCAGACCCTGGCACGCAAGCTCGAGGAGGCGATCTACGCGATCCAACTCGAGGACGAGTTCAGCAAGGACGAGATCCTCGAGCGGTACCTGAACCGGTCGTACTTCGGTGTCGGCGTCTACGGCCTCGGGACCGCTGCCGACCGCTACTTCTCCAAGGACGTCGGCGACCTGACCCTCGGAGAGGCGGCCATGCTCGCCGGTCTCCTGCGGGCTCCTGAGGCCAACAACCCGATCAACTCGATGGACAACGCCGAGACGCGCCGCAACATCGTGCTGCGCCAGATGGCCCAGCACGGCTTCGTGACCCCGGCGCAGGCGCAGGCGGCGATCGATCAGCCGCTGGAGGTCGAGCTCTCCGACCCGCCGGCCCCCTCCAACCCCTTCTGGGTCAACTGGATCTCCCAGCTGCTGGTCAACGAACGCGTCGCGAACTCCCTGGGGACCCAGACCGAGGCCCTCGAGGCCATGGGGGCCACCACCGATGAGCGTCGCCGCTTCGTGTTCCAGTCGGGCCTGAGGATCCACACCACCCTCGACCTCGAGATGCAGGAGGAGGGTGAGGCCGCCCTGCGACGGGCGTTGCTCACCGAGGATGCCGGTCCGGAGGAGATCGCCCGCTCACCCATGGGCTCCATCGTGTCGATCGAGCCGAGCACCGGCGCGATCCGGGCCCTCGCCCTCGGCCCCTACGGGTTCGGCAGCTGCCTCGAAGACGGACGCTGGGCCGACCAGTTGGACTCCGGTCAGTTGCTGTGCGACCGCACCACCGTGAACGCGGCCGTCCCCGGCATGGGTGCATCGGGGCGGCAGCCGGGCTCGGCCTTCAAGCCGGTCGTGGCCGTGGCGGCCATGGAGGACGGGCTGTCGGCCGGCCTGACCCTGGACGCCCGGGGCCCACAGCCGATCCCCGGCTGTCCCGACGGCTCGACCGACAGCGGCCTGTGGGAGCCGCGGAACACCGGCGGCAACGACGTCCTCGACATGTACGAAGCCATGGCCCGCTCCAGCAACGTTTACCACGCCCTGCTGATCGGCGAGATCGGGCCGGATCGCACCGCGGAGATGTTCCGCCGTCTCAGCGGCTACGACATCCCCGACAACGACATCTTCTGCCCGCTGGCCCTCGGCGCGACCGACATCTTCCCGTTGGCGATGGCCAGCGCCTACGCCACCCTCGCCAACCGCGGCAGCTACTGCGCTCCCCACCCGATCGAGCGCATCGAGGGCCCCGACGGCCGGCTCATCTGGGAGCACAACGGCGACTGCGAGCAGGTCATCGACCAGGAGCTCGCCGACCGCGCCGTCGATCTGCTGGCGGGCCCGGTCGAGGCCGGCGGGACCGCGCCCGGCGCGAACCTCGGTGAGTGGCCGACCAGGGGGAAGACCGGATCGACCAACGACAACCGGGATGCCTGGTTCGTCGGGTTCGTGAAGCAGCTGGCCACCGCCGCATGGATCGGCTACCCGAACAACAACCGCATCTACGAGACCGAGGCCCAGGCCCGCGAAGCCTGCGGCCAGCCCCTGGAGAGCAACCCCAGGGAGTGCCTGCGCACCGACCCGCAGCTGCTGCGTAACGTCACGATCGCCGGTCGGTCCTACGAGCAGGTCTTCGGCGGCACCATCCCCGCGCCGATGTGGGCCGACTACATGTCCCGGGTCGTCCAGCGCTACGAGCCCGAGGACTTCCCCGACCCCGGCCCGATCCCGACCGCACCCGTCCCGAACCTGCTCCGCGCCGGCTCGGTAGAGGAGGCCGAGGACATCGCCCTGACGGCCGGGTTCCGCTTCGCGACCACCGAGGTCGAGGACTACCGGTCAGCGGGCACCTTCGTCGGCCAGTCCCCGCCAGCCGGGGACACCCAGCCCCTCGGTGCGATCATCGTCCTCGAGATCTCCGACGGCACCGGACTCCCGCCACGGATCCCCGACGTCATCGGTCGCACGCTCGATCAGGCGTCGCAGGCGCTGTTCGCTACCGGCTACCGGAACGTGTTCTCTCGTAACGTCGAAGTGGACGACGAGGATCTCATCGGGCTCATCGTCGGCGTCGAGCCTGGCGTCGGCACCCCCGTCGACCCCCGCGATGGGAACCACCGGATCGTGCTGCTGATCGGCGTCGAACCCCCCGAGCCGGAGCCCGACGACGACGACGAGGACGAGGACGAGGACGACGACGAGGACGACGAGGACGACGAGGACGACGAGGACGACGAGGACGACGACGAGGACGACGAGGACGACGAGTGACCCACCGTCTCCTCGGCACGCTCGGGACGTTGGCGGCGGCCGGGGCCGCCTGCGTCGCCTACGGCACGATCATCGAGCGTCGCTGGTACCGGCTGTCACGACTGCGCGTCGAGGGGGTGCTCCGCCAGCCCGGCCGACGACTGCGCATCCTCCACGTCACCGACCTGCACCTGCTGGCCCGCCAGGAGCACCGGATCAGCTTCCTCCACGAGCTGGCCGGGCTCGACCACGACCTGGTGGTCGCCACCGGTGACCTGCTGGGCGGCCCGAACACCGAGGAGGTGGCGGCTGCGGCGCTGGCGCCGTTGACCAGCCAGGACCGGCCCGGGCTGGTCGTGCTCGGCAGCAACGATCTGTTCGGCCCGGTCCTGAAGGCCCCCTGGGGCTACCTGACCCAGCCCGACCGCCGGGTCACCGGGGTCCCACTGGACACGGCCCGGCTGGTCGAACGCCTCGGCGAGCACGGGTACCTCACGCTCAGGGGCGCGACGGCGGAGGTCGAGACCCCGGCGGGGATCGTGACGGCCGGAGGGTTCGACGACCCGCACCTGCGGACGACCGTGCTGCCACCCGCAACGGCCGTGGCGCCCGACCCTGCCACCGACGCCGTCCTCCACCTCGGCCTGGTCCACGCGCCCTACCTCGCCGGTCTGGACGTCCTGGTGGACGCCGGGCACGACCTGCTGCTGGCGGGACACACCCACGGCGGCCAGGTCCGGCTCCCGGGTGTCGGGGCGCTGGTGGCCAACTGCGACCTGCCCCTCGAACAGGCTCGTGGACTCTCGACGTACCGCGACCGGTGGCTCCACGTCTCAGCGGGGCTGGGACACAGCCCCTACGCACCCTTCCGTTTCGCCTGCCGGCCCGAGGCGACCCTGCTCGAGCTGACCGGCTGAGCCCTCCGCCTCCCTGGGCCGACCCGACCGCCGAACGGTTCGCAGGCACCGGGCGCGGTGTGTACGCTCCCCGGCGCCCTCCTCGAGGGCCGCACGCCCCGCCGGGATGTAGCGCAGCTTGGTTAGCGCGCCTCGTTCGGGACGAGGAGGCCGCCGGTTCGAATCCGGCCATCCCGACCAGCAGCGTGCA
>PWWI01000155.1 GCA_003561535.1 Nitriliruptoraceae bacterium
CGAGGATCGGGGGTCGGCGCATCACCACCGCCGACCACGTCTCCACCGAGCGCGTCGAGGCGGCCCAGGAGAAGGCCGCGGTGCTGCGCGAGGCCCTGCCGTGGATCACCCGGTTCCACGGTCAGACCGTCGTCATCAAGTACGGCGGCAACGCCATGGTCGACGACCAGCTCAAGCGCTCCTTCGCCGCGGATGTCGCCCTGCTCCACTTCGTCGGGCTCAAGCCGGTGATCGTGCACGGCGGCGGCCCCCAGATCAGCGAGCTGGCCGGCTCGCTCGGCGTGGCCTCCCGGTTCGTCGGCGGGCTCAGGGTCACCGACGCCGCCATGATGGACGTGGTCCGCATGGCCCTGCTCGGCAAGGTCAACCCCGAGGTCGTGTCGTTGGTGGCCGAGGCCGGGGGACCGGCGGTCGGGGTCGCCGGCACCGACGCGGGCCTGCTGCAGGTCCGGCCCGCCGTCGGCCCCCACGGTGAGGACCTGGGCCTGGTCGGCGAGGTGGAGCGGGTCGACACCCGTTACCTCAACGAGCTGCTGGCCGACGGGTTCCTCCCGGTGGTCGCCACGGTCGGTCGGGACGCCCACGGCGCCGACCGCAACGTCAACGCGGACCTGGCGGCTGGGGCGATCGCCGCCGCGCTGCACGCCTCCAAGCTGGTCTACCTCACCGATGTGCCCGGCCTCTACCTCGACTTCGGCGACCCGGAGAAGCAGGCCCTGATGAGCGAGGTGGGCGTGGACCGCCTCGACGAGATGCTCAGCGCCGACGAGCTCCACGAGGGCATGCGGCCCAAGGTCCGCTCGATCGTCGGCGCGATCCGCGACGGGGTGCCCCAGGCCCACATCCTGGACGGTCGGGTGCTGCACGCGGTGCTGATCGAGATCTTCACCGACGAAGGCGTCGGCACGATGGTCACCTCCTCGGTGACGGCCCGGTCCGGTGCGGCCATGGCGCGACCCGCAGGGGGTGCGAGGTGACCGTGACGGGAGCTGTCGACGCCACGGCCGAGCTCGTCGAACGGGCGGCCGCCCACCTGATGCCGACCTACGGCGTTCCCAGGGCGGCGTTCCTGCGGGGCCAGGGCACGGTGCTGTTCGACGCCGAGGACCAGCCCTGGCTCGACTTCCTGTCGGGGCTTGCGGTCACCAGCCTGGGTCACGCCCACCCGGCCGTGACCGAGGCCGTGGCTCGGCAGGCCGCCACGCTGGTCCACACCTCGAACCTGTTCCTGACCGAGCCCGCCGTGCTACTGGCGGAGCGGCTCGCCGAGGTGACCGGGTGGCCGGACGCGAAGGTGTTCCTCGCCCAGTGCGGGGCCACGGCCAACGAGGCCGCGATCAAGCTGGCCCGCCGCCACGGCAAGGCCCAGCACCCGGACAAGGTGCGCGTGGTCGCACTCGAGGGGTCGTTCCACGGGCGGACCCTGGCGACCCTGGAGGCGACCGGGCAGCCGGCCAAGCACGGGCCCTTCGCGCCGCTGGCGGGGTTCGTGGACCACGTGCCCCACGACGACCCCGAGGCGCTCACCGCCGCGGTCACCGACCTGACCTGCGCGGTGCTGGTCGAGGTGGTGCAGGGCGAGGGGGGTGTGCGGCCGGTGCCGGCCGAGGTGCTCGCCGCGGCCCGCGCGGCCTGCGACCTCCACGGGGCGCTGCTGCTGGTCGACGAGGTCCAGACGGGGATGGGCCGTACCGGTCCGTGGTTCGCCTTCCAGGGCACCGACGTCGTGCCCGACGTGGTGACCGTCGCCAAGGCCCTGGCCAACGGGCTGCCGATCGGCGCCTGCATCGCCCGCGGTGCGGCGGCCGAGGTGTTCAAGCCCGGGGACCACGCCACCACCTTCGGTGGCAACCCGGTGACCTGCGCGGCGGCCATCGCCGTCATCGACACGATCCGCGACGAAGGCCTGCTCGACCAGGCGGCGACCCGCAGCCGACGGCTGGTCGCCGGCCTCGAGGGTCTGGCCGGGTCCGCGCCGCTGGCGGCGGGGGTGCGTGGCCGTGGCCTGCTCCTCGGCCTCGAGCTCGACGCGCCGGTGGCGGCGGAGGTCGAGGTCGCCTGTCGCGACCGCCACCTCGTCGTCAACGCCGTCGCGCCGGACGTGCTGCGGCTCGCCCCGCCGCTGACCGTCACGCGCGAGGAGATCGACACCGCCGTGGCGGTCATCGCCGAGGCGTTGGCGGCCGTCGCCACCCACCCCACCGATCGCTGACGCCGCCCCCTGGAGGACCCCGTGGCCGAGTTCCCCCCACACTTCCTGCGCGCCGACGACCTCGACGCCGAGCAGCTCACTGACCTGCTCGACCTCGCCGACCGGCTGCAGGCCGCCCGCGGCAGCACGGGCCCCGAGGCTCACGGCGACGCCCTGGCCGGCCGGACCGTGGCGCTGGTGTTCGAGAAGCCCTCCACCCGCACCCGGGTGTCCTTCGAGGTCGCGGTGGCCGAGCTGGGCGGGCACCCGCTGCCGCTGTCCTCGGCGGAGCTCCAGCTCGGCCGGGGTGAGACGATCGCCGACACCGCCGCCGTGCTGTCGCGGTTCGTCCACGCGATCGTGATCCGCACCTTCGGGCAGGAGCGCATCGACGAGCTCGCCGCCAACGCCACCGCGCCGGTGGTCAACGCGCTGACCGACCTCGAGCACCCCTGCCAGGCCCTGGCGGACCTGCAGACGCTGCGCGCCGCCCGTGGTGGGCAGCTCGCGGGCAGCGTCCTGGCCTACGTCGGTGACGGCAACAACGTCGCGCACTCGCTGCTGCTGGCCGGTGCGCTGGCCGGCGTC
Organism: Nitriliruptoraceae bacterium; assembly: GCA_003561535.1. Taxonomy (GTDB): domain Bacteria; phylum Actinomycetota; class Nitriliruptoria; order Nitriliruptorales; family Nitriliruptoraceae; genus T1Sed10-7. Next base: position 2,780 of record PWWI01000155.1, read on the forward strand.
GAGGTCCGCGTCGCCCACCCGGCCGGCTACGCCCCCGACGCGGCCATCGTCGCCCGGGCCGAGGCGCTCGCGGCCGCCAGCGGCACCGAGGTGGCCGTCACCACCGACGCCGTCGCCGCCGTGGGTGGCGCGCACGCGGTCTACACCGACGTGTGGGCCTCGATGGGGCAGGAGGCCGAGGCCGAGGCGCGGCTGGAGGTGTTCGAGCCCTACCGGGTCACACCTGAGCTGTTCTCCCACGCCGCCGCCGACGCCGTGTTCCTGCACTGCCTGCCGGCCCACCGCGGCGAGGAGGTGGACGCCGAGGTGATCGACGGGCCGGCCTCCCGGGTGTTCGACCAGGCCGAGAACCGCCTGCACGCCCAGAAGGCGCTGCTCGTGCGGCTGCTCGGCGACCGCTGAGCCCACCGACCGCTGAGCCCACCGACCGCGAGGTTGCACGTCGATGACCACCAAGGAGCGCCGCCAGCAGCGGCTCCGGCAGCTGCTGACCGACCTCGACCTGCACTCCCAGGTCGAGGTCGTGGCGGCGCTCGCCGAGGCCGGCATCGTGGTGCACGAGGCGACGGTCAGCCGGGACCTCGGCGAGGTGGGGGCGGTCAAGGTCCGCGGCGCCGACGGCACCCTGGTCTACCGCCTGGCGGCCGACCCGGGGCCCTCCTCGGCCCGCCAGCGCCTCGACGACCTGCTCGAGCGTTTCGTCACCCACGTCACGGCCAGCGGCAACCTCGCCGTCCTGAGGACCCCGCCGGCCTGTGCCCACCCCGTCGCCTCGGCGATCGATCTCGCCGAACTCGACCACGTCATCGCCACCGTCTCCGGCGACGACACCGTCCTGGTGGTCGCCGAGGAGGGCACCACCGGCGCGGCTCTGGCGGCGGCCCTGCGCGAGCGCGCGGGGCTGATGTGACCGCCGCCAGCACGACCCTGGCGTGACCGCCGCCAGCACGACACCGACGATCACCCGTGACCACCGACCATGACCCGTTCCGCCCGGTCCCGGCCGGGCCGCCCAGCACAGGAGCTCCCATGAGCAAGCCCCGCATCGTCCTCGCCTACTCCGGCGGCCTCGACACCTCCGTCGCCATCCAGTGGATGAAGGAGCACAAGGACGTCGAGGTGGTGGCCTGCGCCGTCGACGTCGGCCAGGGCATCGACG
>PWWI01000024.1 GCA_003561535.1 Nitriliruptoraceae bacterium
GCCGGTGGGGCCTACATCCCGGGGATGAGCGACTACACGGTGCTGATCAAGGAGCGCTCGAAGGTGTTCCTCGGCGGGCCGCCCCTGGTCAAGATGGCCACGGGCGAGGACGCCACCGAGGAGGAGCTCGGCGGTGCGGAGATGCACGCCCGCACCTCGGGGCTGGGTGACTACCTCGCCGAGGACGAGCTGGATGCGATCCGCATCACCCGGCAGCTGGTGCGCAACCTCAACTGGACCAAGCGCGGACCCGGGCCGAGCGAGCCCGCAGATGCGCCGCTGTACGACCCCGAGGAGCTGCTGGGGATCGCCTCGGTCGACCTGCGCGAGCCCTTCGACGCCCGCGAGGTGCTGGCCAGGACCCTCGACGGCAGCCGCTTCGAGGAGTTCAAGGCCGCCTACGGCACCAACCTCGTCACCGGGTGGGGGTCGATCCACGGCTTCCCGGTGGGGATCCTCGCCAACAACGGGGTGCTGTTCAGCCAGGAGGCGGAGAAGGGGGCGCAGTTCATCCAGCTCGCCAACCGCCGCAACCGGCCGCTGGTCTTCCTCCAGAACATCACCGGGTTCATGGTGGGCACGACCTACGAGCAGGGCGGCATCATCAAGGACGGCGCGAAGCTGATCAACGCGGTGTCCAACTCCGAGGTGCCCCACCTGACGGTGATGACGGGGGCCTCCTACGGCGCCGGTAACTACGGGATGTGCGGCCGCGCCTACGACCCGCGGCTGCTGTTCACGTGGCCGAACCACCACATCGCTGTGATGGGTCCCCAGCAGCTGGCCGGGGTGCTGTCCATCGTCGCCAAGGCCGCTGCGGAGAACCGCGGCGAGACCTGGGACGAGGAGCAGGACGCGGCGGTCCGCGCCATGGTCGAGAGCCAGATCGAGGCTGAGTCCAACGCGCTGTTCGCCACCGGTCAGGGGTGGGACGACGGGATCATCGACCCGCGCGACACCCGCCACGTGCTCGGCATGGCGCTGTCGGCGGTGCACTCCAACGAGGTCCGGGGCGGCGACGCCTTCGGCGTGTTCCGGATGTGAGGGGGCGGACATGAGCGGAGCACACCAGCAGCAGCACGGCACGAACCCCGCCCCCCACCTGCCGCGGGCGGTGCTGATCGCCAACCGCGGGGAGATCGCCGCCCGCATCGCGCGCACCTGCCGGTCGATGGGGATCCGCGCGGTCGGGGTGGCCTCCGAGGTCGACGCCGACGCCAGCCACCTCGCCGCCTGCGACGACACCATCCTGATCGGCGGTGCGAGCCCGACCGAGAGCTATCTGCGTGCGGACGCGCTGGTCGAGGCCGCCCAGCGCGCCGGGGCCGACGCCGTGCACCCCGGGTTCGGGTTCCTGGCCGAGGCACCGGCCTTCGCTCGGGCGGTGCTGGAGGCCGGCCTGACCTGGATCGGTCCCTCGCCTGAGGTGATCTCGGCCATGGGCGACAAGCTCGAGGCCAAGCAGCGAATGGCCGTCGCCGGTGTGCCGCTGGTCCCGGGGGAGGAGCTCCCGCCCGAGCCCACCGACGACGACATCCGCGCCGCCGGCGAGCGCATCGGCCTCCCCATCATCGTCAAGGCCGCCGCTGGCGGGGGCGGCAAGGGCATGCGGGCCGTCCACCACCTCGACGACCTGCCCGATGCGGTGGCCAGCGCCCGCCGGGAGGCCGGTAGCGCCTTCGGCGACGACCGGGTGTTCCTGGAGCGGCTGATCGGTCGGCCCCGCCACGTCGAGGTGCAGATCGTCGGTGACGCCCACGGCCAGGTCCTGCACCTGTTCGAGCGGGAGTGCTCGATCCAGCGTCGCCACCAGAAGGTCGTCGAGGAGTGTCCGTCGCCCGGTATCGACGCCGAGGTGCGGGCGGAGCTGACCACGGCGGCGGTCGAGGCCGCCCGCTCCCTCGGCTACGTCTCCGCCGGCACGGTGGAGTTCGTGGTTGACGACGAGGTGCTCGCGCGCCGGCGGGCGGGGGAGGATGTGGCGGCACGGGAGGCGATCGCCTTCCTGGAGGTCAACCCCCGCCTGCAGGTCGAGCACCCCGTGACCGAGGAGGTCGTGGCGGTGCGCGACGACGCCACCGGCGTGCTCGAGCCGATCGACCTGGTGCGGTGGCAGCTGCTGGTCGCCGGCGGTTTCCCGTTGCCGGCCACCCAGGACCGCGTCGTCGCACGCGGCCACAGCATCGAGGTGCGCCTCTACGCCGAGGACGTGCCCGCCGGCTACCTGCCCGCGACGGGCCGGCTCACCGCGTTCGACGTGCCGGCGCTCCCCGGGATCCGCCGGGAGCTGGGCGTCAGCGCGGGCGAGGCCGTCACGCCCCACTACGACCCGATGCTGGCCAAGGTGATCGCCACGGCGCCGACCCGCCACGAGGCGGCCGGACGGTTGGCCGCGGCGCTGGCGGCGGCGCCGATCACCGGGGTCACCACCAACCGGGACCTGCTGGTCGCGGTGCTGCGCGACGAGCGGTTCCTGGCAGGGGCGACCACCACGGCCTTCCTCGCCGACCACCTCGACGAGCTACTGGCCCACGTCCGGCCCGCGCCCCGGGAGCTCGCGCGGGCAGCGGTGTTCGCCGCGGTCCACGCCACGGTGCGCGGCGTGCGCGGCGGGGGCGGCGTGGGGAGTGTGCGCGGCGTGGGCGGCGTGGGCGGCGCCGGCGGCGTGCGCGGCGCGGCGGACCGGGCCGCGGCGCCGGGTGGGCTCCCGAGCCTGCCCGCCGGGTTCACCAACACCCCCGTGATGTGGCAGCAGCACACCTTCCTGCCCGCCGGCCTGGCGACCGTCGCGCTGGAGGCGTCGGAGGAGGGGGCCGCCGAGGCTGGCAACGGTGCCACCGACCCGGGCGCGGTGATCGCCCGCGGCGGCCTGACCGTGCGGCTACGGGCCCAGCGGGACGGCAGCTACGACGCCGAGGTGCGCACCGGGGTCCCCGCCGCCTTCCTCGACGCCGACGGCGAGGTGGTGCACGCCGCACGGGTCCGCGTCCACGGGCACGGCTCCGACCACCTCGATGTCGAGGTGGACGGGCACCGGCAACAGGTGATCGTCGCCGGGGCCGGAGAGGAGACGGGCAGTAGCGGGGGTGCGACCACCGGCCGGACCGGCCCCGTCGCTGCGGGCGGCGCCACGGGGCGCCGGCAGGTGCTCGCGCCGGGGCTCGGCATCGTCGACCTCGACCTCGTCCCGCGGTTCCCGGACCGTGGACAGCGGGCGATCGCAGGCGCGACGCGGGCGCCGATGCCGGGCGTGGTGGTGGCCGTGGCCGTCGCGGAGGGCGACGAGGTCGACGAGGGTGCGGTGCTCGTCACCGTCGAGGCGATGAAGATGGAGCACCGGGTGACCGCGCCCCGGGCCGGCACCGTCGCCGAGGTGCGGGTGCGCGAGGGCCAGCAGGTCGACGCCGACGAGGTGCTGGTGGTCGTCGGCGAGGCGTGAGCGGCGGGGTGCTCGCACGTGGGGCGGACGCCACAGGGGTGCTCGCAGGTGGGGCGCTCGCCGGGGTGGCGTGTCAGCCGAGCATGCGTACCGCGATCGGTTCGATGACGTCTCCGACGATGACCGCGGTGAAGGCCCCCACCAGCACGATGGCCGCCGCCAGGATCCACACGGTGGCGACGACGCTGCCGCTCGGCTCGGTGGCTTCGGCGACCAGGGCCTCCTCGGGTTCGCGCACGAAGATCTGCTCGAACAGCCGCAGGAAGTACACCAGGGTCAGCAGGCTGGAGGCACCGATGACGATCGCCACGGTCCAGTTCGAGACGTCCACGGCGCCCCAGACGAGGTAGAACTTCGACCAGAACCCGGCGAGCGGTGGGATGCCGACCATCGACAGCGCCGCGATCGCGAAGCCGAACATCGTCAGTGGCATGCGCTTGCCGAGCCCGGCGAAGCGGGGGATGGCCTTGAGGTGGGTCCGC
>PWWI01000226.1 GCA_003561535.1 Nitriliruptoraceae bacterium
GTCGCTGACCGGCAAGATCAAGCCGAACCAGGACGTCAAGACCGAGATGATCGGCCTGTACTGGCACTTCGTCGACATCATCTGGGTCGTGATCTTCACCGTCGTCTACCTGATCCCGGAGGTCGCGGCCATCGGCTGATGGCACCTGACGACCGGCGACCGTTCGATCCCCGCGGAGGAGACCGAGCATGAGCACCACCGACGCTCCGGACCAGACCGAGTCCGAGGGGCACGCGCACCCGACACCCAAGCAGTACGTCAACATCGCGATCGTGCTCGCGGTCCTGACCGCGCTGGAGGTGTCGACCTACTTCTTCGACTTCGGCACCATCGCGATCCCGCTGCTCGTGGTGCTGATGGTCGTCAAGTTCCTGTACGTGGCGGGCTGGTTCATGCACCTGAAGTTCGACTCACCGATCTTCAGCCGGCTGATGTACACGGGCCTGGCCTTCGCCCTCGTGCTCTACGCGATCATGGCCATCGTGACGCTGTTCGACCACGCACCGGCGATCTGACGGAGCCGACCAACCCGCTCGCGCGTACCGCGCGGGCCGACCATCTTCGAGTGGGGCGGACGTGAACGACGATTTCCGTAGCCGTGTGATCATGCCGATCGTGCTGCCGATCGCGGTGTTGGTGGCCATCGCCGGCTTCGTCGGCAGCGTGGCCGCGATCCTGCTGTTCAACACCAAGTCGGGCGCGCTGATGCTCGCGGCCGTGGCAGCCGCCGGGATCCTGTTCACGGTCAGCCTGGCCTCCAGCCAGGACAAGCTCGATGCCCCCCGGCGGGGGGTCGTGGTCTTCGCTGCCATCCTGCCCCTGCTCGTCGGGGCGCTGTTGTCCGCCGGGGTGATCGGCGACATCGACGACGAGGACCGCATGATCAACGTCGAGCCGCTGTTCACGATCCCCGAGGCCGCCCCGGTCATCGGAGCGGTGGACTCCCAGGACTTCTGCCTGTACGACGAGGCCGGCACCTGCGTCACCATCCAGACCTGGGAGGTCACGCCGGACCCGGACGAGGAGCTGCTCTCCTTCGTGTTCCAGAACGACGAGGCGGGCGTGCCCCACAACGTCGTCATCACCTCGATCGAAGGCACCGTCGACGATCCCGGCATCGGGGACGAGGAGTTCGCCAACTCCGACATCGTCACCGGGATCGTCACGGACTACTACGTCTCCGACGAGTTCACCTGGGACGACCTGCCCGAGGACTGGTACTTCTACTGCGCCGTCCACCCGAACATGAACGGGGTCGGCTCGGTCGTCGACGACGCCTGAGTCGTCGTCAGTCCTCGTCCCCGGCGGCTGCGGTCTCGTAGGCCTCGAGGTCCTCCCGGTAGGCCGCCGGGAGCCCGGTGGTCGGTGCCTCGCCGGTGAGCTGCGGCAGGAGCGCGGTGGCCACGTCCGAGCCGACCGCGGCGTGGACGGCGGCCGGCCAGTGGATGCCGTCGTCGTTGAGGTCGTCGAGGTGGTCGGCCACCCGTGACCACACCGGCACGGGGGCGAAGCCGTGGGCGCGGGCCTGGGCGAGCTGCCGCGCCTCGGCGCGCGCGTGCCCCGGGTGTCGGTGCGCGTAGTAGTCGCTGCGGTGGCTGGTGGGCCCGAGCGCCGCGCCCGCGGCCCGGCCCCAGGTGATGCTGCGGACCTGGTCGAGGAGCTCCCCGTAGAGCCGCTGGAACTCCCGTGGCGGGGTCCGCGCCCCCCGGCCTCGCCGCAGCGTGACCAGCAGCGGATACGCCCGGTGGAGCCCCGTGCGGACCTGCCGACGCAGCCCCGCGGGACGCAGGTAGGGGACCACCGCCTGGACCGATGGCGGCACGCCGGCCGGAGCGTGGTCGAAGCTGCCGACGCCGACGACCACCGCATCGGCGTGGGCCAGCAGGTCGAACTGGACGTGGCGGTCCTTCGTGGCCGCTCGCAGCGCCTCGCGGACGGTGGCCCCGGGCTGGGCGACGACGGTCCCCTCGACGTCGGCGCCGAGCTGTTCCGAGAGGTGGCGGGCGGCGACGTTGGGGTAGAGGTGGGGGGCGTCGGGCAGCTGGGGACCGGTGGCATCCGCGAAGGCGGGGGAGTCGCCGAGCACCAGCAGCGACACCGTGGTCGTCATGCTGCCCTGGCCCCGCAGGTCACGGGGAACCCGCCGTCGTGGCCCCAGAGGCTGGCCGGGCGAGATCGGCCGCCTCGCCGCCGTCAGGTGGTTGCTGGTCGCTGAGGACGACGCCGGGGTCGCCGCTGCCCAGCAGCGCGCGGTGGTCCCGAGCCCGCGCCCAGGCGAGCACGGCGATGGTCCACATCACCGTCGCCCCGACGATGTGGAGGGACACCAGGGTCGGAGGCACGCCCAGCCAGTACTGCAGGTAGCCGAGGCCACCCTGGGCCAGCTGCACCACGAGCAGCAGCTGCAGGGTCCGACGGAAGCGGGGAGGGCCCGAGCGCCAGGTGACCGCCACCGTGGCCACGGTCAGGCCCACCAGCAACCACACGGCGTCGGCGTGGGCGATCGCCATGACCCGCAGGTTGAAGCCGAAACGTGGGGCGTTCAGGTCGCCGCCGTGGGGACCGGTACCCGTGACCAGCGTGCCGAGGAAGAGCACGACCATCGCGACCACCAGGATCGCGGTCATCGCGTGCTGCACACCGCGGGCGGCCGGAGGTTCGCCGTCGGGCTCCCGGGCCAGCTCGTAGATGCCGGCGGCGGCGGCGATCAGCACCATCGAGGCGAGGAAGTGGCCGGCCACCGTGACCGGCGACAGGCCGGTCAGCACGGTGACACCGCCGAGCACGATCTGACCGACGACCCCGAGGGGCAGCAGGAGCGCCAGCCGCCGGACGACGTCCGGGTGCGGGCCGGTCCGCCGGACGATCCACCACACCAGCACGGCGGTCAGCAGCACGGGGAAGCTGAGGAGCCGGTTCCCGAACTCGACGTAGCCCTGCCAGACCTCGTGCCCGCCTCCGCCGGCGAGCGGCGTGATGTTGCGGCCGTCGCAGGTGGGCCAGTCGCTGCACCCCAGCCCCGACCCGGTGACCCGGACGAGACCGCCGGTGAACACGATCACGATGTTGGCGATCAGGGCCGCGAGCGCCGCCCCCCGCAGGTGGCGGCGGGAGGGGGAGCGCAGCACGGAAGGCAGGATCGCGGGCATGGGCGCAGCGTACCGAGGGGCCGGCCACCGCCGGTCCCCCGGTACCCTCTCAAGCCCCCGATCCCAAGGGCTGTCCGCGTGCTCCGTCCGCCTCCTGCAGGCTCGCAGCTGCTCGTCCCCGCCCGTGGCCACCACCGGCGCGGCCTGCTGCTCGTCGGACTCGGGGGGTTCCAGCTGTGGCTGTGGGGGACGCGGGTCGTCAACCTGCTCGGGGAGGCGGACAGCTTCTCCACGGCCTTCGTCGCCGTGCACCTGGTGCTGTACCTCGCCGCGATCGGCGCCGGTGTGCTGCTGCTGGCCCTCGGCTGGCGCCTGCTGCGGGAGACGGTGCAGGCGGGTGGTGCGGCTCCGACCGCCGCAGCCGCCGACGGTGGTGCTGGTCGCGGCACTGGCGCGACGGGCAGCGAGCGCCGGACGCCAGCGGGTCGGGACGTCGGACCGTGAGCGGGACCGAGGACCCGGAGCCCGGCGCGGTCCCCGCGCCCCGCAGCGTGCCGGTCGCCGGGAGCGCCCTGGAGGCCTCGCCGACCGCCGAGGGGCAGGGCGTCGTCGGTCCGATGCACACCGAGGGTCGGTACGAGGACCGCGGTGGCACCCTGGACGTGGTCAAGCGCTACGTCCTGGTGACCAAGCCGCGCATCATCGAGCTGCTGCTCGTGACCACCGTGCCGGCCATGGTGGTCGCGGAGCAGGGGTGGCCCTCCACCTGGTTGGTGGTCGCCACCCTCCTCGGGGGGACGCTGTCGGCCGGCAGCGCCA
>PWWI01000043.1 GCA_003561535.1 Nitriliruptoraceae bacterium
CAGGGGCGTCGAGCCGACCACCACGGTGCGGTCCGGGCCGAGCGCCCACGCCGTCGCGGTCAGCCCGCCCGGCCACCGCTGGCCACGGGCGCGCTCCGTGGCGCCGTCGAGCTCCGCCGTGAAGCTCGGCGTCAGCAGACCGGGCGTGACCTGCACCTGCCAGGCGTCACCGAGCAGCGTCTCGCCCGCCGCCAGGGTGCGGGGCAGCAGGGCCGACAGCAGCAGGCCGAGCAGCAGGACCACCACCACAGTGGCACTGACCAGGCGCTGGCGGGCGGAGAACGCCTCGAGGCCGGGGATGGGCTCCGGGGCGTCCCCGGCGCCAGGCTCGTCGGTCACGTCCCACCTCCCCCTCGGACCGCGTGGCGTGGTGGGGCCCGGCCTCACAGCCTAACGTCGCTCCGGGGCCCCGGTTCCGGGGGGTGCGGTACCGCTCAGGACGCGACCTCCCGGGTCTCGTCCTCGTCGTCGGCCGGGGCGGCGGTGCTCCCCGGGAGGACCTCCTCCACCTCGCCGACGGTGCCCTCCACCGACCCCGGCCCGCTCGCGTGCGCGGGAGCCTCCGGGTTCGGATGCTTCCACCGCTCCGCCAGCGCCCGGAGGAACACGTCCGACTCCTCCGCGCCCGGCGCACCACCGCCGAGCCGCGCGGGCACCCACCAGGCACCCGCCGGGGTGCCGTCCGGGTAGCTGCGCTGGACCTCGTCCAGCAGCGCCGCGATCCGGCGCCGGAGCTCCTGGGTGACCTGCTCGGGATCGTCGTCGGGACCGGGGTGCAGGGGTTCGCCGTAGCGGACCGTGACCGGGAGCCGCCAGGACCATCGCGGCTTCCGGCCCCTGGTGTGGAAGCGGTGGGATCCCCAGGAGACCGTCGGGACCAAGGGCACACCCGCGGCGGCGGCCATGCGGGCGGCCCCAGGCTTGAAGGGCAGCAGCTCCAGGGAGGGCGAGATCGTCTGTTCGGGGAGCACGAGGACGAGTTCGCCGGACTCAAGCGCCGCGATCGCCGAGGTCAGGGCGTCACGGCCCGCACCTCGATCGACCGGGATGTGCTCGGCACGCCGCATGAACCAGCCGAACACCGGGGTGGAGAACAGTGAGGCCTTGGCCAGGATGCGGACCGGCCGACGCCAGCTGCGGTAGGGCAGCCATCCCGAGGTGAAGAAGTCCCAGAAGGAGGTGTGGTTGGCGGCGATGACGACGCCGCCGTGGCGCGGCAGGTGCTCCGCGCCCTGGATGTCCACGCGCCACCGCTGCAGACGCATCACGGTGAAGGCGACCCAGGCCGCGAAGCGGTAGACCCAGCTGGCACGGGGGTCACCGTTAGGGTGGCGTCGGGGCATCGGGCTCTCCAGGGGTCCTCAACCGGCCGCACCCGGCGGCGGGGCATCATCGTCGATATCGGGGGCCGCGTCCACTCCGCGCGTGTGCGGCGTTGGGGGCGCTCAGGGCGGCGGGGGCGGCTGGTCCGCCGGGGGCACCGGGGGTGCCGACCCGCCGAGTCGCGCCGGCACCCACCACGCGCCCGCGGGGGCGCCGTCAGGGTAGATGCGTTGCCGCTCGGCGAGCAGTTCGGTCGTCCGCCGGCGCAGCACCATCGTCACCGCCTCGACATCGGCATCGGGCCCGACCTCGATGGGTGCGCCGAAGCCCACCTCGATGGGGATCGCCCAGGCACGCCGCAGGCTGAAGGACCGGCCGGTGGTGACCAGCCGGTGGCTGCCCCAGCTCGCGCTCGGCACGATCGGGACACCGGCCTCCTGCGCCATCCGGGCCGCCCCGGTCCGCATGGGTTGGACCTCGAAGCTGGTCGAGATCCGGCCCTCGGGGGCGACCATCACCAAGCGGCCGCCTACCAACGCCTCGACCGCAGCGGCGTAGGAGGCCCGGCGCGAGCGCCTCTCGGAGCGCTCGACGGGGATCGCCTCGGCGAAACGGACGATCCACCGGGTCCGCCAGGAGTCCCAGAGGTTGGCGTGGGCGAGCACCTTGACCGGACGTCCGAGCTGGCGGTAGATGCCGTAGGCGGTGACGACGACATCGACGTGGCTGGTGTGGTTCCAGGTGACCACGGCACCCCCGACAGCGGGGACGTGCTCCAGACCGCGAACCCGGATGCGCCACCGGATGAGCCGCAGACAGGCGATCGCGAGCCATGCCAGGATCCTGAACCGCCAACGCGGACGGTCCGGTGGAACCCGCTCGGCCGGGGGTGGGATCACGGCCCTCCTGCGCCCTCTCCCGGCCCGCCCGCCTCCTCGCCGTGGGTCAGCCCGGGCTCGGAGCCACTCCAGCGGCGTTCGCGCTCGGCGTGCTCGCGCAGCACCTCGGCGTGGTCCGGAGCGCCGCCCCCGAGCCGCGCGGGTACCCAGCGCTCGCCCGGAGGCGCCCCGTCCGGGTAGGAGTCCTGGACCTCATGCAGCAGGCCGGTCATGCGCCGGGCGAGCTCGTCGGTCACCTCGACGACATCGGCGGTGGGCCCGACGTGCAGCGGCTCGCCGAACCGCACGGTCACGGGCAGCTTGCGGATGAGGCGCTTCGGGCCCCCCTTCGTCAACGCCCGTTGCGTCCCCCACCCTGCGACGGGGACGATCGGCACGCCCGCCTGTTGGGCCATGCGGGCCGCCCCGGTCCGCAAGGGGAGCAGCTCGAAGGACGGCGAGATGGTCTGCTCCGGTGCCACGGCGACCAGATCGCCGGCCTGTACCGCCGCCGTCGCGGCCTCGAAGGCTGCCGCGCGGGCGGCCTCCGAGCTCCGGTCGACCGGGATGGCCTCCAACCACCGCACGACCCAGCCGACCTTGCGGCTGGACCAGATCTCCCGCTTGGCCAGGAACCGCATGGGGCGACGGCGCTGCCGGACGATCGGCCAGCCCACCATCATGAAGTCGACGTAGGAGTGGTGGTTGAAGGCGAGGACGGCGCCGCCCCGGGCGGGGACGTGCTCCAACCCCTGGACCTCGATCCGCCAGCGCAGGATCCGCACGGCCAGGATGATCATGGCGGCGAGCACCCGCCATCGCCAGGTCAGCTGCCGCGGTCCCGTTCCCGTGGTGTCCATTCGGCGAGGGTAGACAGCACGCCGCGCCGTGCTCGGGAGCGCTGGCGCGGGCTCGGGCCTCCCACGCGGCCGCCCATCAGCCCTCGAGGAGCTCGTCGATCGCGTCGAGCAGGCGGTCCACGGTCGCGTGGGTCGCTGCCTCGCCCATCAGGCCAACCCGCCACGCCCGGCCGGCGAAGGGTCCGAGCCCGCCGCCCACCTCGATGCCATGCTCGTCCAACAGCCGGCGCCGGAGCTGGGCCTCGTCGAGGTGGTCGGGCCAGGCGAGGGTCGTCAGCTGCGGCAGCCGGGCCCGGGGGTCGGCGAGGAGCTCGGCGTCCCGATCCTGGATGTGCTCCTGGAACAGCGCCCCCACCTCGGCATGCCGCGCCCACCGGGTCTCGAGTCCCTCGGCCAGCACCCGGCGCAACCCCTCGTGGAGGCCGAGCAGGGCGCTGATCGGCGCGGTGTGGTGGTAGGCGCGCTCAGCGCCCCAGTAGCGCTGGATCGCCGGGACATCGAGGTACCAGGACCGCACCGGGGTCCGGCGTGCGGCGATGACCGCTTCCGCCTTGGCGCTGAAGGTGATCGGCGCCAGGCCGGGCGGCACCGACAGGCACTTCTGCGTCCCGCTGTAGACGACGTCGAGGTGCCACGCATCGACCTCCACCGGCACCCCCGCCAGCCCGGTGACGGTGTCGACGAGGAGGAGGGTGTCGGTGTCGGCGACCAGCGCCCCGATGTCCTCGAGCGGCTGATGGGCTCCTGTCGAGGTCTCGGCATGCACGAGCGCGACCAGCTTCGCGTTCGGGTGCGCTCGCACCGCTGAGGCCACCCGCTCGGCCGGCACGATCCGCC
>PWWI01000299.1 GCA_003561535.1 Nitriliruptoraceae bacterium
ACAGGGCAGCCGCCGCCCGGCTGGAAGCGCCGATCTTCCGGTAGATGTTCTGCACATGGTCCTCGGCCGTGCGCCGGGAGATGACGAGCCGCTCAGCGATCTGCGGGTTGGAGCAGCCCTCAGCCACCAGACGAAGCACCTCGAGCTCACGCGTGGTGATGCCCGCAGGCAGCTGGCGGCGAGCGGGACTCGTCGTGCGTCCGACGACGGCCAAGACCGCATTCACCGCCTCCGCGTCGAGCCACCCGCGCCCAACGTCATCGAGCAGCTGCTGTTCGGCCTCGTCCTCGGTGAGCGCCGCACGGTGTGGACGCGGCTGGCGCATCGCCTGGAAAGCGTCGGCCACCGCAAGGACGCGGGTGGTCATCGGCAGGTCGCCTCGTCCGCAACCACGGTGGTAGCCGCTGCCATCGACACGTTCGTGGTGCAGACCGACCAGGCATGCGAGCGGGGCAAGCCGTGGCGAACCCGCCAGGATCCGCTCCGAGTGGTAGGCGTGCAGCCGTACCTGCTCCCACTCGTAAGCATCGAGTCGACCGGGCCTGTCCCACACGGCGCTCGAGACTGCGACCCTGCCAACGTCGTGCAACAGGGCCGCGAGCTCAAGATCATGGACGTCGGCAGATGGCAGGCCCAGTCGCTGGCCGGCATCGCGGGCCAGCGACGCGACACCACGGGAGTGGCCGTGCGTGTTGGGCGACTTCAGATCGGCGAGGTCCCCGAACACCGTCGCGACGGCAACCAGCTCCGGATCGAGCACGGAAACCACCGGCCGAGGCTCGACCTCCAGCAGCACCCGATGCGGATCACCGGCACCGGCTTCGTCGACGAGCCCACCGACGGTGACAGCGAACTTCTCAGCCAGATCTGGATCGAGCACGCTGCCACTCTGACGACGCAGACCGGCAGCCGCCAACTCGACTCCCCCCACGCCTTCGAGCGTCACGGCCACGGTGGCCGCCACCGCCAGGCGGGAACCGACCGGGATGTCCTCACCGGCCAGACCGTCGGGGACACCCTGGCCGTTCCACCACTCATAGGCGTGGTAGACGCTGCGCTGCACCCGCTCGTTGAGCCCGAGACGCCGTGCCACGTCGCGACCAACCTCACACGCCACCGTCGCGTACGCCTCGCCATGCCGTTTCCCTCGCGTCATCGCAACCAACGTGAGGCGAACCCGATCCAACGGTGACCTGCCCCGCACGAGCATGGGCACGAACGTCTTGAGCCCATCCCGTGGGTCTGCCGGGTTGGTTCGCGCCGAGGCTGCACTCATCACCAACTCGTCCCCGTAGAGACGCGCAGTCTCATGTGCCTACCCGACACACCCCACATGCAGGAGCAGCGCCGCGTACAGACCGGCCCGGACATCCTCATCCGGCACCCCAACCGACCGACCCAGCACCGCAGCCAGGACAGCCGAACGCACAGCCTCACCCGAGGGAAGCCCGAAACCCAGATCGGCCACTCGGGACAACCCCGCGAGTAGATTGGCCAGCCGTACCGCCATGCACGACCATTCTCTCGACGATCGGGCGCGATGCCACCGCGGACCGCCACTCTTGCTCCAGGCAGCCGTCCGCTACAACAGGCTAGAGGGCACCATAGGTGTCACCGCGAGGACCCCGCTCCTCGCGGCGAAGGTCCGAACTCCCGCGGGAGCAGTCACTCCTGCTTGAAGGAGATCACCGTGTGCGTGTGATCAGCTGCCGCGCACGAGTTACAGCTCCCACGACAGGCGGTGGAGCCGCATGGCGCGTTCCAGGGCGTGGCCGTCGGCCTCGATCGACGGGCCGTAGGCCGCGCCGACCGGCTTGATGTCGGGGAGGTCGCTATCGCTTTCGAACACCGCGATGCAGCGGATCGTCTCGCCGTGGCGGGAGGGGTACTCGATCGCGTGCGTGTCGCTGTGGAGATGGAGCTCGCGAGCGATGGCCTGGGTCAGCTCACGCTTCGGGCCGGTCGCGGCCGACAGGTCGAGGTCGCGCACGCCGCACCGAACGAGTACCTCGGGCAGACGGGCGGCGAGCCAGCGCAAGGTGTCAGGATCGCCGACGTCAGCGAACCGTCCCATGATGCGGGCGTGAGCGACGCGGCGGTTGGACAGCCACGACAGCGGCACGCGACCCGCCGGGATCGGCGCCGGGTCGCCGTCCTCGTCGGCGATGTCCTTGAGGGCGGCCATCAGGTCGTCGTGGGGGCGGAACCGTCCCAACACCTCGACCCACGCGCCGAAGGCGTCGCCCGCGAGGTACAACGTGCGCCAGGTCCGGTCGGGATCGTCGTAGCGGCCCTCCCAGGTCTAGTAGGCGAGTGGCACGAAGTCGAGCGGGTCCGGCCCCCGGCCCACCCGAACCGCGGCAACGTCGGCGCGTTGCCGGACCGCAGGCTCAGTCACTGGACGATGAACCGGCGGGCCGAGGCCAACACTGCGGCCCGTTCAGCATCCTCGCTGGCGTGCCGCAGCACCCAGGCCGGGGAGCGGTCATCGAGCATCGGGTCCATGCCCTGCATCCAGGCCTGGGCGGTGCGTGCGTCGAAGGTCTCGGTGATCAGCCGGGTGACGTGGGCGGCGGCCCGCAGCCGCTGCTCGCGCTCGGTCGAACCGATCTCGCGCTCGCCTTCGGCCCACTGGCGGGTCGCCCGGGTCTCGGTCACCCCGGCGATGAAGGCAACCAGCCGCGGGGTAAGCATCTCCCGCAGGAAGGCGACCAGTGCCGGCGTCGGCGTAGTGGTGGCGAAGCGGTGCGCCTCGAGGTCAGCTTGACGTTCCTGGATGACAGCCATGACGACATCTTTCCTCACACCCAAGATACCAGTCGAGATACCACGCGTCCGGATGTCCCTCAGCGCCCCATGCATGCGCCGTGGCAACGCCGTGGCAACGGACGGTGAGATAGCGGGTGTCACGGGAGGGAACCCAACGGAATGCCAAGCCTGTGTTTCCATAGGTCAGCGGGACGAAGCGACCCGGAGCGTCACCCCGCGCCATCGGCCTCGGCAGGTTCGATTCCTGCACGCCCCACCCTACGTAGCCCCCAGTGTTCGACTGGGGGCTACTGCTCTTGCAGCTCGGGCGGACAGCCAGCTCGAGGATGGGGAGCTCAGGGCTGGAGATGCTCTAGGAGTTCCGGGAGTGCGCCAGTGGTGAGCACGATGAAATCCTGCGCGGCCAGCCCGAGGAGGTCGGAGTCGCGGGAGGCGAGTAGATCTGCCTGGGAGCTTCGGTGCAGGGCGACGAGGTGGTCGTCCGTGCGGTCCCCGGTGGCGGCAGGAACCCCGGCAGGATCGACCCAAGGACTCTCCTTCGTGTTCGAGCAGAGCGACGAAAGCTGTCGCCTCCTCGGCGTTGAGCAGCGGCGAGCGCTGCAACACCGCACCTCAGCAGCTCGACCTGGTCACGAGCGGACTCGATAGGACCGACCAGCCGGGCGATGGTCGCGCGCCTCGCTGCAACGGCCGGACATCACCTCGCTGGGGTGACGCCGTTGGAGGGACCCGGCGTAGCGTGGGCGCCTCGACCAGGTATCGACGACTCGACTCAGCCTTCGATGCCCTGTCGATCCTACGGGCGTCGGATGCCGCTCTGGCGCCAGAGGTCGTGCAGGCAGGGAGCGCAGATGTCGGAGGAACCGAGCGGGGGTGGACACCCCGGCCCGAGCGGGCAGCAGGCGCCAGCCGACGTCCGGCTCGGTGTGGAGGCGGAGGGCGGAGCTCTCGCCCCCAACCCCTCCCAGCGCCGCTCGAGCCGCCGGTGGTTCGCCGGGATGCTCGTCGTCCTGGCGGTGGTGTCGTTCACCGCCTGGATCATCGCCATCTGGACGAGGGAGACCGTCTACGACACCGACAGGTTCATGGAGGTCGTCGAGCCGGCCCTCGCGGACCCGGCCTTCTACACCGGGCTGAGCGACTACGTGTCCGATGCCTCGCTCGAAGCCCTCGACCTCGACACCCGGGTCGCGACGTCGCTCGACGTGGCCGACGCCTACCTCGCCGAAGCCCTCGTCGCGGCCCTCGGCCCCGACCCGCGCGTGCGGGAGCAGCTGCGGGCGTTCGACAGGCCCACGCTCGGCGCGCTGTCGCCATCCATCAGCGCGGCGCTGGAGGCCCGGGTGGTCGAGACGGTCGACCGGTTCATCACCTCCGAGGAGTTCCGGTTCCGTTTCCCCGGCCTGGTGCGACAGGCTCACGCAGGCGGGGTGGCACTGGTCACCGACGACCTGGAGGCACTGCCCAACGTCTACATCGAGGACGGCGACGTCCGCGTCGATCTCATCCCCGTCGTCATCGATGCGCTGCAGGAGGTGACACCAGAACTGCGGCAGTTCCTGCCCGACGTCACCTTGCCCGCGGTCATCGCCAGCCAGGTGCAACCGGGCCGCGAGCAGCTGCGGGAGGAACTCGGTGCGTCCCTGCAGGTCCAGCTCCCAGAGGACTTCGGCCAGTTCACCGTCGTGGAGCAGCGTTCGCTCGCCGGGGTGCAGCAGTTCGTTGGCTACACCGACCGCTTGGTGTGGGTGACGGCACTTCTCACCCTCGTCCTCCTCGCAGCGGCGGTCGTCGTGTCCCCGAACCGTCGACGGACGCTCATCCAGCTGGCCCTCGGCGTGGTCGCCGGCCTCATGGTCGCGATACTGCTCGTACGCCGGCTGCAGGAGGTGGTCCTCGGCCAACTCACCGACCCGGACGGCATCCAGGCGGTTCAGAGCATCTTCCGTGAGCTCGCCCTCAGCCTGCGCAACCTCTCCGTGCTGGTGGCCGTCGTGGCGTTGGGGGTCGGGGTCCTCGCCTACCTCGCCGGACGTCCCCCGTGGCTCGACGAGCTCCGCCACCGCCGGACCAGAGGTCCGGCGCCGAGCGTCGAGGGCCGTCAGCTCGACCGGTGGGTCGCCGACCACCTCGAGGCCCTGCGTGTCGCAGGATTCGCCATCGCGCTCGGCACCCTCCTCCTCCTGCTCGGCCTGGACCTCCTCCCGCTGGTGCTCTTCGCAGCGCTGCTCAGCCTCTACCTCTGGGCGATCAGCAGCGCCCACGAACGGATCGACACCCACGACGTCGAGGCGCCGACGACGATGGACAGGACGGACGCACCGCCACCCGTCGACGCGCGATCGTCCTCAGCCGGACCAGCGGCTGACGCATGAGGTGATCATCCCCGCCTGATCGACCCGTGGGCCGCCTCCAGCTGACCGGAGCAGAGGGCGTCAGCGCCAGGAGCCGCGAGTGCAACCCCGGTCGTGGTGGCAGTTGACAGCTCGGTTGACAGCCAACTCGTCTGGAGCGGGACGGACGTGCCTGGGGCGCGATCGAGCGTTCCCCCTGCCCAGGGGCGGTTCCGTGGACCGGGGTGGATGGTGCGGGATCCCGTGGTGAGAGTCGACACGCCAGAGGTCAGAGGCTCGGATCCTCGACGCCCCACCCCGAAACCGCCGGCTGTGCAGTCGGGGGCTTCGTTGTTGACCGGAAGATCGACGGCAGAGCTGCGGTCGATCGCGGCGGCGAGGTAGTCACTCGTCGACGGGCTCGAGTTCGGGCATCCGGTAGTCCCGCATCGGGTCGACGTCGGGTCGGTAGGCCCGCAGGATGCCGTTGCAGCCGTCCCGGGGAGTAGCAGTTCGACGGTGTCGGGCGATCGGGGGAGGTCGCAAGCCCCTGGTGGCCTCTGCGGTCCTGGAGTGATGCTCGAACGGTCAGCGTGTGAGGTGGGTGCGGACGGCGCAGGGCTGGCTGGGGGGCGGAGATGGGCACGGTCGCGACCACGAAGGAACCTTCTCTCGCCTCTTCGGATCTCACCGGGGCGGCGACATCCGACGGGGGCACGCTGCTCGTCCGTGCGCCCCGTACCGGTGAGGTCCTTGGCGAGGTGCCTGATCTGGACGCGACCCAGGTCGCCGAACTGGTGGCTCGGGCCCGCGCGGCGCAACCCGCCTGGGCGGGGCTGGCCGTCGACGCCCGGGCGGAGGTGCTCGATCGGTACCGCCGCTTGCTGTGGCGGCGTCGCGGTGAGGTGCTGCGGTACCTGCAGGCCGAGTCGGGGAAGCCCTACGAGGATGCCCTGCGCGAGCTCGGCTTGCTCCTGGACTGGGCCCACCACTGGAGCCGTGTGGCTGGTCCCCTGCTGGCTGACGAACCGCTCCGCACGCGGGGCTTGATGGCAGTTGGTCGGCGCAGTGTGCGGACGTTCGAGCCGCATGGCGTGGTCGGGGTGATCGGCCCCTGGAGCTTCCCGGTGATGCTCAGCATCGGTGACGCGCTGCCCGCGCTGATGGCCGGCAACACCGTGGTCTGCAAGCCGTCGGAGGTCACCCCACTCGCCACGGCGATGGCGGCGGAGCTCTTCGTCGCCGCCGGTGGCCCCGCGGACGTGCTGCTCGTCGCCACGGGCGGCGGACGGACCGGCGAGGCACTCATCGACCACGTCGACGCGGTCCACTTCACCGGTTCGGTAGCCACGGGGCGTGCCGTCGCCGCCCGGGCGGGTCAACGACTGATCCCCTGCGCCCTCGAGCTTGGTGGGAAGGATCCGATGATCGTCCTCGCCGACGCGGACCTGGAACGCGCCGCCCGCGGCGCCGTCAACTACGGGCTCGCCAACGGGGGACAGATCTGCATGGCGGTCGAACGGGTGTACGTGGAGCGCGAGGTCTACGAGCGGTTCGTGGACCTGGTGGTCCAGCAGGTCCGGTCCCTTCGTGTTGGGCCGTCCGGAGGTCCCGGCACGGTCGATGTGACGGGGATGATCCACCCGCCGCAGGTCGACATCGTCGATGCGCACGTCCGCGACGCCGTCGAGCGGGGCGCCCGAGCGCTCACGGGCGGTCGGCGGGGGCCGGTCGCGGCGGGGTACGAGCCGACCGTGCTGGTCGACGTGGACCACTCGATGCGGTGCATGCGCGAGGAGACCTTCGGGCCCGTCATCCCGATCATGGCCGTGCGAGACGCCGACGAAGCTGTCGGCCGCGCCAACGACAGCGAGTACGGGCTCACCGCCTCGGTCTGGACCGATGACCCGGCCCGCGGGAAGGCGGTCGCGCGGCAGCTCGAGGCAGGGACAGTGACGGTCAACGACGCGATGATGCACAGCGCGCTGCCGGAGCTCCCGATGGGAGGGTGGAAGACCTCGGGGCTCGGCGGCCGTGGCGGTGCCGAAGCGATGAGGTGGGCCTGCCGTCAGCGGATCGTTCAGGTGCTGCGCACCACGGGCCACCCCGACCTTGGGTGGTTGCCGTACCGGCCGAGGAGCAGCCGCACGCTCGAGCGCCTCTTCGGTCTGCTGTACGGCCGGTGACACCCCCTAGGAGCGCCGGCCTCCGCAGCCCGACCGCCCCAGCCCGTCCGCGCTGATCTGCCTCGGGATCGGTGTCAGGTCGCCGTCCGACGGCACTATGGGCACCGGGGCAGGTGAGCCGCTCCGCCCGCAAGCACGGTCGCCGAGTAGGTCGACTGCCTCGACCGTGAACGCGGTCCCTCGCCGCAAGGTCCGGAGCGACGGAGCCGGATCGGACACGGGCCGGACGGCTGCGGATGCCGGCCCCAGTTGGCCACCGTCATCCTCGCGGTGACTTCGAGCGCGACGGTCTCGACGCCAGTCCGCCCATATCTGGGTCGAAGCGACGGGCCAGTTCCTCAACCGGCCCGTCAGCTGACCGCGCAGTCGGCTCGTTGCGCCATGACTCGAACTCCTCAGCTCGAGCCATGACCTGCGACCACGAAGGCTCCGGAACGTGTCCCAGGCCACGCTGTCGGGCGCGGCGCCTGCGCTGATGCTCCTCGTTCGAAGGCGGCACCAACAACCCGAAGCGGACCACGACCCCAGCCCCTCTGGCGGCGTCTCGCCAGCTCTGTCAGGCAGCGTCGCTGTCGTTGACGGCATCGACCACGACGATACGAGCCAGCGTCAGGTTCTACCGCGCAGCCGGACCGACGGTTTCGTAGGCCGCAACGCCGGTGGTCCAGCCTGGTTCCAGTCCAGCGCGAAGCATCCCGTCCTCCAGGCTGTCCACCGACAGGTGGACTGCGCCGACGTGTCGGGACAGGGAGACAGCGGGCCCGCAGACGCCATCTCCGCGGACGGTTCCGTGGCGCTGACGAGCAGTCCCGGTGTCCTGAGCCCCTGGCAACACCGTCCCTGCGCGGCCGGGCAGAAGTCCCCGGCGCTCTGGAGCTGCACGGCAGACTCCCCGTTCAGGTTGCGGCGGTGGTGGGCCGCACGCAGCAACGTGCGCAGGTGGCCGGCCTCGTGGCGGATACCCGGGTGGTGACGTTGGCCGGTTGCGGGGGCGGCGGCGCCCCGAGTGATCCCCGCCAGCCGTGGCACGACCGCAGCGCAGCACGGTGCACGGTCTTGGATGACCCCACGTGGTGAACTAGAATCAGAAGGCTCGGCTCGGACTGACGATCGATGGGAGCGATCACGTGGGCACTGACCGCAACCGCGAGACGATCCTCCGCTTCTTCGACGCTCTCAGTCGGCATGACTGGGATGCCGT
Organism: Nitriliruptoraceae bacterium; assembly: GCA_003561535.1. Classification (GTDB taxonomy): domain Bacteria; phylum Actinomycetota; class Nitriliruptoria; order Nitriliruptorales; family Nitriliruptoraceae; genus T1Sed10-7. The sequence goes on from PWWI01000299.1 coordinate 8,490, forward strand.
GGCCGACTGCCTGGCCGACGACTTCGTCTTCTACCCCGGCCCGGACGAGCGTGAGACCGTCCGCGGGCGGGAAGCGTTCGTCGAGTCCGACCGTGAGCTGGTCGAGGGCTTGCCCGACTTGACCGTCGAGGTGCTCGACGTCGTGGCTGAAGGCGATGTGGTCGCCTCACGCCTTCGGGTGAGCGGAACCCACCAGGGCGAGTTCATGGGCATCCCCGCGTCGGGCAACCACGTGGAGCTCGAGATCGCCAACTTCTCTCGCTGTGACGAGCACGGGAAGATCGTCGAGGACCGTGACTTCGTCGACAGCCTCGCGCTCATGCAGCAGCTGGGCGTGGATCCCGAGACCTTCGGGGGTTGAGCTCGATCCACCGACATCACGGCCTCTTTCTCGGATCTGAGTCCACGGGTCCTCGGCGCAGACTCGGACCGCGGCCACTCGTGGCCCCTGAAACCCGTGCGCCCGGTCGCCAACCAGGTCGCGTATCCGGAGGCGTTCATTCTCGGGTTCGGTCGGGCTACCTCGAGGGGGCGGCGCGGCGAAGAACCGCATCTGGAACAAGCCGCCTCGGCGCGCACGACGCGTGATGATGGGCGGGTCTGCTGTGGCGAGCACCCACCCGGAACCGCTCCCGCTCAGCGGTGCACGGTTCGACACGTAACGTGTAGCTTGGGTGCATGGCTTCGCAACGGATCAACATCACCCTCGACCCCGAGCGTGCCAGCAAGCTGGCACGGTTGGCAGCACGCGTGCACGTCAACGAGGGGACGCTGGCGCGCTCACTGCTCTCGTCGGCGATCGATGACGCGGGCCCCGACGCGGACACGGTCGTGGCGGTCCTCGACGGGATCGATGGAGCCTGGGAGCAGGCCCAGCTCGGCCGTCGCCAGGCCGCCTCGGGTGACACGATCGGTCTCGACGAGTTGTAGGGCGTGGCTCGCGTCGAGTTCGCCCGCGCTGCGGTCGAGGACCTTGACCGGCTCATCGCCGTCCTGACGCTGCCTGCGGCGACCCGAGAGCGCGTGCGTTCCTGCCTGCAGCCACTGTGCGAGTTCCCCCGTCTGGGCACCGAGCTCACCGGACGATGGAAGGACCTGCGCTTCGTCCTCGGGCCGTGGCGATGGATGCTGCTGGTCTACGAGCACCACGCGGCCGATGGCCGCGTGGTGGTCCTCACCGTCCAGGACGCGAGGTCGTCCTCCGCCTCCGCCGATGGGTAACCCACTCGCGACCGCCGCGACCGCACCCATGAGGCGGAACACGCAACCGTGATGTCGATCGAACGTCGATCGGGAGCCGGACGCGCACAACCACCACACCGATGGAGGTCTCGATCGGGAGGGCGCGCACGAAGCGGAACCGCTCCGAGACCACGGTCCTTCGGGCTTCGAGGAGCGGGCTGCGGACGGTGCTGGCACGGCGTTCGGTAGGGCCTGCCGGCGTGTTGCCCACGTGGTTCGGCAGTGGCTCCTCACGTGCTGTCGTTCGGCGCACGGATCGCGTGGCCCGCGCACCGCTGCTGGTGGTGAGCATGGCTTGTGCTGACGCAGTACTCGGCGAACGACTGGGTCAGCGCACCACTTGGACCGCGTGGCTCAGCACCCGCTGCGTTGCACCGGGTAGGGACCGCTCGCTCTGTCCCCACCATCGGGACAGGCCCACGTTCACGCGCTGTGAACCTGGTCAACGACACCCGCCATCCGCTCGGTCGCGGCGAGCCAGTCCCGCTGGGTCGGCTGTTTCTCGAGGTAGCAGCGCACCTCATCGACGCCGAGCTCGCCGAGGGACAGCAGCTGTTGCGCGATCCGGTCATCGGTCGGCTCGCCGTCGATCACCGGGAAGTAGACGTCCAGTGACCGTCGGATCGATCCCGGGTCGCGTCCGACGTCCTCGCAAGCGCGATCCAGCGCGGCGAGGTGACCAGCAACCTCACTCAGGTCGCTGGGCGGCGTCCACCAGTTCCACTCGTCAGCCCAGCGGGCGGCCGCACCCTTCATGCGCGGACCACCTGCACCCACCACGATGGGTGGACCCTGCTCGCGCGGGCCGCGCAACACCAACTGAGCGTCGGACGCCTGATGGAACCGCCCCTCGAAGGTCGCGTGTCCGTCCCGGAGCAACGCGACGATGATCTGCAAGCTCTCGATGAAGCGCGAGAACCGCGGATCAGCCGGGATGCCGAAGGCGGCGTAGTCGGCATCCGGGCTGTTCCCGGCCCCGATACCCAGCACGTACCGACCATCCGACATCTCGTCCAGTGTCGCCGCCATCTGGGCGATCAGTCCAGGCGCCCGGTACGGCGCGTTGAGCACCGAGTGCCCGATCCGGATCGTCGAGGTCGCCTCAGCCAATCCGCCCAGCAGCGACACGGACTCCCATGCACCGCCCGTGATGTCCCCCTGCGGCCAGGACAACACATCCTCGACCACGACCAGATCGAACCCCACCTCTTCGGCAGCCAGTGCCCGCGCACGGATGTCCGTCCAGCGCGGAACCGGCCACCTTCCCCCAGGTACCACGAGCAGCGGGATGGCCACCCCCAGCTGCATCGATACCTCCACGGTCGCGGCGTCCCAGGCCTGAGCTCGTCCGGGCGACCCCCACCCAAGCAGTTGCCACACACCAGGACAAGGCCGGGCGGATCAACGCCAGCACCAACGGCCAGCCAGGGTGGACCTCGCCCCTTCGGCCACCCATCGAGCGCGCCGGCGTGTCGACCCCCGCCGGCTCGGCTCGGTGGCGTAGCGTTGGTCGCCGAACCAAGGAGGGACCGTGGAGCTCGATCTGCACGCGACGCTGCTCGCGGTCTGCCGCCTCTCGCCTGAGGATGCCGTCCCCCGTTGGGCCGACCAGGTGTTGCAGCCGCTGGTGTCGATCACCCGCACGGCCGACGAGGTGTCGGTCGTCCTTCCGCAGGCGGAGGTTCCCTCCGACGTGCAGGCGGAGCCTGGTTGGCTGGCGTTGTCGGTGCGTGGGCCGTTGCCCTTCCACCTGACCGGGATCCTGGCCTCGCTGGCCGTGCCCTTGGCTGAGGCCGGGGTTCCGATCTTCGTGCTCTCAACCCATGGCACCGACTGGCTCCTCGTCGGAAAGGACCACGTGGGAGACGCCTGCGCGGCTCTCGAGGACGCTGGCCACAGGGTCCACGGTGCGATCGCATCCGCCGGGGAGGCGTCAGGATGAGCGGCCGAGATCGATGACGAAGGCCGCAGCGAAGCCGTGCTGTCGCGCGCCCGCCCGTTGTGACTGGACGCGCATGACTCCGGCGTCGTCGGCGTCCCGTTCCGGGAGTGCGAGTGCGGGTCGAGGCCTGGTCACGTCCGTCAGGGTGGTGTAGGGGTGGGTGTCATCCTGGGTCGCTGATGTCGGGTCAGGCGGCGTCGGGTAGGGCTGGCTGGTCCTCCTGGTCGTCGGGTTGCTTGGTTCGGTCGCGTGCGGCGGCCAGGGAGTCGGCGAACATGTAGCGGCGGGCGACCTGCCACTCGTCGTGCTGTTCGGCCAGGACCGCGCCGACGAGGCGGATGATCGCGGCCCGGTTGGGGAAGACCCCGACCACGTCGGTGCGGCGGCAGACCTCCTTGTTCAACTGCTCCAACGGGTTGTTGCTCCGCAGCTGACGCCAGTGGGCCTTGGGGAAGGCGGTGAACGCCAGGATCTCGTGACCGGCCTCAGCCAGCAGCCCTGCGGCGGCGTCGAACCGGCCCGTGAGCTGCTCAACGATCCGGCCGTGCTGCGCCCACGCGGAGTCACGGTCGGGCTGGTCGAAGATGGAGCGCACCAGCGGCGCGACCAGGCCGTGCGCGGACTTCGGCACCCTCGAGAGCAGGTTGCGCATGAAGTGGGTTCTGCACCGTTGCCACGCAGCTCCGGGCAGCACGGCCGCGACGGCGACTTTCAGGCCGGCGTGAGCATCGGAGATGACCAACTCCACCCCCGACAGCCCGCGGGCCACCAGCGACCGCAGGAACGCGGTCCACCCGGCCCCGTCCTCGCAGGTGATCACGTCCATCCCCAGCGTCTCACGCCGGCCCTCGGCGTTCACGCCGACGGCGTGGACCACGGCGACGGTGACGATGCGGCCGCCCTCATGGACCTTCTGGGTCACCGCAGCCACCACAGGTAGGTGTACGAGCCCGCATCGAGTGGCCGGTTCCGCCGTCCCTCGACGACCTCGTCCAAGCTCTTGGCCAGCTCCGAGACCTGGGACTTGGAGATCCCGTCCAAGCCGAGCTGCTTGACCAGCTTGTCGACCCGGCGGGTCGACACCCCGGCCAGGTAGCAGTCCGCGATGACCTGCACCAGCGCGCGCTCCGCGCGACGGCGGGGCTCGAGCAGCCAGTCCGGGAAGTACGAGCCCTACCTCAGCTTCGGGATCGCGAGCTCGATCGTGCCCACCCGGGTATCCCAGCCCCGCATCCGGTAGCCGTCGCGGCTGTTGACCCGCGCCTCCGACACCGTGCCGTCCTCGGCGCCGCACACCCGGTCGGCGTCCGCGGACAGCAGCGCCTGCGCGGTCGTGCGCACCATCTCGCGCAGCAGATCCCCACTCGCCCGCTCAAGCTGCTGGCGCAGCCAGATCCCAAGGTCCATGCTGGTAGGGGTGACCACCGTGATCCTCCTCACGTCGTGCTGTAGTAAGTGCTCGTGAGGAAGGCGCGGTGATCACTCGTATCCGAGCAACCCCTGACCCACCGACAGCTCGAGCCATCGACGCGGCGGTCGGCGAACGGACCGAAGCACCGCTGCTCGCCCGCCCGGATGGCAGGCGAGTCGACCGACACGCCGCCGGCGGCAGCCGGCGAGACGTACAGGACGTCGCACGACACGCCGAGACCCGCCAGTCCCGCCGCTACGACCGGGCCCGCGGCGCCCTCGACCGCAACCGCACCTACCTCGTCGCGACCTACCTCGCCGGCGCCACCGGCGCCCGGCAAGACTCAGAGTCAGCTCGCGGCTGCCGGGAGAGGCGCTCGGCAGCCGTGATGTTGTGCGGCTTGGTCGTCGGGTCTGGTCGCACACAACTGATGCGGCATCCTGCCTCTGGGTGATGCTGGTAGCGAAGTGCTACCATCCGGGCATGGCCGTGAACCTGCACATCCGAGACCTGGACGAACCCACGCATCGCGAGCTGGTCCGGCGCGCGGACGCTGCCGGGATGAGTCTGCGTGCGTACGTGATCGAGGTCCTGCACCGCCACGCTGTACTTCCGACCCTGGAGGAGTGGCTCGACGAGGTGCGAGGAGACCCTCCACTGCCCAGCGAAGGTCCGGACAGCGTCACCTTGGTCGAGCAAGGCCGCCGGGACATCGACGTCGCGTGAGCGTGCAGCTCTTCGTGGTCGACGCATCGGTCGTGGTCGAGGTGCTGCGCCGATCGAACCGCGGCGATGCGGTGGCCGCCACGATGCGTGGGGCCACGCTCGCGGCACCCGCCCACCTCGATGCCGAGGTGCTGTCCGCACTGGGGCGTCTGGTACGGGGCGGCGATGCCGAAGCTGCCAGGGTCACTCGGGCGCTCGACCGCCTTGTCCGGCTTCCTGTTGAGCGTCTTCCGGTCGCGCCGTTGGTCCAGCGGGCGTGGGAGTTGAGGAAGAACATCGCGTTGCGTGAAGGGCTCTACATCGCGTGCGCCGAGACGCTCGGCGCGACGTTGCTGACCCTCGACGGACGCTTGGCCCGATCCGCGCCGGTACCCGTGGAGCTCGCTTGACGCGTGCGGCGCGACCCGTAGCCCTGCCCAGGTGCTTGTCACGGACACCGCCCACGGCGTGGCACACGAGAGCCGTGATTCCGATCGCCGACGAGTCGAAGCCCTGCCGCCCATAACCGCCGTCGGTGCCCCGTCCAGGGAGGCAAACGCGGGAAGCGGCAATGTGGGAACGCGGTCCTTCG
>PWWI01000055.1 GCA_003561535.1 Nitriliruptoraceae bacterium
CGGCGTCTACGCGCGGCGTGAGCTCGCTGGCGCCCTATGGGCGAACGGCCGCAACACCGAGGCGTTGGAAGCGGCAGCGGATGCGCTGCAGGCCGCTGGGGACGTCCAGTCGGCTGCGCGGTTCCAGGCGCTGCGGTACCACGCCTGGATGCTGGCGCACCTCGGGCGGTTCGACGAGGCCCTCCCGCAGTTCCGACAGGCGCTGGAGTTGGCCGATGAGCTCGGCGACCCGAGCCTTCGCGCGCTCGCGCTGCACGGCTACGGCGCCAACCTCGTTACCGACCTGGATGCCGGACTCGAGGCGTTTCGCGAGACCGTCGACCTGCACCTGCAGCTCGGTGAGGTCGACCGAGCTGCTCATGCCCTGGGGAACCAGGGTGCAACGTTGCTGCTCGGTGGCCGCGCCGAGGAGGCAGCCGCAGCCACGGTTCGAGCCCTCGAGCTGGCCGACGAACAGGGCATCGTCACCGGGGCGATCGACTTCGCCGCGATCACCGCCGCGCTGGCCGCCTACCGACTGGGGCGCTGGGATGAGGCGGAGTCCCACCTGGCCCGCGTTGACCGGCGCAGGCTCATCGTGGCCAACACGATCTACCTCGGGACGGTCGGCGGGCAGGTGGCGGTAGGTCGTGGACGGCTGGACGCAGCGCGCCGGCTCGTCGACGCTGCCGATGCCGTGGTCCGCGACGATTTCGACGCCGAGTTCCTCGTACCGCTGGCCGGCGCCGGCGCGGAGCTCCTGGTGGCCGAGGGCCGACCGCACGAGGCCCTGGCCCGGCTGGAACCGTACGTCGACGGCGACCTGTTCGACGACCGGGTACGACTGGTCGCCTACGCGGTCCACGTCGCAGCCGTGACGGCCCAGAGAGACGAGGATGCCCGTGGTGGCCTGTGCGAGCGTGCCTCGACGTGGGTGGCCCACGTGCGGGCACGCCTGGACGATCTGCCGCCAGCATCCTCGACGCGGCTCGCCGCACCGCTCAGCCTCGCCCGCGCGGACGCGGAGCTCACACGCTTGCGAGGCGAGCCCGATCCGGCAGCCTGGGCAGCCGCCATCCGGCATGCGGTGGATCGCGGCGAGCGACCGTTGCAGGCACAGCTGCGGTTGCACCGGGCGCAGGCACTCATCGCCCTGGCCGGCGGTGCCACCGAGGCTGCCGGGGAGGAGCTTCGCCAAGCGGCCCAGCTCGCCGAGGAGATCGGAGCCAACCCGCTGGGCGTTGACATCCGGGCGCTGGCACGCCGCATCCGGATGCCAGTGCCGGGGCCAGACGGCGAGCAGCCCCAGGCCCTCCGGCTGACGGTCCGAGAACGTGAAGTCCTCGACCTCGTCGCGCAAGGCTGGACCAACACCGCGATCGCGGACCACCTGTTCATCTCCCCGAAGACCGTGAGCGTCCACGTGTCCAACCTGCTGCGCAAGCTCGGCGCGACCAACCGCACAGAGGCGGCAGCGCTGGCGCAACGCCTCGGCCTCGTCGATGCCGGTGATCAAGCCCTGTGAGCGACGACCGCCAGGTCGATGGCATCGCGCATACGTCTGCAGGACGCATCTCGTCGCGATCCGGCCTACTGCGACGGTCCGACACCCACCATGAGCAGCTTCCGCATGACCAGCCGACACCCGCCAACCGTCGGTTCCCAGATCGGGAAACCGGCTCGCGGCGTGCCCCTCCGGACCGGGCCGCCATCCAAATCCGTCCAACCGACTACCGCTTCAGCAACCGTCAATTCGCTCAGTTCGCCGCAATTCGGCCAGTTCGCGTCAAACTGCGTACCTGAATGTCGTGGTGTCGGCGGTTCGATCCCGCCCCTGACCACTTCGAATTCGGGCTCCAATACCCCCTTGGAAGCCCGGATTCTGCGTTTCTGGCCCGAGGCCGGAATCCGCCTCTGAGGGCCCGCCGTCCAAGCCTGTCCAAATCTCAGGAGCCCTCGTCGTCGGAGCTGGGGCCGCAGACGACCTACCTCGCCCGTTCTCGCCGCTGACCACGCAACTTCGAATCGCGGTGCCTGATGCCGGCCCTGCAGCAGGCCACCGGCCAGAAGGTGCCGGGGTGGGGCTCCTCGTTGCCAACTCGGCCCGAATCCACCGATCCAGGGACCCGATCCGGCCACCTGCACCGCTCTGTTCTTCCGCCCGAGCGCCGTCCTGGCCTGGACCTCCCCGGACGCGGTCGACGACGGGCTCGCGCTCGACGACCCGGTCCAGCAGCCCGGATGAGTGCCGGCACGAACGTCCTGCCGGTGCGTCACGTCGTGGCGGCGTACGCGGCGAGGGTCGTGAGCGCCAGGGTCGTGACGTCCCCCACGCGCTGAGCGTGGTCCTCCTCGGAGTCCGCGGCCAGCACGTGCTCGTGGATGCACGCGTCGATCGCCACGACCAGGGCGTGACCCCGCCGGCGGGCATCCTCAGGGGGCACCCCGTCGCTTTGGAGCAGCACGGCCACGGCCGCGGCGAGGTCGTCGCGCAGCCCCTCGAGCGTCGCGACCAGCTCCGGGGCGCGCGGCGCGGTGGTGTAGAGCAGCGTGTGGAGGTCACCCGGGCGGTTGAGCGCGACCACCGTCTCCACGGTGGTGCGCACCAGCATCGCGCGGTCCCCGTCCGGGCCGGTCGCCTCCAGTACGGCGCCCAGTGCGCCGCCGAGCTGTTCCCGGGCCTCCTCGACATGCCGCTCGGCGAGGCTGACGAGCAGGGCGTCCTTGTCGGCGAAGTACTGGTAGAGCGTGCCGATCGACACCCCGGCCCGCGCCGCGATCTGGTTGGTCGTCGCCGCATAGCCGTGGGCGCTGAAGACCTGAGCAGCAGCCTCGAGGATGATGGCGACCGTCGTGCGCGAACGGTCCTGGACGGGGGTTCTGCGGGCTCCAGCGGCGTTGCGTCGAGGTCCTGGCGTGGGCATGGGCACCCTCCCGAACGCGAGTTGCAGAACATGAGGCTTGCTCAGGATGCTGGGGTTCGTCGGCTCCGAGCACGGGGCCACGGGCTGCAGCGCTGAGGGCTGCGGCGTTCGATCCGCAGCACGCAGGGCCGCAGCGCCGGTGGGCTGCCGAGACACCGACAGGACCATCGTGAACACCCGCACCACCGAAACCGGCACCAGGAACACCCTCACCGTGAGCCGGACCGTGGATCTCGACGCGCCCGCCGAGTCCGTCTGGCAGGCCGTCCGTACCCCCAAGGCGTTCCTCACCGTGACCCGCGGCCTCCTCAGGTTCCCGGTCATCGCCCACCGCACCGACGAGTGGCGCGAGGGCGAGCAGATCGTCGGCCTCACCTGGCTGTTCGGGGTGCTGCCGCTCAACCGGCACCACCTCACCGTCGCCCGGATCGACCACGAGCAGATGACCTTGACCAGCGACGAGCACGGCGGTCTGATCCGCTCCTGGGTCCACGACATCGTGGTCGAACCGCTCAGTGCAGACCGCTGCCGCTACACCGACCGGGTCGTGATCGATGCGGGCTGGGCCACGCTGCCCGTCACCGCATACGCGTGGGCGTTCTACCGGTTCCGCCAGCGCCGCTGGCGGCAGCTGGCGAGGCAGTTCGCCACCACGGGCTGAACTCAGTTCTCCGTGGCATCACTCAGCATCCCGCTCCTCTCTTGGAACCAGCCCTGCCGTTCGTCGGAGCGTTGCGGATCGGGGAAGTCGCCCGATCTTGCTGAGCTGTTGACCGGTACCGGCGCATCCGCCGCTGCGACGTCCTGGGGTACCGGGACCACCTTGGGTAGCCGGCGGGCCTACCGCAGAGGCTCACCCGGGGGCCGGTCGGCATCGGACCTGGCTGCGTGCAGGATCCGGAGTACGTCGATCCGATCCGGCTGGTGGCGGTAGAACACGACGTACGGGAACCCTCGCACGACCGCGCGGCGGACATCGCGGTAGCCA
>PWWI01000260.1 GCA_003561535.1 Nitriliruptoraceae bacterium
CTAGATCTGTTCCATGCAGACCATCACCTCGAGCCACGCCGACATTGAGTACGAGGCCGTCAATGCCGCCAAGCATCTCCTTGCTCAACTCCAACATTTGAAGGCATGCGTCAGCATCTCTGACATCGACTTGCAGCGCGATCGCGTTACCGCCCTCTTCTTCGACCAACTCTGCCGTCTGCTGCGCAGCTCCGATGTCGATGTCAGCACAGGCGACGGAGGCCCCACCGCGCGCCAGATGGATCGAGACAGCCCGACCGATCCCAATATGATCAGAGGCCGTCCCGTCTTTCCGTTGAGTTCCTGCTCCCACGACCAAGACCTTGCGACCGTGCAGTCTGCTCATTGGTGCATCCTCTTCTGGTCTACGCCGAGCCTGCTTCCCAGGTCGAGCATGGTGGCGGCAGGTCCCCATTCCTGATCCCGTTCAGGAGAGCAAGGAGCTTCGGACCCGACCGGGATCCCGCCCGCAAAACCATTCCTTCGACGGCGGACCGTCTGTCACCACAGTGCGGGACCGCACGATCGCTGGCCAGCGGTCATCTCCCGTGCGACCCAGAACGCTTGCAACCTCAACCGTGGGGTGTCAGCGGCCAGCCGACGAAGCCACCGTCGACGTTGAGGACCTGACCGGTGATCATCCGGGCATCATCGGAGACGAGGAACCGCATCAATGCCACGACATCCCGTGCTTCGGCCGGGACGCCGAGCGCCGCCATGCTCCGCACCTGCTCACGACCTTCGTCGGTGGACCAGCGGTTGCCGTCGACCGCCGTCGGGCCCGGCGCGATGACATTGGCCCGGATGCCGTACCTCGCCCACTCGACGGCTTGGTGACGGGTCAGGTGGTGCATGGCCGCCTTCGACGCCGCGTACGGCGCGACGTTCGGATCGATCGCCCACCCGGCAGCCGAGCCGATGTTCACGATGCAGCCGGCCGCCGCATCACACAGCAGCGGGAAGACCCGATTGGACAACAGGAAGACGGCTTCGGTGTTGAGACGGAAGATGGCCCGCCACGCGTTCGCCGAGACCTCCTCGATCGGTGATGGGAACCCCCCACCGGCACTGTTCACGAGGCAGTCGAGGCCGCCGAAGACCTCAGCAGCTTCCGCGGCACGCTCGATGGTCTCCTGCTCACGGATGTCACCGTCGACGACCGCGACCTCGAGGTCGCGCCTGACCATCTCGTCGCGCAGCGACTCCAATGCCGGCCGTCGCCGCGCGACGATGACGACCGCGTCCCCCTCCTCAGGTGCGTCCCGAGCGATCGCTCGACCGATCCCCGAGCTCGCTCCGGTCACGATCCACCGACGTCGCCCCGTCATATGGCCCTCCTCGCAGCATCGTCGTGGCGACATCGCCCCGGCACTGGACGCCTCGTCGGCGCCGTTGTGGGATCGCCCACGGCCAAAGCGCCGTCCCTCAGTCGGCACCCGGCGCCAGGGCCTCCAGCACCGCCCAGCGTGCGTCCTCGTCGCCCGCCTCCACCACAGGCTGGAGGCACACGTGTGTGGCGCCCGCGTCGTAGTGGGCACGGATCCGTCCCCGCAGGTCATCTTCGGAGCCCCAGGCGACCAGGCCGTCGACCAGTCGATCGGACAGCTCCTCGATGTCCTCGTCGGTGAAGCCGAGGCGCGCCCAGCTCTTCCGGTAGTTCGGTAGTCGCGCGTACCGGGAGATCGAGACCCGTGCGAGATCTCGGGCACGGGCCGGCTCCGTCTCGAGGACGACCTTCTGCTCGACGGCCAGGATCTTGTCGGGTCCGAGCGCCTGACGCGCCTGCGCCGTGTGGTCGGCGGTCACGAAGTAGGTGTGCGCCCCGTCCGCCGCTTCTGCGGCGAGCTCGAGCATCCGAGGACCGAGGGCGGCGAGCACCCGGGCCGGAGGCCGCGGCGGTGGCGGGCCGGCATAGGGTGAGGCGTTCATCGCCTCCAGGTACTGCTGCATCTGGGCCCGGGGGCGTGAGTAGTCCAGTTTCCGGAGCCCCTCGACCATCGGTGCGTGGCTGACGCCCAGGCCGAGCAGGAAGCGCCCGTCCACCTGTTCCGCCAGGGTCTGGGACACCTGCTGCATCGAGCCGGGGTGCCGGTTGAAGATGCTGGCGATCCCGGTCGCAAGGACGAGCTTGGAGGTGTGTTCGCCGAGCGCCGCGAGGTGGGCGAAGGGGTCACGGCCGGTCGTCTCCGGGACGAACAGCGACGAGTAGCCCAGTGCCTCGAGCCGTGTGACGAGCGAGACGGCCTGATCCCTGTCCAGGTCGTCGGTGAACATCCACACCCCGGGGCGGGCATGGTCCCAGGCGGCGAACGACGGTGCTGCGATGCTCATGTGATAGCCAGTTCTTCGAGGACCTGTGCTCGTTTGAGTTTGCCGGTCGGGGTGTAGGGCAGCTCCGGGGCGACGTGGATCTCCTTCGGCGTCAGCGAGCTGCGCAGGGCGGCCCGCACCCACTCGCGGAGCTCCTCCTCCTCGACCGAGGCACCGTCCTCCGGCACGACGACCGCGACAATCTCCTGGCCCCACTCCGGGTCGGGCACCCCCACGACCGCCACGTCGCGGACGCTCGTGTGCCGCAACAGCACGTCCTCGATGACATCGGGACTGATGTTCTCGCCGCCGCGGATGATGATGTCGTCGGACCGCCCTTCGACGAACAGGAAGCCGTCGCCGTCGAACCTGGCGACATCGCCGGTCGCGAACCAGCCCTGCTCGTCCACCGCCGACCCTATGCCGCGGTACTCACCCGAGACCTGGGGACCGCGGACGTGGAGCTTGCCCGTCTCACCGGTCGCGACGGGCGCACCCGATCCGTCACGGATCTGGATCTCCACGCCGGGCAGCGGCCGGCCCACGGAGGCGAGTCGGTTGCGGACCTCGGGGTCGTCGGAGGCCATCGCCTTGCGGTGCGCGGCGCCGTCGAGCAGGGCGATCGTCGAACTCGTCTCGGTCAGCCCGTAGGCGTTGACGAACGCCACGTCGGGGAAGCGCTCGAGTGCGGCCTCGATCACGGGGCGGGGCATCCTCGCACCGCCGTAGGCGACGTGGCGCAGGCTCGGCGTCTCGGCCGGTCGGTCACCGAGGGCCTCGACGATGCGCGCCAGCATCGTCGGAACGACCATCGCCGAGGTGACCCCCTCCGAGCGCACGCCGTCCAACCATGCCTCGGCACTGAAGTTCGGCAGGTAGACCACACGCCGACCGGCGAAGGTGTTGCTGATAACCGCGCCCGCCCCCGCGATGTGGTAGGGAGGCACGCTCGTCAGCGTGGCCTCGTCGGGATGCGCGTTCCCGAACTCGATGGACTGCACCACGTAGCTCGTCAGGTGCGAGTGTCGCAACACCGCCTGCTTCGGCGCGCCACCGGTGCCACTGGTGAACAGGATCAGCGCCGGCTGCGCATCGTCGTCGATCGTGACATCGAGGGCCCGCGGCGGCGACGTACGTGCAGCGGAGCTCCAGTCGTGCGTGAGTTGGTGTGGTACCTGCAGGCCCTCGAGCACGTGGGTGTACTCGGGGTCGACGAGGAGCAGGGGTGCCTCCAGCAGCTGGAGCTGCTGGCGAAGCTGCTCATCGGAGAGCCGGTAGTTCAGGGGGATCAGCGGCATCCCGGCGTAGGCGGCCGAGAACATCGCCAGCGGGAAGGCCACGCTGCTCTGCCCCAGGTACGCCAGCGTCTGGTACCGCTGCTCGCGCAGTTCCATAGCGGCCGTCCTGGCCGCGGCGGCGAGTTGCTCGTAGCTGATCGAGTCCGGCCCGCAGGTGAACGCGACGCGTTCCCCGAAGGAGCCAGCGGCCATGTCGGCAACGTCAGAGAGTCGCATGGAAGACCACCCAGGGTGCCGGTCCGACGTGGGAAGA
>PWWI01000096.1 GCA_003561535.1 Nitriliruptoraceae bacterium
CCGACCCCGTGAAGACCGGCTTCGCCGGTAAGGCAGCCTAAACGCGCGCGGTCACCCCAATCAATTGTCCTACCGATGGGGCGTTGCCCAGGTGCTGTTCTGCTACCGCCCGCCGGCCTGAGCTTCTGATTTGATGACCGCTCTATCGATTCGGCTCGTCGCTCGCATCGCTATCGCACGACGGTCCATGTCGGTGGCGCAGAACCGGCGGCGGTTGTCGCCGTTGGCCTTGGCTTGCAACATCGCGGTATCTGCGTGGTGCATCAGATCGTCAACATTATCATTATCATCGGGATATATGCTGATGCCGATGCTCAGGTCGAGCTGGAGCCTGTGCCCGTTGATGGCGAGCGGTTCGGCGAACGCGGCATGCAGCTTCTCTGCGGCGAAGGCCGCATCCTGCGCCCGCTTGATTGCGGTCAGCAGGATCACGAACTCGTCACCGCCGTAGCGGCAGACCGTGTCCGAAGCGCGCACGCAGCCCACCATTCGTTCCGCCGCCGCCTGCAGCACCCGGTCGCCGGTCGCGTGCCCGAGGGAGTCGTTGACGTGCTTGAAACGATCCAGATCCAGAAAAAGCAGCCCGACCTGGTTGCGGTTCCGCTGGGCCAGGGCGATCGCACGGGAGAACCGCTCTTTCAGCAACATCCGATTGGGTAGGCCGGTCAGCACATCGTGCTGCGCCAGATGGGCCATCTTCTCGGTGACGTCCCTCGCTTGACTGCCGTCGTGAAACACGATCACCGCTCCGGTCACCCGGCCCTCGCGATTATGGATGGGCGCGGCGGAATCCTCGATCATGGTCTCGGTCCCATCGCGATGGATCAGCACGCAATTCATCGCCAGGCCCACGGTCTGGTCCTGCTCGATGGCTCGCCGGGCCGGATTCGCGGCGAGGGTGCGGGTGGCGCCATCGACGATGTTGAACACTTCCGCCAGCGGTCGGCCCAGGGCCTCAGTCTGCGACCAGCCGGTCATTTCCTCGGCCATCGGATTGAGATAGGTCACCCTGAATGCAAGGTCGGTGGCCAACACGGCGTCGCCGATTGAATCGAGGGTGACTCGGCTGCGCTCCTTTTCCTCGAACAATCTCTCTTCGGCCTGCCGCAACACCTTCTCGGTCGCCTTGCGTTCGGTGACGTAGCGCAGGACACGCGGCAGCCAGTAGGTGTCCGCATGGCCCTTGGCGAGATAGTCGTGCGCGCCGCGCCGCACCGCACGGCGCGCGGTTTCTTCGTTGTCCGCGGCGCTCAGCACCAGAATCAGGGCATCGGGCGCAGCCTGTAACACCCGGTCAAACGCCTCGATCCCCTCGCCGTCGGGCAGCGTCAGATCCAGCAGGACTACGTCGATCCCTCCCCGTGCCAGCCGGTCCAGTGTATCGGCGAGACACGTTACCCATTCGAGCTGAACCGAACGGTCTTTCGGTTCCGCCAGTGCCTCCAGGATCAATCCCGCGTCGGTGTGATCATCTTCGACCAACAGCACCGTGGTCGGGTTGGCGGTCTTGGCGAGCTGAAACAAGGATACGGGGGAGACTTTCTCATGCTTGCTCATAAATGAATCCCTCATCGGGTTGGCTGACGCTTCAACGCTAGTCGACCTGCCGGATCCGGTCTTTTCGGTCTCCGGCAGCGCGCCGATTGGTTCGAGAAAGTCAGGTTCGTGAAAGTCAGGACAGCGCCGGCCTGATTCCGTCTAAGACTTACGATCTGCCCGGGTCCGAGATGATGATCTCGACGCGACGGTTCTGTTGACGGCCCGAGGCGGTATCGTTGTCGGCGACCGGATATCCCTGGCCCCTGCCGGTTGCGCGGAGACGGTTGGAGTCCACGCCCTGGCGGATCAGGTATTGCTCCACCGAATCGGCGCGGCGTTGCGACAGTTCGAGGTTTGCACCCGCGCTGCCGACGCTATCGGTGTGGCCCTCGATGATTGCGGTGCGCTCCGGATACTGCCTGAGAAACGCGGCTAGCTGGTCGAGGTTGCGAACCGCGCCACCCCTCAGTTCGGACCGACCCGTCGCAAAGAGTACGTCACCCAAGGTGAGGACCAGACCCCGGTCCGTGGCCTTGGCGTTCATCCCTTCGATCTGTCGCTGCAGTTCGGCGGTCTCACGCCGAGCCAGATCCACTTCATGCGTGCGGGAGTCCAGGCGCGCTGTCGCGGTCTGCTCGCTCAACGCCGCGCGTTGATCCTCCAGCAGGCGGGTTTGCGCCCAGGCCATCGCGATGTCGACCTTGCGATCCGCCATCAGCTCCAGGTGTCGGGCCAGTTCTGCGTCCGCCTGGGGTTTCTCGGCCGCAAGTACGGCGGCTTCCGCATCCTTGATCTCCACCGGCGCCCGGCTGGCCAGTTGCGGATTCGCCTGGAGTTGCATCAGCTTGTTACGGGTGCTGTCGACACCCTGTGGCACCGTTATCGGCGCCGCGCACGCCACAAGGAGAAGGCTGGCGGCGGTAACTGCGACCAGCCGGGAAAGCGTGAAACAGGGCGTTTTCATGGTCGTGCTCCTGGTCCGCGTTGCATTTCCTGCTTCAGGACGTCGATGCTGGTCTGCATCTCTTCGTTGATGACCCGCGCTCTGGTCAACCCGGCATTGGCGGAGGCGAGTTCCGCGT
This sequence comes from Nitriliruptoraceae bacterium, assembly GCA_003561535.1. Taxonomy (GTDB): domain Bacteria; phylum Actinomycetota; class Nitriliruptoria; order Nitriliruptorales; family Nitriliruptoraceae; genus T1Sed10-7. The sequence goes on from PWWI01000096.1 coordinate 2,622, forward strand.
TCACGCGAGCTTTTTCGGCAAGACGCTCGGCTCGGGCCATCTCCTTGTCCTGTACGGCCTTGCGGGCCGCCGCGAGATTCTCACGGGCCTCATTGAGTTCGATCGACGCGTAATCCGCGACTCGCGCCTGCTCGGCGTTGGTGATCGCGGTCTCGGCGGCCTGCAGGGCATGGGTGGGGGCCGGCGGCGCGGATGCACAGGCAACCAGCGTGAATAGGCCCGCTGCGGCGGCCACCAGACGCAGGGATGGAACGGCTCGGCTCTTGGCGGAACGGATGGAAATCTGATTCATGTGCGACCTCCAGAAGGACATCACCGATGCTCGGCAGCACCTGGCTTTCGAGCAGTCTCGCCGGTGCCGTGCACGGGGTCGGTGCGCTACCGCACTCTGGTCGACGCCACCGGCGCCGTCACTTGGTCCTGCCCTCCGTCAGGGCTACAAGTCGCTGAGGTGAATCTCCGCGCGCGTCACCTGGTCGGCAAAGCGGTCCAAGACGTCTCCGGCCGTGGCTGCGATCCACTTCGTCAGCGTACCGGAAGGATTCACGTTGTCATCGGTATTGATCTGAATGAGCATGTCACGTGCCTCAGTAGCGGTAGATTGCTGCGATTCCCGTTGGTTGAGACTGTTCATGAATATCCAGAGATTCTCCAGTACGGTTCGCCATTCGTATAGCACGTCAGCCCCGCGGTTGATGTGCGGTATCGCGCGTAGCGCAAACGGAAGCGACAGCACTCGTTGGTGCAACGGTCATTCGGGAAGCATCCTTTCGAACAGGACTCGGCGGATCTTGACGGGCAGCTCGAACGGCTTGTCGAGATCGTGTCCGTGGGATTGTCGGAGATAGGGTCCGCCCTAACTGCCGGTTGGGAGTTTCCGCTCCAGATAGTCGAGGGGCTCGCGCAATGACGCCCCGGCGGACCGGTCGACTGCGTGCGCTAGCGTACGGACGGTGACCGTGACTGGGTCTAGATTGAACATGTGTTGCAAGTCCGCCAAGACGGCCTCCAGGTGAGCGCTGGACCAGCGGCGCGATTGGGGTGTCATCTACCAGTACCCGCGCGCCGTTGCGTAATCAGCGCATTCCTGCAGGCTTTTTCGCTTCGGGAGCAGCACGGCATGGACGCGTGATTCGACTCAGATAACAGGCAAGCAAGACCTCCAGGAGGTTCGTGATGAAAAAGCGTTTGAATTCCCGAATGATCGGTACCACGCTGGTCAGTGCCGCCGTAGC
>PWWI01000073.1 GCA_003561535.1 Nitriliruptoraceae bacterium
ACCAGGACGTGGAGGTCTACCGGGACGCCTACGGGGTGCCGACGATCGTGGCGGCGACCAGCGCGGACCTGTACCGAGCCCAGGGCTACGTGCACGCCCAGGATCGCTTCTGGGAGATGGATCTGCGTCGACACGTCACCGCCGGACGAGTGGCGGAGCTGCTCGGGGCCGACGCCGTCGACACCGACCGGTTCATCCGCACCCTCGGATGGCGCCGCGTCGCCGAAGCGGAGCTCGACCTGCTCGAGGAGGACACGCTGGCGATGCTGGAGGCCTACGCCGAGGGCGTGAACGCATGGGTGGAGGGACGCTCCGGCAGCCAACTGTCCATCGAGCACGCGCTGCTGCGCGTGACCGGTGCCGGCGGCTATCAGCCCGAACCCTGGACCCCAGCCGACTCCGTGGCATGGCTGAAGGCCATGGCGTGGGACCTGCGCGCCAACCTCGAGGACGAACTCCTGCGTGCCCGGCTCCTCGACGTCGAGCTCGGCGAGGGCCGCGAACTCGACGACCTCTTCCCTGCGTTCCCCGCGCAGCGGCATCCGGTGATCCTTCCCCAGGGTGGCGAGAGCACGACCGGAGGGTTCGTCCCTGCCACCGGCGTGCAGGATCCGGACCAGGTAACCGCCACCGCGGCGGCCGAGACGCGACCCGATCAGCCGGACGATGAGCGCGATGAGCTCCTCCAGTCCGCTGAGTTGCTGCGGACACCGGGTGCGGACGCTGCCCTGACGGCCGCCCACGAGGCCCTGGCACTCGCACCGGCGCTGCTCGGTGAGGGCGGTGGTGACGGCATCGGCTCGAACTCGTGGGTGCTCGGACCCGACCGCACGACGACCGGCGCGCCGTTGCTGGCCAACGACCCGCACCTCGGACCCGCGCAGCCGTCCCTGTGGTACCAGGTCGGCCTGCAGTGCGAGCCGGTCGGACCCGACTGTCCCTATGAGCTCGCCGGGTTCTCGTTCTCGGGCGTCCCAGGCATCGTGATCGGCCACAACGCACGCATCGCCTGGGGGTTCACCAACCTCGGCGCCGATGTCGCCGACCTCGTCATCGAGCGCATCGACGCCGACCGCTACCTCACCGAGGACGGCTGGGAACCCCTCGACGTCCGCGAGGAGACGATCCGCGTCGCCGGCGGCGACGACGTCACGATCGAGGTCCGCTCGACCCGCCACGGCCCACTGTTCTCCGACGTGTCAGGCAGCGGCGACGAGATCGCGCAGGGACGGCTCGGGGCCGCCGATCCGGACGACGAGGACGAGGTCGAACACGCCGTCGCGCTGCGCTGGGTGGCGCTCGATCCGGTCGGGACGATGGATGCGGTGCCGCGCCTCATGCGCGCCGAGGACTGGCCCAGCTTCCGTGCGGCGGCCAGTCGGTTCGAGGTTCCCTCGCAGAACCTCGTCTACGCCGACGTCGACGGCAACATCGGCTACCAGGCGCCGGGGCGGATCCCGGTCAGGCGCTCGGGGGACGGCACGCTGCCACAGGCCGGGTGGACCGGTGAGGCGGGCTGGGAGCGTTTCCTCGACTTCGAGGAGCTGCCCTGGACCCTCAACCCCGATGACGGCTACCTCGCCACCGCCAACCAGCCCGTCCTCAACCCGGGCGCGGATCCCTTCCTCGCCGTGGACGTCTCCCTCGGGCACCGCGGAGCCCGGATCGTCGAGCTCCTCGAGGCACGCGAGCAGCACGGCCCGGAGGACCTTCTGGCCCTCCAGATGGACAACCACAACGCCAACGCGGCCACGCTCGTTCCGGTGGTGACCGACCTGGACGACCGTGATCACGCGGGCGTCGCCCTCGTGCAGCAGGTGCTCGCGGACTGGGACCTGCAGGACGACGCGGACGCCGCAGGTGCCGCGGCCTTCAACGCGACCTGGCGCCACCTGCTCGAGATCACCTACCACGACCTCCTGCCGGAGTGGGCCTGGCCCACGGGCGGGGGGCGCTGGTGGGAGACCGTGCGCGACCTGCTGGACGAACCGGACTCGCCGTGGTGGGAGGCGCCGGGCGAGCCCGACCTGCAAGGACGGGACGACGTGCTGCACGCGGCCATGGCACGTGCCTACGAGGAGATGGAGACCACCTTCTCCGACGATCCTGCCGACTGGCGGTGGGGCGAGATGCACACCCTGACGCTGACCCACAGCCCCTTCGGCGAGTCCGGTATCGCGCCCATCGAGCGGCTGTTCAACCGAGGACCGCTCGAGCTCGGTGGCGGCTCGGACATCGTCAACGCCACCGGATGGACCGCGCACCAGGGCTACGAGGTCAACTGGGTGCCGAGCATGCGGATGATCGTGGACCTCGGCGACCTCGATGACAGCCGGTGGATCAACCTCACCGGGCAGTCAGGCCGACCGTTCCACCGCCACTACACCGACCAGGCCGAACCCTGGCGCGACGGGCAGACCATCCCCCTGAGGTTCTCGCTGGAGGCCGCCCGGGAGAACGCGGTCGACCAACTCACCCTCACCGGACGCTGACCACGCAGCCGCCGGCAGCGGTGCCGACCAGACGGTCCACCAGCAGGATGTGCCACTCCGCGAAGGCCCGCCAGTGGTCGGGAGCGTGCAGCATCCTCTCGAGCACGGTGGCGAGCGAGGTCGCCTTCTCCGCGACGTTGCCCCGGGCGTAGCGGGCCCGCTGCGCTTCGCCGTAGCGGGCCTGTCGCAGCAGTGAGAGCTGCGTCTGTGCCACGACCCCCTGTCGGCCGGCAGCAGTCTGCTCGGACACGATGCGACCGGCCCGGTCGCCGACGGCGAACGCTCCGAGCTCTCCCTCGCCGAGGAGGAGCTGGCCGGTGTCCACGCACGGCCGCTCATCGTCGATGGTCGCTGGCAGCGGTGACCTTGGCGGTGGGCGTGTCCCTGCCGGTCAGGAGGCGCTGGCGACGATCGAGCGCTCCAGGATGGCGGCGAGCTCGCCGTGATCCGCCGGCGTGATGACCTCGTCGAGGTCCACCGGCCGACCGTCGAGGTGCAACCGCAGCAGCCCGAGCCTGGTCGCCTCCTCCGCGGCCGCGATGAGGAGCTCCGCGTCGAGCGGGCGCGGCCGTTGCATCCGGAACCCGTCGCTGTGGCGGACCCCGTCCGCGGGCTGGATGAGCCCGCGGAACACCGGTCCCGGATCGGCGTTGTAGGTCGCGACCTCCGCCCGGATACGGGTGCGCAGGATGTCGCGGACGGTGACCTCGTCGGCGAGGCCGGTGACCTGGGCACCGCCAAGCACGTGCCCGGCCCGGCTCTGGTCACGCATCACCATCTCGCCCATGCGCACGAGCGTAGGTCGCCGCCGGTCCTCTTGACCGGTGGCCCGAACAGACATCGGCTCCAGGGGCCGGGTCGCGACCCCACGCCGGTCAGGGGAGCGGTGCCAGGCCCGGCCGGTGAGCAGGTCGTCGACGGCCTGTTCGACCGCGGCACGGGTCCGTGGCGCGAGCGGGATGGCGGCGTCCTTGTCGCCCTTGCCGTGGATGGTGACGGTGTGGTGCCGGCGTTGAGGTACCCGACCGGTTCGCAACGCCGGCTACGACCACCCGCGCGTGGCGCCAGCGCACCCCGCGCGCACTGCGGTCCTTGGGCCCGACGGGAGGTCAGCGAGGACCACCTCACTCGAGCCAGGCCCAAGCCTTCGGCTCGTCGTCGCTGCCGAAGACCTCCACGTCGATCGACGGCAGCAGGTCACCGAGCTTGCCGACCGCTGCAGCGGTGGTGTCGTCGGTCACGAAGGCACACCTGTCGATGTCGTCCCGGTGTTCCCTGAGGAACCGCAGGTCCTCATCCAGGACCGGGATGAACGACGTGAGCGGAACGTCAGAGAGCCGGAACAACACCCGGATGGTCCCCTCACGGGCGATGTCGTCGCGTAGCTCGCTGAGTGTCTGGCCGTACTCCTCCTCCTCGAAGTCACCGGAGACCGAGTAGCCGACCACGCGCCCTTCACTCTGCTCGAGGCGGCGGATCATGTGAGTTCCCTTCCCGTCGGCGGCGTCACCGTTCGTGCGTGCCGCGCCGCGGAACCGCGCGTGGCTCGGGGCCGATCCGCGCCGGAACCGTGGTGCGAGACGCTCCGAACCGAAAGTAATGACCAACATCGTGCCCGTTGGCGTCGCTCGGACAGGGGACGATGTGGCTGACGGCCGCAGCGTGCAGCCACCTCCCTCGACGGCGGAGGGTGACGCCAACCGACGTCCACAGCGGCGCCTCGCTCATCAGGCCGCAGTGCCTACCCGGTCGCGGCCCCGCGCGATGGGGTGCTCGCCCCCGCCATCTTTGAGGGCATCGGGACCAGGTCCAGGCCGTCGTCGAACCCGGTGGCATCGTCGTAGCCCGGCTGCACAGCGTGATCGCCGACCATCCCGATGAGGGAGGGCGGCTGGTCCACCCGGAGATGATCGAGATCGCGTCAGCAGCGCGATCACATCCCCTGACCGGTGGCCGTCGACCTGCGCTCGGTGCGTCGCGCTCTGGAAGCGACCCTGGACGAACAACGCCGACTCGAACGTCGACCCCGACTGCTGCCGGTGCTGCGCGGCGTCAGAACAGCAGCGCATCGTCCGCCTGGCGGGACCCCGCGCCCCGCGGGACATGCGTCGTGTGGCGGGCGATGTCCCGGCCGTAGCCCGCCGGCGCTGCGGGGCACGCCGACCGGCTGGACTACGTGCTCAGCCACCCACCGTCTGGTCGAACTGCAGGGTCATCGGCGTCACCACCGCTGCGGTCGCCGTCTCGGGGTTCTGCTTGACGGCCACCACGGACCGCCCCGATCGGTACACCCGCACCGCCGTCGGCTGGATCTCGGTGTCGAGGATCGGCACCACGACCAGGTCCCCCGGTTGCGTCACGGCAGTGGCCCACTCCTCCATGGCCTGCTCGCCGTCGCGATGGTCGACGGTCGTCGGCACGGGGATCCCGGCCGTCTCCAGCGTTGACGGCGCCATGGGTCCGAGGACCAGCACCTCACCGCGCGCCCGCGCCAGCGTGGTCGCGAGCTCCAGCGCCAGCGTCATGGTCGCAAGGTTGCCGGGGACGAGCTCGTCCGCATCCAGGTAGAGGACGACCCGCCCCTCGGCGGCGTCCGGGTGTAGTGCCGCGATCGCGACGGGGACGGAGGTGGCCGCCACGATCTCGTTGTAGGTCGCGCCGACCATCCAGGCGCGCAGGTCGTTGGGGCCGGGCCATCCCAGCAGCAGCAGCGACGCGTCCATCTCGATCGCGGCCTCGTTCAGCCCGGCAGCTACCGAGCGGTTGACCCGCAGCATCGTTTCCGCGTCGCCACCGAGCTCACGCAGCTCACGGTCGACCTCGGACCGTTTCGCCCGGCCCGCCTCGATGGTCGCGGGCTGTGTCGAGGTGACCGGCACCAGGGGCTGGACGAACCCGCCGGCGGGCGTGGCGAGGTGGCGGCCGAGCCGCAACAGGTCGCGGAGCCCGTCGAGCTCGCTGAGGACCGGCACGAGGATCGTCTCGCCGGCCCGTCGGCGTTCGCCGACGGGCGGGGGGATGGTGGGGGCGAACCGGTTGGTGCCGATCGAGGTCAGGATCAAGCTCACCGCGACCACGACCATCACCGCGTTGACCACGTCCTCGCCGTACAGGCCGACGTTGTAGCCGATCACGGTGGCGGCCAGCGTGGCGGCCGCCTGGGCGACCGACATCGAGAACAGCAGGCCGACATCGGCAGAGGTGAGACCGAAGATGCGGCCGGTGAGCCAGGCCGCGATCGCCTTGCCGGTGACCAGGGCAGCGACGAACCCCAGCGCCAGGCGGACCGTCGTCCACTGGAACATCACCCCGGGGTCGAAGATCAGCCCGACCGAGACGAGGAAGGTCGGGATGAAGAAGGCGTTGCCGAAGAAGTCGGTCACCGACATCAGCGGGCTGGCGTTCGGCACGAGGCGGTTCAGTCCGACCCCGATGAAGAAGGCGCCGATGAGGGGCTCGACCCCGACCAGCTCGGCGACCACAGCCGAGGAGGTCAGGCCGATGAACAGCAGCAGGTACCGCAGGGTCCGTTCCTGACCCAGCCCGACGAAGAACCACCGGGCGATCGCCGGGAACACCACGAAACAGTAGACGGCCAGCACGGCGAACCCGACGGCGATGTCGAGGACCAGACGGGTACCGCTGGCGTCGCCGGTCTCCGCACCCACGATGAGCGCGAGCACCACCAGCGAGATGCCGTCGGTGATCGCGCTGGCCCCCACGATCGCGGCGACGGGCCGGGTCTTGGTCAGCCCGTACCTGGCCACCGTCGGGTAGGCGATCAGGGTGAACGACGCCCAGAACGACCCGATCAGGATCGCAGGCCGGGGATCGATGTCGAGCAGCAGCGCCACACCGGTGCCGAGCGCCATCGGGATGAACGCGGTGAGCAGCCCGAACCCCGCGGAGATGACGCGGTAACGCACGAAGGTCTCCAGATCGAGCTGCAGACCGGCGAGGAAGATCAGGTACAGCACCCCGATGCTCCCGACCGCCTGGAGGCCGGTGAACCGCGGCAGCACATCGAGCATGTTCGGCCCGATCGCCGCACCGAAGATCAACAGCCCCAACAGCCCCGGCAACCGCAGACGCTCAGCGACCAGCGGCCCGAACACGATGATGAGCGCGACGATCGTGAACCCGTAGGCCGGGCTCATCTGGACCGCAGCCCAGTTCATGGCATCGCCTCTCGGGGAGGTGGACGGGCGCGCTGCCCGCGGTGAGTGGTGCACGCGGTCCATCGCAGCGACGGCGCGTGCGGAAGTGTTGCGCGTGGCGCCGGGTTCGGCCAGAACCGGCGACGGTCACCTCGTCTGGCGATGGGAGCCCGGTGACGTGCGCGCGGCACCGAGCGATCCGCCGAGGGGACCGATCATCGGAGCCCACCATGGGTTCGAGTCGTTCGAGTCGTCGGTGGAGTACCCCTCCCCCCCCCGCTCGGGCGACCTGGCCGCGTCCCCGCCACGCGGGAGCTCGTCGTCGTTGGAACGCCCTACGTCGAGGTCTACCGGATCGAACCGATCGCCATCAGCCGATCACCATCCTGGTGCTACGCATTCGTGCGCGGTACCCAGCGCTGGCCACCCGCCTGACCCGAGCCGCGCACGATGCGGGGGGTCCTTCACTGCTTCGGTGGGGTGAGTGCAGCCCGAGCCAGCGCGATCCCGTCGGGCGTGACGGTGCGCGGTCGCCCGCAGATGGAGGACGGGCATGGTCAGGTGCTCACGGTTGCCCTTCCCGATCCACTCCTGGCCCAGGTCGAGCTCGTCGAAGATCATCTGCACGAGCGCCGGGGGCAGGTAGCCGGCAGCGGTCAGCTTCACCCCGTCACCGACCGTGTCGAGCAGCAGCTTGAGTGGTCGCAGCATCTGGGTGGCGGTCGCCTCCTCGACGTCCACCTCCGCGGTCGTTGTCGACGCCAGCATCCGTAGCTCCCGCTCGGTGTCCGCCTGGCGGGCACGCAGCAGGAGGGACGCCAGCTGGTCTTCGACCCGGCGCGGCACGGGCGGCAGGGGCCGGGAGCCCTGTGGGTCATGCAGAGCCACATGGCTCTGTCGGCATGCACGGCACCGCCGGATAGTGGTGGGACGCTCGCGCGCGGTTGCGTTTGGAGGTGGGCTTCATTGTCCACTGCACGTTCGTTCTCGATCCTCTCGGTGTGCCTGCCGGCTACCGGGATGGCTGCCGTCATGAGCGTTCCCGGCGCCGCGCCGCCGCACGATGCTTCGGTGCAGGCGCGTGTGGAACGGAGCGAGGCCCGCGTGGCCGAGGGCGTGCGGGCGAACCGCATCCGGGCCCTGCGCTTGCGGTCGCGGATGGCGGTGGCGGGATGGTCCCGCGCGGGCTCGGCGTGACCGGGCGCAGCGGCGGGTGGAGATGGCCCCGGACACCACGTTCGTCATCGGCTCGGTCTCGAAGCTGCGCACGACGCCTCAGGGCCCTGCGACACCGCCGGCCCGCGGCCGACCCACCGACGTCCACGACCACCCGTCACGCACCGTCCGACGAGAGGCCACTCGTCCGGTCTGATCGAGAGTGATCCCGATGAACCTGAGCCCCCGTGCCCGCAGCGTCGCCCGCCATGGCGAGGGTGGTGTCGATGAGCCCGGAGGTGACCAGCACCCTGCCGTCGGTGCGGACGGCCAGGTGCTTCGGCGCGGGCAGCCTGCCGGCCGGTGGCGCATGTACGGCCGTATGGCAGCCCGGGACTTCTCTCGCAACCGAGGGGTCACAGCGGCGCTGGTCGTGCTCATGATGCTGTCGGTGATGCTGGGCACGGCGAGCGCAGGGACCCTGGTCCGGCTCATCGGCGCCTCCAGCGACCTCATGGAGCAGGCGGATGCCCCCCATGTCGCACAGCTCCATGTGGGGGCGTTCGACCAGGCGGAGGTGGACCGCTGGGTCGCCGGGCGGCCGGAGGTCGTCCACCATCAGACGATGCTGCTGCTCGGCATCGATGGGGCGAACCTGTTGTTCGACGGTGAGCCGCAGACCGCGAGCATCCAGCAGAACTCGCTGGTGGTCCCCAACACCGAACGTGACCTGCTGCTCGACCTCGACAACCGACCCATCACCCAGGTCGAGCCAGGCGGGATCGTCCTCCCGGTCTACCACCAGGTCGAGGGCGACCTCGAGGTCGGTGACACGGTCAGGATCACGGCAGCGGACGGGTTCGCCAAGGACCTGACGATCGCCGGCTTCGCCCGCGACTCGATCATGAACCCCGCCATCGCGAGCTCCAAGCGGCTCGCGGTCGCACCCTCGGACTTCGAGGAGGTCCGCGCACGCACCGGCGAGGTGGAACAGCTGGTGGAGTTCTGGCTCGACGATCCCGCGACCCAGACCGCCGGGTTCAAGAAGGCCTACCAGGATGCGCAGTTACCGCAGGCCGGCCAGATGGTCGACTCGAACACCTTCCAGATCCTGACCATGATCGGTGATGGGATGGTCGCCGCGGTCGTGATCCTGGTGTCGATGCTGCTGCTGGTGGTGGGAGTGCTCTGCCTGCGCTTCTCGTTCCTGACCGCGGTCGAGCAGGACTACCGCGAGATCGGCGTGCTCAAGGCGATCGGTGTCGCACCCCGCGACGTGCGCCGCATCTACCTGACCAAGTACGCCCTGCTGGCAGGGATCGCCTCGGGGGTCGGTCTGCTGGCGGGGCTGGCCGTGATCCCGCTGCTGACCCGCAACATCACCCGCTACATGGGCACCGCATCGGGCCTGGCGAACTGGATCGTGCCGACGCTGGCCGCCGTGCTCATCTTCGTGGTGCTGGTGCTGTTCATGCTCGTCCTGCTCCGCCGGTTCAACCGGATCAGCGCGGTGACGGCGCTGCGCGCCGGCGCCACCAGCCAGCCCCGGGCGACACGCTTACGGCTGCACCGCTCGAGGATGCCGGTCCACCTGCGGCTCGGGACCATGGACGTGGTCGGCCGCTGGCCGATCTACCTGCTGCTGTTCTTCGTGTTCGCCGTCAGCACCTTCATCATGATCGTGCCCGTCAACTCCGCCACCACCGCGACCGCCCCCGGCTTCATCAACTACATGGGGATCGGCGCCGTGGATGTGCGTGTCGACCTGCGCCACGATGACGCCACCTCGCCGGAGCAGTTCGAACGCGCCGTGGAGCAGCTCGGCTCCGAGCCGGACGTGACCGCGATCTCGCCGATGGTCACGACCCGCCATGACACGCTCGACCGGGACGGCATCGCCGCCAGCCTCTACGTCGAGAACGGTGATCACACCCTGCTGCCGCTGACCTACGCCGATGGTCGCGCCCCGACCGACAGCTCGGAGATCGCGTTGTCCCTGCTGGCGTTGCACCAGTCCGGGCGCAGCCTCGGTGACACCGTGCCGATCACCGTCGGCGGGCAGGTCAACGCCCTGACCATCGTCGGCAGCTACCAGGACATCACCCACGGCGGCAGCACGGCCAAGTCGGTGCTCCCCACCGACGGCGAGGAGACCATGTGGTACGTGATCGGCGTCCAGCTGGCCGGGGGAACCGATGCCACCGCCACCGCCCAGACCTACGGCGCACAGCTGGCGCCGGCCAGGGTCTCCGCCATCGAGCAGTGGCGAGATCAGACCCTGGGGCCGATCGCGGACCAGCTCACCATCGCCGCCGGTGTCGACGCGGTGGTCGCGATCGCCCTGGCGGTGTTGATGACCGCCCTGTTCGCCCGGATGCTGCTGGCCCGCGACGCCGGACCGATCGCGATCCAACGGGCCATCGGCGCCGACGACACCGGACTGCGACAGCAGTACCTCACCCGGATCCTGCTCGTGCTCGTGCTGGGTGTGACCGTCGGCACCGTGATGGCCAACACCCTCGGCGAGCTGCTGTTCAACCTGATGTTCGAGGCGATGTTCGGCGGGTTCGAGATGCTGTTCCAGGGCACCAGCCAGATCGCCTTCGCGGTCAACCCCCTGCTCGCGTCCCTGCTGCTGCCGCTGGCGCTCCTCGGCGCCGTCGCCGCGGCGACGGTGGCGAGCTCCCGCTCGATCGCGGCCGCGAGCATCTCCAGCCTCACCACCGAGTAGAGGACCCACGATGACCACCGCCACCGCCACCGCCGTGCTCGATGCCCAAGGGCTCACCAAGACCTTCGACGGACACCCCGTCCTGCAAGGGCTGGACCTCAAGGTTCGGGACGGCGAGTTCATCGCGGTGATGGGCCCCTCCGGATCGGGCAAGTCCACCCTGCTCTACAACATCAGCGGGATGGACACCATGACCGGCGGCAACGTCCAGTTCGCCGGACAGGACCTCGGCTCGCTGAGCCAGAAGCAGCTCGCGCGGCTCCGGCTGACCACCATGGGGTTCATCTTCCAGCACGTCTACCTGCTCAAGAACCTGTGCCTGCTCGACAACATCGTGCTGCCCGCCTACCTCGCCGGGCTCGCACCGCGAGCCGAACTCACCCAGCGGGCCATGGCACTGATGGAACGCACCGGGGTCGCCGACCTCGCCGACCGGGACGTCACGGAAGCCTCCGGAGGCCAACTGCAGCGCATCGGCATCTGCCGAGCGCTGATCAACGAACCGCAGATCCTGTTCGGCGACGAACCGACCGGCGCGCTCGACTCCACCGCCGCCACCGAGATCATGGACATCCTCGGCGAACTCAACGCCGAGGGCACCACGATCATGCTCGTCACCCACGACACGAAGGTCGCCGCCCGCACCTCCCGCGTCATCTACCTCGTCGACGGCCGGATCGTCGGCGACCGGCAACACGGCCCCTACACCGGCACCGGCCTCGACCAACGCCACCACGAACTCACCGAGTGGCTCCTCCACCACGGCCTCTGACCCCACGACGGCCGATGCAGCTGCCGGCCTCCCGATGGTTCGCCACGGACGATCCATGCCGAGCCGGACACCAGCCATACCCGATGTCGGCCACCGAAGTCGACCCTGCGCATGGTGAACCCGTCCGGGTCGTCCGGAGAGGCTCGACCAGCTTGACGAGGTCAGAGGTGCGAGGGGCTCCCAACGGGTGCGAGCGGACGCCTGGTGCAGCTGAGACCGCTCGGCGCAGCAATAGGTTCAGGATCTCTCTCGGGAACCTGACGACGAGCGAGGGCTGCCATGGAGATCGCCGAGGCACAGCGTGACGTCCGCCAGCTCTACCGCGGCGGCTTCTTCGGACAGCTGGTGTCCGGGGCGGTCTGGCTGGTCGCAGCGGGCACGGGCACGGTCATCTCGCCGACCGCCGGGATGGTGACCCTCCTGCTCGGGGGGATCCTGATCTTCCCGGTCACGACGCTGTTGCTGCGGCTCACCGGGCGGCCGACGTCCCTGCCGTCGGGTCATCCGATGAACGCACTGGCGATCCAGATCGCCTTCACGGTGCCGCTCGGGCTCCTCGTCGCTGTCGCGGCGGCCGGGTACCGGGCTGACTGGTTCTTCCCGGCGGCCATGGTCATCGTCGGGGCGCACTACCTCCCGTTCGTGTTCCTGTACGGGATGCCGCTGTTCGGGGTCCTGGCTGGGCTCCTGGCCGGCGGTGGCGTGACGCTCGCGTTGTGGGGGCCCGGGACGTTCAGCCTCGGCGGATGGGCCGCGGGCGTGCTGCTCGTCGGCTTCGCCTTCCTGTTGGACAGATCTACCCGCGAAGAGGCCTCCTAGGTTCGCCGGGCCGGGTCCTCCGGGACCGTTGCAGCCGGGATCGGAGCGGCCTCACGATCGAGCTTGAGGCAGGCGCGACCGCAGCCCGCCGTCGGTGCTGCAGGCCCGTACCACCGTCTGCCTACGGCAAGGATGTCAGATCGCCGAAGGGTTACTCGCCCGGGAGATGCCCCCCTGCGGAACTCGGTCTGTGAACTCAAGGGGTCGGGCGACTCCCGCGAGTGGAGTGGTGCGCGGCGCAGGTCACCCGTCCTGATGGCGTACATCGTCACGGATGTCGCACGGGCAGAAGACACGGGCGTTGCTTACCGTCCGTCCGTGGTCTCGAACCAGATCGTGCGTCGACCACGCGCCAGTGGGCTGCCTGCCGGTTCTGCGCGCGGCCAATTGCAGAAACCCAGCTGCCGCGCACGGTAGACACTGTCGGAAACGTGAGGTACGTTTCCGACACCAAGGTAGGTGCCACATGCGCGAGTCAACCGCTAGTGCTGTCGCGGCCGCGGTTCGACGGCGAGGTCGCCGCCGGTTCCACCGCTCAGCGGACTTCACCGGGCCACGCTCGGCTGTCGAGCGTGCCTTAGGGCGTCTCTGCGCCGATGGCGAGCTCGTTCGTGTGCGGAATGGTCTCTACTGGCGGGGTGTGGACACACCGCTCGGCATGAGTCCCCCGAACCCACGTGAGGTGCTCTCGGAGCTCGCGCACGGCCATGCCGTGGGTCCCGCAGGCCTGTCGGCAGCCAACCGGTTCGGTCTCACCACTCAGGTCCCTCGGACACCTGAGTACGCAGTGTGCTCCTGGACTGGGCGACCGATCGACCGTCTCCGTACCGTGAACCGGGCTGGGGCTCGTGCGCGTGCCCGTGACACCGCACGTCTCAACGAGACTGAGGTGGCGCTACTCGAGGTCCTCGGCAGCTACGAGGACACGGTCGAGGTCGGTCCGTCAGACGCGATAGCTCGGCTGACCGAGGTACTGAAGGGCGGAGAGGTGCGCCCCGATCGGCTGGCCCGGGTGTCACCGAGCGAACCGGCTCGCGTGCGCGCACGTCTTCGCTATCTGCTCGAGCGAGCCGGATTTGCTGACCTGGCCTCGACGGTCCCCGAGGGGACCAAGCCAGCCAAGGACCGCGACGCACTGCGGGTTCTGGGCCTCGCCGCGTGACCGGACGGCTGCTGCGGGAGACGGGCGACCTCGCGGACGTCGCTGAGACTGCGGCCCAGCTGCTCGGAGACGTCGATGCCGAGATGCTGGTGAAGGACTACTGGGTCACGCAGGCGCTACGCGTCATCCAGAAACGCCACCCTGGCGAGTACGTCTTCAAGGGCGGCACGAGCCTGACCAAGGCGCTGCGCTGCGTCGACCGGTTCTCGCAGGACGTCGACCTGCTCATCGTCGGTGGGGAGACCCGTGGGCAGCGCGAGAAGCTACTGAAGGGCATCCGTGACGAGGTTGCGGAGGACCTCCAACTGGAGATCGTCCAACAGGGCGGGACGACCGGCATCCGTCGCGACGTGACGCTGCGCTTCCCTTCCCGTCTCGCCGACCGGTGGCAGCCAACCGTCCTGCTTGAGATGGGGGTACGCGGCGACGACGACCCGCCTCACCAGGCCCATTCGATCGAGCCCATCCTCGCGGGCGTCTTCACCCGGATGGACCAGGATCCGAACGTCTACCCGGATCTGACAGCGTTCGAGGTGCCGGTACTCCACCCAGCCCGGACGCTTTGGGAGAAGGTCGTTCTCACCCACACAGAGGTGACCAACGGGAGGTTCCTCGAGTTGGAGCCAACGAGGGTTGGTCGCCACTACGGCGACATCGGCGCCCTCCTCGCCCTCGACGATGTCGGAGTCGAGCTCGCGGCAGGAGACCTTCGTAGCCGCATCGACGCTTCCGTCCGAGCGATCTCGCGTGACAGCTTCGCCGTCGAGCCTCCTCCCGTCCCAGCCGGCGGGTACGCGGCTTCCGCAGCTTTCCGGCCGGGCGCCGAGGTCCGCGCTGTCCTTGAAGCTCGCTACAACCAGGCCGTGGAACTGTTGTGGGGTCCCGAGGGGCGTCTGAGCTTCGAGGAGGTCCTCTTGCGTGTGCAGGCCGCAGGAGCCCTCCTGAACCCGACAGCGGTCTGACCTCGCCAGGGGCGGCGCTCG
>PWWI01000283.1 GCA_003561535.1 Nitriliruptoraceae bacterium
CTAGTTGACGTAATGTATCTTATGGGCGTTACGGGGAGACCGGCAGGAGGGTGGATAGCGGGTCGTCTCGCGGCAACGGTGCCCTGCTGTCGCGCGGCGCCGCCGCTGCACAGTGGGCCGGTCTCCGCTATCGGGACGCGCCGTGGCCGACTCCTTGCGGCGTGCTGCCCGGAGGCGCCGTGTCGTGCGACCAGTCCCGGCGCCGGCCACGGATCGCTCGTCCATGCATGTTGGTGTCGCGTCCCGCCGACCAGGACGTCGCCTGCCTGGCCGCGTGCACGGACCTTGTGGCGTGGCGACCCCATGTCACCGCTGTGTCGTACGGGTCTGCGCCCGCGGGCTGCCTCGCGCCGACAGCGGACGCGTTCGCCTCGTTGCCGCCGCACGCCAGTCGTCGGCCGAACCCCTCGCAGGCGCTCGGCTCGCCTCATGGGGCCCCTCGTTGCAGTCCGTCGATGCTCTTCGAGAGATCGGGCGACGCGGATCCGGCGACCAGCGAGCGGTGGCGCGGCCAGTAGCGAACAGGCGTTCGATGACGGTCGCGCGGGGTCGCTGGGTTGCGAGCGCGCTCCCCTTCGTGCTGCTGGCACCTCGTGGGCGCCGAGGCCATCGACCGCGGGCATTGCGACGCCCAAGCGCGGCGCGTTCATCGCCCCCCACCTCGTCACGGGCGTCGCGCACGGCTCGGTGCTCACCCGGCACGAGGGGTTCGGCCCGGTGGTGCCCATCGTGGTGTTCGAGGAGCAGGGCGAGGCGGTCCGGATGGCCAACGACACCGAGTACGGGCTGATCTCCTACGTGTTCGGACCCGACCCCGGCACTGGTATCGCGGTCGCTCGGCGGCTCGAGTCGGGCATGGTCGCCATCGACCGCGGGATGATCTCCGACGCGGCCGCGCCCTTCGGCGGCATGAAGGAGGCCGGGATCGGGCGCGAGGGCGGGTTCCACGGCATCCACGAGTTCCTGGAGACCCGCTACCTCGGTGTCAGCCTCTGACACGCACCTGCCCGGTCCAGTGACGGTGTGGTGGCAGGCGGCGCGGGAGAAGGCTCATGGGCTCCCTCGCGGCAGGGCCCGACCCTGTCGGCGCGGCGTGAGCGCAGCGGGGGGCCGTTTCGGTTCTGGCAACCTTCGATTGCGCTCGGGGACGAGCTGGTTGGCGAGGTATCACGCGTGATACACTCCAGGCATGAGTGCGCCAGAGGTGAGCATCCGAGAGCTCCGCAACCACGGCGGGGACGTGGTTGATCGTGTCGCGGCCGGAGAACGCCTCACCGTGACACGGTCAGGCAAGCCGGTCGCCGAGCTCCGCCCGGTAGGTCGACCCGCCGTCAAGGCCGAGGTCCTCCTCGAGCGGTGGCGCCGGCTTCCTCACCTTGACCCTGCCCGGCTGCGCCAGGATCTCGATGAGCTGCTCGACCCGTCTCTGTGACGACAGCACCGCATCGGCCGACCCGCGGTCTGTTGGACACCAACACGCTGCTCCTGCTGCCGCAACTCGAACGGGCCACGGCGCTGCCCGTCGAGCCGCTCATCTCGACCATCACGCTCGCAGAGTTGTCCGTCGGCCCCCTGGTCGCCCGCACGGGAGCCGAACGTGCCGCGCGGCAAGCTCACCTGCAACAGGCAGAAGCCGACTTCGAACCGCTGCCTTTCGATGCCGCTGCGGCGCGGGCCTTCGGTCAGGTCGCGGCGGCGCTGCGCCGGGCGGGACGCAAGCCGGCGGTGCGGTCCTACGACGCGATGATCGCGGCGGTGGCGGTCGCGAACGACCTTCCGCTGTACACCCGCAACCCGGACGACTTCGCTGCGATCGAGCAGCTGCAGGTCATCGACGTGCCACACCCGACTGCGTGACCTCGTCGCTTCGCGGACCATCGACCGTCCGCACTGACGTTCGCGGGTTCGGCCGTGATGGCCATGGCCCCATGGGCATGACCGCTGTTGCCCGTGGTCAGCTCGGCGGGAGGTTGGGCATGACCCCGATGGGCAGCGGCGCCCGGTACTCGCGCTCGTAGTCGATCTCGACCTCCCGCCGCATGAGCCAGATCCGCAACCGGCCGGCGAGGAGGATGAACGCGAGCGAGCTGAGCAGGAACGTGGCCATACGTTGAGAACCGGGTAGCGCAGCGGAGCCTTCCACGCAGCCCGGCGGCGCCGCGGAGCCGCGCCCGGAGCCGAGCTCGGAACCGCTCCCGGGGCCGTGGGCGGTGCCCGGTGGCCTCTCCCCCGGGCGCGCAGCGTCGGCGTCCGGCGTCGGCGTCACCGCTTGGCGCGGACGACCGCCATCAGCGCCACGGCCGCGATCATCGCCACGGCCACCACCGTCCAGGTCCAGCCGAAGCCGACCGACTCCGCCAGCCAGCCGGCCCCGATCGGGAACAGCGCTCCCCCTCCCCCGAGCCCGGCCAGGATCGCTCCCGAGGCCTGCGCGGGACGCCGGGGCACGAAGCGGATCGCGGTGAGGAACACCAGCCCCGTCCACCCCCACCCGGGCCCGAGGACCAGCACCGCGCCGACCACCAGCAGCACGATGGCGACCGTTCCGGCCCCCTCCACCGTGGTCGCGACCTCGCTGACGGCGACCTCGCCGGCCGCGACGTCGACCGGGACCGGACCGGGACCGGCGTGGGCCGCGAGGGCCAACGCCACCATGCCCACGGCACCGGCGACCAGCAGCCCGACCAGCAGGTCGAAGACCGCGCCCGGGCGCCGGTCGACCAGCCAGCCCGCACCGAGCCGGAGCAGCAGGCTGCCGACCGAGGCGCCCGCCAGCAGGGACCCGGCAGCAGCGGCGCCGAGCCCGAGTAGCAACGCGGTCGGGACCACGAAGGTCGCCACCGCCGCACCGACCCCGCCCGCCAACCCGCTGGCCACCGCCAGCAACGCCAGCCCTCGGAGGTCGCCGTCGGCCTGGTCGGATGGGTCGTCACCCGCGAGCGCGCCGCGGCGCTCGGCGCGGGACGCCACCCGCTCGGCCCGTGCGGCGCCGCGATCGCTCAGGGCGGCGTCAGGAGCAGGCGACGGCACGATCGCCTCGATGTCGCTGGGCACGAGCAGGGCCAGGCCGACCGCGAGCACCGCGACCACCAGGAAGGGCACCTGCCAGCCGACCACCGGTCCCAGCAGCGGCAGCGTGAACCCGGCGACCATCGAGGCCGTGGGCACCGCCGCCTCCTTGATCCCGAAGCCCATCCCCTGCCGCCGCCATCCGACCGAGCCCGCGATGGTCCGCGCGATCGAGGGATCGACGAAGGCCAGGCTCGCCCCACCCAGGGCGAACCCGACGGCCAGGTGCCAGCCCTCGGTGGCCAGCAGCCCGACGCCCCCCGCCGCGGCGGCGATCCCGAGCAGGCCGATGCGGTAGCCGGTCCGGGCCCCGATGCGGTCCACGGCGCGTCCGCCGAGCAGCGCCAGGCTCGAGGCCGCGACGAAGAAGGCCGACACCGCCGCCCCGATGGCGCCCGTGCCCACCTCGAGGTCCTCGCCGATCGGCACGGACAGGGCCCCGACCAGGAAGGTGGGCAGCAACGAGATCACCAGCGCCGCGACGACCACCCGCAGCGCGCGCGGGGGCAGGGCGTCAGCCGGCGGGCGGCGCCGTCGGGCGGTGGTCTCGGTCACGTCATGCGACGGTAGCGGCGGACCGACAGCGGGATCACCACGGCCAGCAGCCCACCTGACCAGGCCAGCGTGCGCAGCACCGGACCTGCCACCTCGCCGCCGATCGACAGCGCCCGGGCCGCGTCGGCGGCGTGGGTGAGCGGGCTCATCGTGGCGAAGGTCGCCATCCAGTCGGGC
>PWWI01000277.1 GCA_003561535.1 Nitriliruptoraceae bacterium
AACTGGCGCTCACCTGGGGCCTGATCGGCCCCGGCAAGGGACTCGAGGTCGCGATCGAGGCCTTCGCTGCCCTCACCGATCTCGACCCACTCCCCCGCTACCGCATCACCGGCGCCACCCACCCGGGGGTGGTCGCGCACTCCGGCGAGTCCTACCGCCAGGAACTCATCGAACGGGTCCGTGAGCTGGGGCTGCAGGACGTCGTCGAGTTCGACAACCGTTACCTGGACGCACCGAGCCTGCACGCCCAGATCCGGTCGGCAGACCTCATCGTGCTCCCCTATCTCTCCACGGAACAGGTGACGTCAGGCGTCCTGACCGAGGCGATCGGCGCCGGAAAGCCGGTGGTGGCCACCCGGTTCCCCCACGCCGTCGAGGTCCTGAGGTCAGGTGCAGGGATCGCGGTCCAGCAGGGCGATCCGACAGAGATGTCCGCGGCTGTCCGCACGGTGCTCACCGAGCCGGCAAGGGCCGGGCAGATGGCTTGGGCGGCACGCCGGGTGGCCCGCGACTGGACCTGGCCGGTGGTCGCCGCTCGTTTCGACCAGATCGCCGCGACGGTCGCGTCCGAGAGTTCCGTCCGCGTCGACGTCGCCCGTGTGGCCGACCCGAGACAGCTCCATGGGTGAGCAGGCCACCACGGCCGCGGCGATCCGGGCCACGCACGGAGCCGACGGGCCGCGCCCCCGGCTGCCCGCCGCTCTCGTGACAGAACCCGCGACCCGCCCCCCCGACACCCCGCTGCCGGAACCGCAGCTGGGCCACCTGCGCCGGCTGACCGACGACCGCGGGGTCTGGGAGCACGCGGAGTACGACGAACCCCGGACCGAGCACGGGTACTGCACCGACGACAACGCCCGTGCCCTTGTGGTGGCGTGCCACCATCAGGGCGCATCGCTCGACGCGACCGTGGTGGCGGCGGTGACGCTCCGCTTCGTGCTGGACGCCCGCGACGGTGCTGGTGGGTTCCGCAACCGCCGCCGTGCCGACGGCGTCTGGCTCGACGAACCTCGTTCGGACGACGCCGACGGGCGCGCGCTCTGGGCCCTGGGAACCGCCGCCCGCTCAGCACCGGCAGCCTGGCAACGTGACGAGGCCGCCGCGGCGTTCGCGACGGTGCAGCCCATCGACTCCCCGGACCTGCGACCCCATGCCACCTCGGTGCTGGGCGCGGTCGAGATGCTCGCAGTCGATCCCGCCCACATGCCGGCCAGGCGGGTGGCGATGGAGGGGGCGGCCCGGATCGCTGACGCGGCATCACGACGCGACCCGTGGATCGAGCCACGACTCACCTACGACGACGCACGCCTCCCCGAGGCCCTCCTCGCCGCGGGCGGCACCCTGCGCCAGCGCAGCTACACCGACCTCGGCCTCGAACTGCTGTCGTGGCTGGTGGAGGACCAGACACACGAGGGACACTTCAGCTTCACGCCGGTCGGGGGCCGCGTGCCCGGCGGTCCGCGACCTGCCTTCGATCAGCAGCCGCTGGAGGCCGCCGCGATGGCCGCCGCCTGCGCACGGGCCTTCTCGCTCACCGCCGAGCCGGCCTGGCGTGCGCTGACCACTCGTGCCGCGGGCTGGCTCCTCGGTGCCAACGATACGGGCGCGATCCTGTACGACCCTGACTCGGGCGGGACGTGCGATGGACTGGCGGAGCACGGCGTCAACCTCAACCGCGGCGCGGAGTCGACGATCGCCGGGATCGCTGCCCTGCAGGCCGCCAGGTCGACCTACCCCCTGGTTGGCCTGGCCCGGTGAGGGAACAGCTGCCGATCACCCGCTCGGACGTGCGGCTGTACCCCGACCCGTGTCGGGTCGTGGCACGTCCGTACCTGCCCGCCGACGTGTGGCCGGCTGATGGCCCGAACCGCATCCAGCGGCTCATCGACCGAGTGCTCGAACTGCCGGCCGATGAGATCACGCCTGCGATCGCGGACGTCCGTCGACGCTTCTCGGACCGGCACGAGGACTTCGACGCGCTGTGCGCGGGATCGCTGGAGGAGATCCGTACGATCGCGGAGGTGCCCGACGGGCTCTCCGCGGATCTGCAGGCCCTGCTCGGCGCCTACTTCCTCCACGAGTACTCGATCGAGGCCGCAGCGCTCACGAACCCCTCCATCGTCACAGCGCCCGATCAGACCGGAACACCGAGCGGCTCGGTGCGGGGGATCGTGAGCCTCCGTGGCGTCGGCGAAGGACACATCTCCTCGATCCAGCTGCGCACCGGGTTGATCGGGCCGGGCGGAACCGTGCACATCGATGAGCCGCACCATCCGCTGCTTGGCAGGCGCTACCCGCCGTTGTTCGACAAGGCCGTCTTCATCGCCACGTTGAAGGAGCTGGCGGTCAGCGGCGCCAGCGAGGCGCAGGCCGAGCAGGTGCACCGCGCGTTCGCCGATCCCGGCCACAACCCGGTGGAGCAGGCACTGGCACCGCTCGAGGATCGGTTCACGATGCCGCAACTCGAGGTGGTGCTACGCCACTTCGAGCTACCAGGCGTCGCACCGGACGCGGCCGCCCGCGCAAAGTCGACGATCCACTGGCTCGCGGACTCCAACTACGAACTCGCCTTCCCGGCGCGTTCACATCCGTCCCAGCGGGTCCTGTTCCCGAAAGGCCCGTCCGAGAGCCACGGTATGGAGGATGCGCGGTTCGTTCGGTTCACGCAGGATGACGGTTCCGCGCTCTACCTCGGTACCTACACGGCCTACGACGGCTTCCACATCCTCCCGCAGCTGATCGAGACCCAGGACTTCTCCACCTTCCGCATCGGCACCCTGTCCGGCTCCGCGGCGCGGAACAAGGGCATCGCGATCTTCCCCCGCCGTATCGGCGGTCGCTACGTCGCGCTCGCCCGATCCGATGCGGAGAACAACTACCTGATGTTCTCCGATCACCTCCGCGTCTG
This sequence comes from Nitriliruptoraceae bacterium, assembly GCA_003561535.1. Lineage (GTDB taxonomy): Bacteria > Actinomycetota > Nitriliruptoria > Nitriliruptorales > Nitriliruptoraceae > T1Sed10-7. The sequence goes on from PWWI01000277.1 coordinate 2,909, forward strand.
GGAGGAGACCCATCGCATCCAGGTCCCGGTCCGGCCCTGGGAGTTGACCCAGATCGGCAACTCGGGGGCACCGATCGAGACGGACGCGGGCTGGCTGGTGGTCCCCCACGGCGTCGGCCCCTTCCGTACCTACGCGCTCGGGGCGATGCTGCTCGACCTCGACGACCCGCGGAAGGTCCTCAGCTACCTGCCTGATCCACTCCTGGTCCCCCAGGAGGACGAGCGCGACGGCTACGTCCCGAACGTCGTCTACTCGTGCGGGCAGATCGTCCACGACGGCACGTTGGTCATCGCCTACGGCGCCTCGGATACCGAGACGCGGTTCGCGAGCCTGCCGCTCGACACGCTGCTGCGGGCGTTGACGGACCCCAGCGCATCGGTCGGCCGCGGCTGAGCGAACCGCGTCACCGACCGAGGAGCTGCCGGTACAGGGCGAGGTACTCGTCGACCATCCGGTCGACGTGGAAGCGCGTGGCGACCGACCGGCGCACCTCCTCGCGGTCGACCCCGCCAACCGATCCGATCGCTTCCACCGCCTCCTCGTGGGTGCGCACCAGGAACCCGTTGACACCCGAGCTGATCAGCTCTGGCATCGAGCCTCGAGGGTGGGCGATCACCGGCGTACCGCAGGCCATGGCCTCGACGACGCTGAAGCCGAAGGGTTCATCGAACTCGATCAGATGCAGCAGCGCGATCGCACCCCCGAGCACCTCCTGCCGCTCCTCGGGTCCGACGCTACCGAGGTAGGTGACCTGAGAGCCGTCGACCCTCGGCTCGACCTGCGTCCGGAAGTAGGCCTCGTCCTGGACGATGCCCGCGATGAGAAGGGGGATGCCGGAGGCGAGCGCGACGTCGATCGCGGCGGCGGTGCCCTTGTCCGGGTGGATCCGT
>PWWI01000124.1 GCA_003561535.1 Nitriliruptoraceae bacterium
ACGGCAAGCTGCAGCAGGTCGTGGACTGGAACCACCACAAGCCCGGCAAGGGTGGCGCCGTCGTCCGCACCAAGCTCAAGGAGGTCGAGACCGGCAAGATCGTGGAGCGGACCTTCCGCGCCGGTGAGGACGTGGAGCAGGCCATCGTCACGCGGACGACCCTGCAGTTCCTCTACCGCGAGGACACCGACCTCGTGCTGATGGACACCACGACCTTCGAGCAGAGCAACGCCTCCGCCGAGGCGATCGGGGAGGCGGCGGACTACCTGCTCGAGGGCGACGAGCTCGTCGTGCAGCTGTACGAGGGACGCATCGTCGGGATCGAGCTCCCAGCCTCCAAGGAGCTGGAGATCGTCCAGACCGACCCTGGCTTCGCGGGCAACACGGCGACCTCGGCGACCAAGCCGGCGACGCTGGAGACCGGCAAGGAGATCCAGGTCCCACTCTTCATCGAGCCCGGTGAGCGCGTGAAGGTCGACACCCGGACCGGTTCCTACATCTCCCGCGCCTGATGGGTTCCCGCACCCGCCGCCACACGACGCCTCGACGCAGCGACACCTCCGATCCCTCGCGTTCGCGGGAGCGGGCCTTGCGGGTGCTGTTCCAGGCGGACCTGCGTGGGGTCGAGCCGACGGTCACGCTCGCACGGTTGGATGCCGATCCGGATGCCCGATCGCTGCTCGACGACCGGGACCGCCTGACCGACGAGACCCCCATCGTGCCCCCGCCCGAGCCCGACGACAGCGGGCCGGCGGGCACCTCGAGCGGGTGGACCGACGCGCCGCGCAGCGCTTCGTCACCTGAGCTCGACGGGTTCACGCGGACCCTGGTCTGCGGCGTCGAGGAGCACCGCCAGGAGGTCGAGACGCTGATCACCCGGTACTCGCGGCGCTGGGCGATCGCGCGCATGCCCGTGGTCGATCGCAACGTGCTCCGACTCGCGACCTACGAGCTGCTGCACGAACCGACACCGCCGGCGGTGGTCATCGACGAGGCGGTCGACCTGGCCAAGCGGCTGTCGACCGACGACTCGGGCCGGTTCGTCAACGGCGTGCTGGAGTCGATCCGCAAGGACATCGCCGACGCGCAGCGCACCTCAGCAGAGCTCGGGGACTGAAGCCCCCACCGTGACCGGTGATGGGCGCCGGTGGCGGGCGGCGTTGGGCGGCGGTGGCGGGCACCCGGGCGGCCGCGTGCTAGCTTCCCGGGCGCGTCCCGGTGGGTCGACCACCGCAGCGCTCAGACTGCTCCTTTAACGACCGGTCCTGTGAGGCCGGGAAGGGGATCGATGTGTCCAGCCCTGCCCGCCTCCTCGGCAGCGAGGACATCGCGCGGATGCTCCGCCGCCTCGCCCACGAGTTGATCGAAGCCAACCAGGGGGCCGAGGGCCTGGTCCTGGTCGGCATCCAGACCCGCGGACTGCCGCTCGCGCAGCGGCTCGCCCGGTTGATCGGCGAGATCGAGGGGACCGAGGTGCCCTGCGGCGCCCTCGACGTCACCCTCTACCGCGATGACCTCGGGCGGCGCGCGCCGAAATCGCTGCACGCCACCGACGTGCCCGTCGACGTCACGGGGCGCACCGTGGTCCTGGTCGACGACGTCCTCTACACCGGTCGCACGATCCGGGCCGCGTTGGACGCGCTCAACGAGCTCGGGCGGCCCGACCGAATCCGCCTGGTCGTCCTCGTCGATCGCGGTCACCGGGAGCTGCCGATCCGCGCCGACCACGTCGGCAAGAACCTGCCGACCGCCTACGACGACCGGATCCGGGTCCTGGTGGAGGAGACCGACGGCCAGGACGCCGTGGTGTCCGAGGAGGTGCCGGCATGACCCAGCAGCCACGCCACGCGAGCTCACCTGCAGCGGACGCCGCGACGACGCCAGCGACGACGCCCGCGACGACGCCCGCGACGACGCCCGCGACGACGCCAGCGACGACGCCCGCGACGTCCACCGCGACGTCCACCGCGACGGCGACGCGGGTCGCCCCGCTCCACCATCTGCTCGGGATCGACGACCTCGACGCCGCCCAGGTCGTCCACATCCTCGACACCGCCGAGCAGCTGCTGCCGATCGCCACCCGGGAACGCAACACCGTCCCGACGCTGCGCGGCAAGGTCGTGTGCAACCTCTTCCTCGAGGACTCGACCCGCACCCGCATCAGCTTCGACCTGGCCGCCAAGCGGCTGTCGGCCGAGGTGCTGAACTTCTCCGCCAAGGGCTCCTCGGTGTCGAAAGGGGAGTCCTTCAAGGACACCGCGCTGACCCTCGATGCGATGGGGGTCGACTGCGTGGTGGTGCGCTCGGGCAGCTCCGGCGCGCCCCGCCAGCTCGCCCGCTACCTCGACGTCCCCATCATGAACGCCGGCGACGGCTGGCACCAGCACCCCACGCAGGCGCTGCTGGACGTGTTCACGATGCGCCGGCACCTCGGGGACCTCGCCGGGCGGCGCGTGGTGATCGTCGGGGACCTGCTCCACTCCCGGGTGGCACGCAGCGAGGTGCAGGCGCTGAACCTGGTCGGCGCGCAGGTCAGCGTCGTGGCGCCGCCGACCCTGCTCCCACCGGAGGTGGAGCGGTGGGGCGTGGAGGTCGTGCCGAGCCTGGACGACGCCCTGCCCGACGCGGACGTCGTCTACCTGCTCAGGGTCCAGCGCGAGCGGATGCACCGCGCCTTCTTCCCCTCGACCAGGGAGTACCAGCGGCTGTGGGGGATGGACGGCCGCCGGCTCCGACAGCTGAAGGACCACGCGATCGTGATGCACCCCGGTCCCATGAACCGCGGGGTGGAGATCACCGGGGAGGTGGCCGACTCCGACCAGTCGGTGATCACCGAGCAGGTGACCAACGGCATCGCGGTGCGGATGGCCTGCCTGTACCTGCTGCTCGCCGCACCGGCGGTCGACGAGGAGGCCGGACGATGACGACGACCCACCCTCCCGCCCGCACGGGCGCCGGCCGGCTGCTGCTGATCGGCGGCCGTGTCCTCGATCCGGCCAGCGGCGTGGACGACCACCTCGACGTCGCCATCGAGGACGGCACCATCGTGGCCGTCGGCACCGACGCCGCGGGCGTGTTCGGACGGTCGGCGGCCGACGACGGGGCCTCTGACGACCCCGACATCGAGGTGGTGGACTGCACGGGCCACTGGATCGCGCCCGGCTTCATCGACGTCCACACCCACCTGCGGGAGCCCGGGGGAGAGGCGGCCGAGGACATCGCCACCGGCTCGGCGGCCGGGGCCGCGGGGGGCTACACCGCCCTGTGTGCGATGGCGAACACCTCGCCGGTCTGCGACAGCGCGGCCATCGCGGAACTGGTGTGGCGGCGGGGCCGGGAGGTCGCGCTGGTCGACGTGTTCCCCGTGGGCTCGATCACCAAGGGGCTCGAGGGCCGGGAGCTGACCGAGATCGGGCAGCTGAACGCCTGCGCGGCCGAGGTGGACTTCTTCTCCGACGACGGCATCCCGCTGGCCGACACCCTGGTGATGCGCCGGGCGCTGCAGTACGCGAAGGCCTTCGGGGCGGTGATCTGCAACCACTCCGAGGACCCGGACCTGACCGCCGGGGCGCAGATGAACGAGGGTGCGGTGTCCTCGGTGCTCGGGCTGGCGGGCTGGCCCCACGAGGCCGAGGAGGTCATGATCGCCCGTGACCTCATCCTCGCCGGGGGGATCGGGGCGCGGCTGCACGTGCCCCACGTCACCACCGCCGGGGCGGTGGAGCTGATCCGCCTCGCCAAGGAGCGGGGCGTGAGGGTGACCGCCGAGGCGACACCCCACCACCTGCTGCTGACCGACGACCTGGTCGCCGACTACGACGCGGTGATGAAGGTCAACCCGCCGGTGCGCACGGCCAGCGACGTGGAAGCGCTCCGCGAGGCCCTGATCGACGGGACCCTGGATGCGGTCGCCACCGACCACGCGCCCCACGCCCCGGAGTACAAGGACCAGGAGTGGGAGCACGCCCCCTGCGGCATGCTCGGGCTGGAGACGGCCTTCGCCGTGGTGCACACCGCACTGGTCGCCACCGGGCGCATGACGCCGCTGCAGGCGATCGCCCGCTTCACGACCGGTCCCGCCTCGGTGCGCAACGTCGGCCAGCACGGCGCAGCGCTGGTGGCCGGCGCGGACGCCAACCTCGTCGTGCTCGACCCGGAAGCGAGGTGGACGGTGGACGCCCACGCACTGCACAGCCGGGCGAGGAACTCGCCCTTCGATGGCCGGGAGCTCACGGGCAGACCGGTGCACACCCTGCTCCGAGGGCGGTTCACCCTGCGCGAGGGCGTCGTGGCGGACGCGGCGGTGGTCGCATGAACGGGGCACCCCCGACCGGCGCCGCCGCCGCCCTGGCCGCACCTCACCTGGGCCCCTACGCCGGACCGGCGCTGCTGGTGCTCGAGGACGGCACCCACTTCCGGGGCCGGTCTATCGGCGCGCACGGCACGGTGACGGGTGAGGCGGTGTTCAACACCGGCATGGCCGGCTACCAGGAGGTGCTCACCGACCCGTCCTACCGGCGCCAGATCGTCGCCATGACCGCCCCCCACGTGGGCAACTACGGCCTCAACGCCGCCGACATGGAGTCCGACCGCATCCAGGTCGCGGGCTTCGTGGTCAAGGAGGCCGCACGCCGACCCTCCTCCTGGCGATCCGAACAGGACCTGCGCACCGCGCTGGCAGACGCCGAGGTGGTGGGGATCGAGGGGATCGACACCCGCCGGCTCACCCGCCACCTGCGCGAGCGTGGGGCCATGCGGGCGGGGCTGTCCACCGAGGTGCTGGACGTCGATGCGCTGCTCGACACCGTGCAGGCCGTTCCGGGGATGGAGGGCCTGGAGCTCGCCAGCGAGGTGACCACGCCCGAGCCCTACGTGGTCCCCGCCGTCGGCGCTCGCCGGTTCCGGGTCGCGGCGATCGACTTCGGCATGAAGCGCTCGATCGTCCGCTACCTCGCCGAGGAGGGGATTGAGGGGCACGTGCTGCCCTCCAGCACCACCCCCGAGGAGATCCGCTCGTTGGAACCCGACGGGCTGTTCCTGTCCAACGGTCCCGGTGACCCCGCGACCGTCGCCACCGGCATCGCCACCACCGGTGCGCTGCTCGGTGAGCTGCCGACCTTCGGGATCTGCCTGGGCTCGCAGCTGCTCGGGCACGCACTGGGCGCCGACACCTACAAGCTGACCTTCGGGCACCGTGGGGTCAACCAGCCGGTGCTCCGCCGCGCCGATCGTGTGGTGGAGATCACCAGTCACAACCACGGTTTCGCGGTGCGGGCCTCCAGCCTCGGGGAGCAGGTCGACGAGCACGCCTTCGCCACCGCCGATCACGGGGTGGTCGAGGTCAGCCACATCAACCTCAACGACGACGTGGTGGAGGGGCTCACGGCCCGGGACATCCCGGCCTTCAGCGTGCAGTACCACCCCGAGTCCGCACCCGGTCCCTCCGACGCCCGCTACCTCTTCGCCCGGTTCGTCGACCTGCTCGAGCGCACCCAGGGAGGCGCCGCCTGATGCCACGCCGTGACGACCTCTCCAGCGTCCTCGTCCTCGGTTCCGGACCGATCATCATCGGCCAGGCCTGCGAGTTCGACTACTCCGGAACCCAGGCCTGCAAGGTGCTGCGCGAGGAGGGTTTGCGCGTCATCCTCGTCAACTCCAACCCCGCCACGATCATGACCGACCCCGACTTCGCCGATGCGACCTACGTCGAGCCGCTGACGGTGGCGGCGGTGCGCGCGGTGATCGAGCGGGAGCGGCCCGATGCGCTGCTGCCGACCCTGGGTGGCCAGACCGCGCTCAACCTCGCCGTCGAGCTGTACGAGGACGGCGTGCTCGCCGAGTACCAGGTCGAGGTGTTGGGCGCGGACCTCGAGGCGATCCAGACCGCCGAGGACCGGCTGCGCTTCAAGGAGGCCATGACCGAGATCGGCCTCGAGTCACCTCGCTCCACCTACGTCAACGCGCCGGACCAGGCCTTCGAGGCCGCCGCGGAGTACGGCTACCCGGTCGTGCTGCGTCCGAGCTTCACCCTGGGCGGCAAGGGCGGCGGCATCGCCTACGACGCCGAGCAGTTGGACGTGATGATCAAGCAGGGGCTGTACGACTCGCCGGTCCACGAGGTGCTCGTCGAGGAGTCGGTGGTCGGCTGGAAGGAGTTCGAGCTCGAGGTGATGCGGGATGCTCACGACAACTGCGTGATCATCTGCTCGATCGAGAACGTGGATGCGATGGGGGTCCACACCGGTGACTCGATGACGGTGGCACCGGCCATGACCCTGTCGGACCCCGAGTACCAGCGGATGCGTGACGCGGCCTTCAAGGTGCTGCGCCGGATCGGGGTGGAGACGGGGGGCTCGAACGTCCAGTTCGCCGTCGACCCCGCCACCGGGCGCATGGTCGTGATCGAGATGAACCCGCGGGTGTCGCGCTCCAGCGCGCTGGCGTCGAAGGCCACCGGGTTCCCGATCGCCAAGATCGCCGCCCGGCTGGCCATCGGCTACACCCTGGACGAGATCGCCAACGACATCACCCGGGAGACCAAGGCCGCCTTCGAGCCCACCATCGACTACGTGGTGGTCAAGGTGCCGCGCTTCACCTTCGAGAAGTTCGCCGGTGCCGACGACACGCTCACGACCCGGATGAAGTCGGTCGGCGAGGTGATGGCGATCGGCCGCACCTTCAAGGAGGCCGTGAACAAGGCCCTGCGCAGCCTCGAGGACGGCCGGACCGGGTTCGGTGCCGGCGCCCCCGTCGAGGTGGACGACACCGCGCTCGAGCAGCTGCTGATCCGTCCCACCGCCGCCCGGATGGAGGCGCTGGACGAGGCGCTGACCCGCGGCTGGTCGGTGGAGCGCATCAGCCAGCTCAGCGGCCTCGATCCGTGGTTCGTCGACCAGTTCCTGCAGCTCGTGGAGCGTCGCCGTCAGCTGCGCAGTTACGAGCACGTGGCCGCGCTGCCCGACGAGGTCCTCCACGACGCCAAGCGCGAGGGGTTCTCCGACGCGCACATCGCCGCGCTGGTCCAGACCACGGAGGCAGCGGTGCGGCTGCGTCGTCGTGCGGCGGGGATCGGGCCGGTGTTCAAGACCGTGGACCCCTGCGCGGCGGAGTTCGAGGCCTTCACTCCCTACCACTACTCGACCTACGAGGACGAGGACGAGGTCACCGACGCCACCCGCGACCGGGTCATCGTGCTGGGGTCGGGCCCGAACCGGATCGGGCAGGGTGTCGAGTTCGACTACTGCTGCGTCCACGCCGTGCTCGCGCTCAAGGACGCCGGGTACGAGACCGTGATGATCAACTGCAACCCGGAGACGGTCTCCACCGACTACGACACCGCCGACCGGCTGTACTTCGAGCCGCTCACCGTGGAGGACGTCCTCGAGGTGTGCGAGCGGGAGCAACCGGCCGGGGTGCTGGTCCAGCTCGGCGGGCAGACGCCGCTGAAGCTCGCCCGGGAGCTCGAGGCCAACGGGGTCCCGATCTGGGGCACCTCACCCGACGCGATCGACGCCGCCGAGGACCGTGGTCGCTTCGGTGCGCTCATGGAGGAGCTCGGTGTGCCGATGCCGCCAGGCGGGATCGCGCGGAGCTTCGACGAGGCCCGCGAGGTGGCCGAGCGCATCGGCTACCCCGTCCTGGTCCGGCCCTCCTACGTCCTCGGGGGGCGGGCGATGCAGATCGTGGACGACGATGCCGGCCTCCAGCGCTACCTGCGTGACGCGGTCGCGGCGGCGCCCGATCAGCCGATCCTGGTCGACCGGTTCCTCGAGGGCGCCATCGAGGTCGACGTCGACGCCGTCTACGACGGCGAGGAGCTGTTCGTCGGCGGGGTGCTCGAACACATCGAGGAGGCCGGGGTGCACTCCGGCGACTCGGCCTGCACCCTGCCGCCGCTGACGCTCGGGCCGGCCCAGGAGCAGCACATCCGTCGCGTCACCCTCGGCATCGCCCGGGGGCTGAACGTGCGGGGGCTTCTGAACGTGCAGTTCGCGCTCAAGGACGACGTGCTGTACTGCATCGAGGCCAACCCGCGCGCATCGCGCACCGTGCCGTTCACCTCCAAGGCCACCGGGGTGCCGCTGGCCAAGGTGGCGGCCCTGGTGATGGCCGGCCGCAGCCTGGCCGAGCTACGGGAGACCGGCTGGCTGCCCGCGCTGGACGCCGTCCAGGGGCCGCGGCCGGGGCACGTGGCGGTGAAGGAGGCCGTGCTGCCCTTCGACCGGTTCCCGGGGGTGGATGCGATCCTCGGTCCGGAGATGCGCTCCACCGGCGAGGTGATGGGCATCGACCGGGACTTCGGCGCGGCCTTCGCCAAGTCCCAGGCCGGGACGGGGTCGATGGTGCTGCCCACCTCCGGGCAGGTGTTCGTCTCGGTGTCGAACCGGGACAAGCGCGCCATCGTGTTCCCCGTGATGCGCCTGGTCGACCTCGGCTTCAGCATCGTGGCCACCGAGGGGACCGCCGACGTCCTGTCACGCGCCGGGGTGGCGGTCGACGTGGTGGGCAAGGTGTCCCAAGGGCACCCTGAGATCATCCACGGCATCGAGACCGGCCAGGTCCAACTGGTGCTCAACACCCCCTTCGGCTCCGGAACCCGAGGTGACGGCTACGAGATCCGACAGGCCGCGGTCACCAACGGGGTGCCGGTGATCACCACCCTGGCGGGGATCCTGGCCGCGGTCCACGGCATCCAGGCGCTCCAGCGTGGGCCGCTGGGGGTCCGTACGTTGCAGGAGTACCAGGCGGAGCTCAAGGAGCACGCGGCCGATCGGGAGGGGGGTGCGGCATGAGCCGACGGCGGGGCGGCACCACCGCGGGCCGGGACGAGGGTCCGGTCCAGGCGACCTGCGAGGTCATCGCCCGTCGGCGCGAGGGCGCCTACTGGCTGCTGTCGATGGCAGCCCGGGAGATCGCCGAGCGGGCGCAGCCGGGACAGTTCGTCCAGGTGGCCGTGGATGCACCCCACACGCTGCTACGTCGGCCCTTCTCGATCGCCCACGTGAGCCGTCAGGGAGCCTCGGCGGGCACGGTCGACGTGGTGTTCGACGCCCACGGTCCCGGCACCGAGTGGATGACCACCGTCGAGGTCCACGACGTCCTCGACCTCATCGGCCCGCTCGGCACACCCTTCCCCCTGCCCCAGCGCAAGGTCAACTGCCTGCTGGTCGGTGGCGGCTACGGCGTGGCGCCCCTGTACTACCTCGCCGAGTCCCTGCTGCGGCGGCAGCTGCGCGTCGACGTGATCAACGGTGCGGCGACCGCCGAACGCATCCTCGGCGCGATCGAGGCCAAGCGTCTGTCGGCCAGCGTCACCTTCACCACCGAGGACGGCAGCTACGGGACGAAGGGACGTGTCACCGACGTGCTCGAGCAGGTCGCCAGCGCCAGCCGGTCGGGCTTGGTCTACGCCTGCGGGCCGAACCCGATGCTCCGCGCGGTCTCGGAGCTGTGCGACGAGCTCGGTCTGCCGGTGCAGGTCGCGGTCGAGGAGCGGATGGCCTGCGGCATCGGGGTGTGCTTCACCTGCGTGGTGCCGATCGTGGGTCGTGACGGCTTCGTCAGGAACAAGCGCGCCTGCCTCGACGGTCCGGTGTTCAACGGTCGGCGGATCGCGTGGGACCAGTGGGGGGTACCCGGAGGCGGCGTCCGGCCGGGCGCCGAGGCCGAGGTGGTGGGTTCCGGATCGGCCCGCGGGGCCGCCGCGGCAGGCTCGACCAGCGGGGCCGCCGCGGCCGCCGAGGCCCCTCCCGCGGATGCGGTGCCCGACGCAGTACAGGCCCCGCCACCGGCCCGCCCTGCCCGGGGCGCGTCCGCTCCGATCGACGCCGAGGCCGACGCCGACGCCGACGCCGAGACCGACGCCGAGGCAGGGGGGCCGCCAGCGGCTGAGGAGCAGCGCAGGGGGAGGCCATGAGCCAGGAGGTGCGCAAGATCGCCGCAGGCGTCGATCCAGCCGCGGCGCCCTCGGCGTTGGCAGGGTCACTGGACCCCGCCGAGGTCGACCTGTCGGTCCGTATGGCCGGCATCGAACTGCCCAACCCGATCACCTCGGCGTCGGGCTGCTTCGCCTCCGGAGCTGAGATCGAACGGTTCCACGACGTGGCCGACCTCGGGGCGGTCGTCGTGAAGTCGATCACCCCCGAACCCCGCCACGGCCTGCCCACCCCGCGGATGGCCGAGACCCCGTCGGGCATGCTGAACGCGATCGGGCTCCAGAACCCGGGTGTCGAGGCGTGGATCGCGAAGGACCTGCCGTGGCTGCAGGAGCGGGGGGCGCGGGTCATCGCCTCCATCGCCGGGAAGACGGCCGAGGAGTTCCGCGACGTCGCCCGCGAGCTGACCCGGGCCGGCGGGGACACGATCGTGGCGCTGGAGGTGAACCTGTCCTGCCCCAACGTCGAGGATCGCGGGATGGTCTTCGCCTGCTCGGCGCCCGACAGCGCGGAGGGGATCCGCGGGGTGGCTCAGGAGGCGGAGGCCCCGGTGCTCGCCAAGCTCACCTCCGACGTGACCGACATCGTCTCGGTCGCCCGGGCGGTGGTGAGCGCGGGGGCCGACGGGCTCACGCTGATCAACACCCTGCTCGGCATGGCCATCGACCCCGACACCGGCCACCCGGAGCTGGCCAACACCTACGGGGGGTTGTCCGGGCCGGCGATCCGACCCGTCGCCGTGCGCAACGTCCACCAGGTCCACCGCGCCCTGCCCGACATCCCGATCCTCGGGTGCGGGGGAGCGCGCACGGTGACCGACGTGGTGCAGTTCCTGCGGGCCGGCGCCAGCGCGGTGGCGATCGGCACCGCCACCTTCGTCGACCCCTTCGTCGCCCCCAGGGTCGTCGACGGTCTGACGCGGTGGTGCGCGGACCGCGGCATCGCCCGGGTCAGCGACCTGATCGGCGCGACCACCCCTCGCTGACCGGGCCCGAGCCAGAACCGATCATCGCTCCACGATCGCCCCCGTCAAGGAACGACGATGCTGACCTCCGCCCCGTCACCTCACGAGCGGCTGATCGTCGCGCTCGACGTCCCCACCCTCGAGGAGGCGGAGTCCTTGGCCCGGCAGCTGATCGGCGCGGTCGGCTGGTTCAAGGTCGGTCTCGAGCTGTTCGCGGCCCACGGCCCCGAGGCGGTCCGAGCCATCCGGGCCCATGGACCGGTGTTCCTCGACGTGAAGCTGCACGACATCCCCACCACGGTGGAGCGCGCGGCGGCCCGTATCGCGGAGCTCGGCGTCGGGCTCGTCACCGTGCACGCCGGCGGCGGTGCGGAGATGGTGGCCGCCGCGGTCCGCGGACTGGGCGGGCACGGCGAGGTGCTGGCGGTCACGGTGCTGACCTCGACCTCCGACACCGAGCTCGCGGCCCTGGGCGCTGAGCCGGCCGCGTCCCAGGTCCCGCGACTGGCTCGGCTGGCGACCGGCGCGGGCGCTCCTGGGCTGGTGTGCGCGCCCCGGGACCTCACCGCGGTCCGGGAGGCGGTCGGCCCGGCGGTGCGGTTGGTGACGCCCGGGGTCCGGCCGGCAGGCGCGGGCACCGACGATCACGCGCGGGCGGCGACGCCGGCCGAGGCCGTCGCCGACGGTGCCGACCTGCTGGTGATCGGACGTCCGATCACCCGTGCCGAGGATCCTGTCAGCGCCGCCGAGGCCATCGCGGCCTCGATCGCCTGACGCTCCGGCTGCGAACACCGCCGCGCCGCCGGGCAGCGGACCGAGCGGGGAGGCCGAAGAGCACCGTCGGTGCCACACCGGCACCGGCTCACACGGTGCGCTCGCGTCCACCAGCCATGGCCCGGGGTGAGGATCCGGTCGCCGCTGGCCGGTATCCCACCCCGCACCGACCACCTGGCATCGGCGGAGACGCAGAGCGGTCACCGCTGTCCGCGCTCCCACCCCGCACCGCCGAGACCCGACCCGCGCGTGGTCGCCCCGGCAGTGTGGGGCGCGTCGCCGCCGACCGAGCGATCGACCATCGGTGATCGGTGGCGGCGGAGGCGGAGGGCACCCCGCCGGTGGGCGAGGGACCCCGCCGCAGGGCAAGCGACCCCGCCGGTGGGAACGCAGTGCCCGCCGGTACCCTCGAGCAACGACCTGGAGGTGCACCGTGTCCCGTCTCACCGTCCTCGACCTGCGGGGGGACCACAGCGACGTTCGTGACCGGCTTCCGCGTCCCCGGGTGGACCTCGCCGCCGCTCGTGAGGGCGTGGACGCGACACTGGCCGCGGTCCGTGACCGCGGGGACGAAGCGCTGCGTGAGCTGACCGCGCGCTTCGACCACATCGAACTCGACGAGGTCGTCGTGCCCGACGAGGTCCTGCAGACGGCGGTCGACGGGCTCGATCCCGAGCTTCGCGCGAGCCTGGAGCGCAGCATCGAGCGCGTGCGCTGGTTCCACGAGCGCGCCAAGCCGGAGTCCTGGGAGGACGAGCGTGACGGCATGCGGATGGGGGTGTGGTTCAACCCGATCCAGCGCGTCGCGGTCTACGTGCCCGGCGGGCTGTGCCCACTGCCCTCCAGCGCGATCATGACCACGGTCCCCGCGCAGATCGCCGGGGTCGAGGAGGTCGTGCTGTGCACACCGCCGACGGGCACCGACGCCGACGGCAACCGCACCGGCTGGCCCGACGCGACGATCCTGGCGACGGCCAAGCTGCTCGAGGTGGACAAGGTGGTCGCCGTCGGTGGTGCGCAGGCCATCGCCGCCGTGGCCTACGGCACGGACTCGGTCCCGATCTGCGACAAGGTGGTCGGTCCGGGCAACCTCTACGTCGCCCTGGCCAAGCAGCAACTGGTCGCCGAGGGCCGGATCGGCACCGAGGGGGACGCCGGCCCGACCGAGGTCGCGATCGTCGCCGACCACACCGCCGATCCCCGCCACCTCGCCGCCGACCTGATCGGCCAGGCGGAGCACGACGAACTCGTGACGGCTCTGCTGATCACCCCGAACCAGGAGCTCATCGCACCCGTCGAAGCCGCGATCGAGGACCAGCTCACCCGGACCAAGCACGTCCAGCGCATCACCACCGCGCTCGAGCAGCAGGGCACCGTCGTGCTGGTGGACGACATCGACCACGCGATCGTGGTCGCCGAGGCCTTCGGTGCCGAGCACCTCGAGGTCCAGACCGAGCACGCCCGCAAGGTCGCGGAGTCGATCCGCTACGCCGGCACCACCTTCATCGGCGCGCTGACACCGGTCAGCCTCGGGGACTACGCCGCCGGGCCCAACCACACCCTGCCGACCTCGGGCACCGCCCGGTTCAACGGCGGCCTGACCACCTCGTCGTTCCTGGTGGCCGTCAACTTCCTCGAGGTCGACGAGGATGGCCTGCGGGGCATCGCCGACGATGTCTGCCGGTTCGCCGACGCCGAGGACCTGCCGGCGCACCGCGCCGCCGTCGAGGTCCGGTTCGAGACCGAGGCGTGAGCGCTCTCGACCCGGGCAAGGCACCGCTGCCGGACCGCGTCCCCGTCCGGGCCGACCTCGCCGAGGTGACCCCCTACGGGGCCCCGCAGCTCGACGTGGCCGTCCGGCTCAACACCAACGAGACGGCCGAGCCGCCCCCACCGGGCTACCTCGCGGAGGTCGGCCGGCGCATCCAGGGCCTGGAGCTCAACCGCTACCCGGACCGTGGGGTGAGCGAGCTGCGCCGGGCCCTCGGCCAGCGCCTCGGGCTGCCGCTCGCCGAGGGGTGGGCAGCCAACGGCTCCAACGAGATCCTCCAGCAGCTCCTCCAGGCCTACGGGGGACCGGACCGGTTGGCGCTCGGGGTCCGCCCGGGCTACTCGATGTACCCCGAGCTGTGTCGGACCTCGCTGACCCCGATGGTCGAGGTCGATCTCGATGCGGCCTTCCAACTGACCCCGCAGGTCGCCGCTGAGGCCGTGGCCGCTCACGATCCCGACCTGATCCTCGTCCCGACACCCAACAACCCCGTCGGCACGCCGGTCGCCCACGAGGCGCTCAGGGCGCTGCACGATGGCTCCCGGGCGCTGGTGGTCGTGGACGAGGCCTACATCGAGTTCGCCGACGACCACCTCGCCGCCCTGCCCCTGCTCGAAGAGCTGCCGCGGCTGGTGATCGTGCGCACCCTGTCGAAGGCCTTCCGCCTCGCGGGGCTGCGGCTCGGCTACCTGCTGGGCCCGGCCTGGGTGGTCGAGGATGTCCAGAAGGTGCGCCTGCCCTACCACCTCGATGCCGTCAAGCAGATCGCGGGCCTGGTCGCGCTGGAGCAGGAGGCGGCGTTCCTCGACCACCGGCGACGGATCGCGAGCGAGCGCGAGCGCGTGGCGGCGGCGCTGGCGCAGCGAGCCGGCGTCGAGGGGTTCCCCTCGGCCGCGAACTTCGTGCTGGTCCGCACCGACGTCGACGACCTGTTCGAGCGGCTGCTGGCCCACGGGGTGCTCGTGCGGGACTTCTCCACCAGGCCCCGGCTCGAGGGGTGTGTCAGGGTCACCATCGGCACCGAGGCCGAGAACGACGCGTTCCTGGCCGCACTCGACCGGGTCCTGGCCTGAGCCGATCGCCCGCCTGTCGTCGTCGAGGTGACGGGATGGTCGTGCGCGCCGTAGCCTGCGTGGTCGCCGCCCCAGCCCGAGAGGACCGATCGTGACCACCCGTACCGGCAGCGTGAGCCGCACCACCCGGGAGACCACCATCACGGTGGAGGTCGACCTCGACGGTGAGGGCACCAGCGACGTCGAGACGGGGGTGCCGTTCTTCGACCACATGTTGGACCAACTCGGACGTCACGGGCGTCTGGACCTGAGCGTCAAGGCCGACGGCGACCTGGAGATCGACGCCCACCACACGGTCGAGGACGTCGGCATCGCCCTCGGACAGGCGCTCGCCGAGGCGTGGGGGGACCGCACGGGCGTGGAGCGGTTCGGGGACGCGACCGTGCCGATCGACGAGGCACTGACCCGGGTGGCGATCGACCTGTCGGGGCGGCCCTACCTGGTGTGGGACTGCACCGTGCCGATCGAGGTGATCGGGACCAACTTCGAGACCAGCCTGGTCAAGCACTTCTTCGAAGCGGTGGTGGCCAACAGTCGCATCACCCTCCACGTCCACAACCTGTCGGGCGACAACACCCACCACACCTTCGAGTCGGTGTTCAAGGCGGTGGCTGTCGCGCTGCGGCGAGCCGTCGCCGTCACCGGGACGGGCACGCCGTCCACCAAGGGTGTCCTGCAGTGAGCCTGACCGCCGCGATCCTCGACTACGACGCCGGCAACGTGCGGTCGGCCAAGCGGGGGTTCGATGCCGCCGGTGCTGAGGCGAGGGTCGTGCGCAGCGCCGCTGAGGCGCGCAGCGCCGACGTGCTGGTGATCCCCGGCGTCGGCAACTTCGACAGCTGCATGGCGCAGCTGCGGGCTTCGGGTCTGGAGGAGGTGATCCGCGACGCCATCACCGCCCAGCACCCCGTGTTCGGCATCTGCGTCGGGATGCAACTGCTCTACAGCGGATCCGAGGAGGGAGAGGAGCCCGGCCTCGGCCTGCTCCCCGGCCGGGTCGAGCGGTTCCCGGCGACCGCGGTCGTCCCCCACATCGGCTGGGACGTGGTGCGCGCTGCCGAGGGGTCGGAGCACGATCCGCTGCTCGACGGTGTGGCGGGGGAGCGGCAGTACTTCGTGCACTCCTACTACGCCGTGCCCACCGACCGGTCCCACGTCGTGGCCCGCACGGCCTACGGCGGGGTGGCTTTCCCCTGCCTGGTCCGGGAGGGCAGCGTGGTCGGCACCCAGTTCCACCCGGAGAAGTCCGGCCCGGTCGGCGCCCGGTTGCTGCGCAACTGGCTCGAGAGCCTCGGTTAGCTCGCTCACACGCCGTGGGCGATGACCTGCCCATCGGGCGCGAAGACGTGCACCTTGTCGGGCGGGACCGTCAACCGCAGCAGCTCCCCGGGCTGGGGCGCGGGCCGGTCGATCATCGCCACGACCTCATCGGCCTCGTCGTCGGTGGCGCCGATGGCCACCTCCACCTCGGAGCCGAGGAAGGCCCGGCGGCGCACGACCTCCTCGATCACCACCACCTCGTCGCCGGTGGCTCTGGTGAGGTCGTGGGGACGGACCCCGAGGGTGCAGTCGCTGTCGACCCAGCGGCTGATGCGCGGCGAGGCGCTGGTGATCCGGAAGGGACCCGCCTGGACCTGGATCCGGCCGGCGAGCCGCTCGATACGTCCGGGCAGCAGGTTCATGGCCGGCGAGCCGAGGAAGCCGGCGACGAAGGTGGTGGCCGGCCGCGCGTACAGTTCGGTCGGCGTGGCGACCTGCACCAGCCGGCCGTGGTGCAGCACCGCGCAGCGGTGGGCCAGGCTCATGGCCACACGCTGGTCGTTGGTGGCCAGCAGCAGGGTCACGCCGTAGCCCTCCTGGATGCGGATCAGCTCCTGGACCAGCATCCCGCGTCGGGGCGCGTCGGCCTGGGCGAAGGGCTCGTCCAGCAGCAGGACCCCGCCCCGGCGCACCAGCGACCGGGCGAGCGCCACCTCGTGCTGCTCGCCGGCCGACAGCGTGCGGGGCTTGCGTCGCAGGATCCCCCGCAGGGAGAACGCCCGGGCCTCGGCCTCCACGCGCCGCTGCCGCTCCTCGACCTCGATCCCCCGGACCCAGAGCGGGAAGGCCACGTTCTGCTCGACATCGAGGTGGCGGATCAAACCGGCGGTCTGGGCGACCATCGACACCTCGCGGTCGCGGGTGGGCACGTCGGTGACGTCGCGGCCGTCGAGCACCACCTGACCACCGGTCACGGGGTCCAGTCCGGCGATCGCGCGCAGCAGGGTGGACTTGCCCGCACCCGAGGGCCCGAGCACGGCCATGCGTTCCCGAGCTTCCACGCGCAGGTCGATGCCGTGCAGCACCTCGGTGTCGTCCTTGGTGACGCGCAGGTCGTACAGGTGCACGGTGCCCACAGGGCTGCTCCGGTCCGGGCCGTCGGTCGTCGTGGATCCGTCGGTGATCGTGGATCCGTCGGTGATCGTGGGCCGTCGGTCGTCGTGGATCCGTCGGTGGTCGTGGGCTGGGTGATGCGAGGGGGCATGGACCATCATGCCGTGGCGGCGGCGTAGGCTGCACCGTCCGTCGTACCCCGCCGCGAGGTCGCCCGTGCTCACCCTCTACCCCGCCATCGATATCCGTGACGGGCGTGCCGTCCGGTTGACCCAGGGGCGGGCGGACGCGGAGACGGTGTACGGCGAGGACCCCGTCGAGGTCGCCCGGGGGTTCGCGGCCACCGGGACGGGGTGGCTGCACGTGGTCGACCTCGACGCCGCCTTCACCGGCGAACCCCGCAACCGCCACCTGATCGAGGCGATCGTCGCCGAGACGGGGTGCCGGGTGCAGGCCTCCGGCGGCGTCCGCACCCTGGAGGACGTCGAGGCGTCGTTGACCTACGGAGCCGAGCGGGTGGTGATCGGGACGATGGCCCTGACCGACCCCGGCTTCGTGGAACAGGTGCTGGACCGCGTGGGCCCGCGCATCGCCGTCGGTCTGGACGCGCGCGGCACGACCCTGCAGGCCCGCGGGTGGACCGAGGAAGCCGGTGACCTGTTCGAGGCCCTGGAGCGGTTCACCACCATGGGTGTCCCGCGGTTCGTCTACACCGATGTCGCCAAGGACGGGATGCTGCAGGGACCCAACATCGAGATGCTGCAGCAGGTCGCGGACGCCACCACTGCTGCGGTGACGGCCTCGGGCGGGGTGAGCTCCCTGGCCGACCTCGAGCGGCTGGCCACCTGCCACGACCGTGTCGACGCCGCGATCGTGGGCAAGGCCCTCTACAGCGGCGCGTTCACCCTGACCGAGGCGCTGGCCGCGACGAGGAGCCCCGCATGAGCGACGGGACCTACGGCGCCGGATCGGCGCGGTCGCACCGTGGCAGCGATGAGCGTGGACCGGCGGCCCCAGGGGACGAGGCAGTATCCAGGGTGCCGGCGGTCGATGAGGAGGAGGAGGAGAACGGGCTCGCCGTGCGGGTGATCCCCTGCCTGGATGTCACCGAGGGTCGGGTCGTCAAGGGCGTGCGCTTCGTCGAGCTCAGGGACGCCGGTGACCCGGTCGAGATGGCCCGGGCCTACGACCTCGCCGGGGCGGACGAGCTGGTGTTCCTCGACATCACGGCCTCCAGCGACGAACGCGACATCATGCTGGACGTCGTCTCCCGCACGGCCGAGGAGGTATCGATCCCCTTCGCCGTCGGCGGGGGGATGCGCACCGTCGCCGACGCCCGGCGGATGCTGCACGCCGGCGCTGACAAGATCGCCTTCAACACCGCTGCCGTGCAGCGCCCGGAGCTCCTCTCCGAGGCGGCCGCGGCCGTCGGCGGCCAGTCCGTGATCGTCGCCGTCGACGCCCGACGCCGGGAGGCGACGGATCCGGGCGCGGGGTTCGAGGTCGTGATCCACGGCGGTCGCACGCCGACCGGCCTGGACGCCATCGCGTGGTGTGTCCGGGCCGCCGACCTCGGGGCCGGGGAGATCCTGTTGACCTCGATGGACCAGGACGGCACGAAGGCCGGGTTCGACCTGCCCCTGCTCCGGGAGGTCACGGCCGCCGTGTCGGTCCCGGTGATCGCCTCCGGTGGCGCCGGATCGGCCGAGCACCTGGCGGCGGCCGCACAGGACGGCAACGCCTCCGCGGTCCTGGCCGCATCGATCTTCCACTTCGGCGAGGTGACGATCGCCGAGGTCAAGGAGGCGATGGCGGACCGCGGTGTCCCCGTGCGCCGCATCCCGCCCGATACCCGGCTCTGAGGCGCGCACCGAGCCGAGCGCGGTTGGTGACCACGGGACCTCGGGCTCAGGGGGTGGCCGCTGGCTCGTCGGGTCGGTAAGCGGCCGCGACGACCCCGTGGAGGTCCGAGTGGGACCGGGTCGGCAGCTGGTCGGTCCCACAGTCGCCGCAGCGCGTCATGGGGACATCGAGGTGGAGGGTGTGGACGGCGAGCCCGGTCTCCGCGACGGTGATCGACCGGCGGGTGCGTCGGACAGGGAGATCCAGGGCGGCGTTGCAGCTGGCGCAGGCATCACCGCGCCGCCACCGCCTGCGGGCCTGAGGGAGCTGCGCCTCGACCGCGGTGGCGGCGGCGGCCGGTGCGCCCGGCGCGGCACGGACGTGGTCCGACGGGCAGATCAGGACGGGGCGACGGTCGAGGACCCCGGCGACGGTGCCGACCGCCACCTCGCTCCCCGGGCGCCACTGGAGGGTCGCCTCGGCCCCACAGGCATCACAGCGCACGACGGCTCACGGGTCCAGTCGCTCGAACACCTCGTCGGTGAACCGCTCCCGGCACAGCTCGGGGTCACCGGTCTCCTCGATGCAGGCCTCCAGTTCAGCCACCTCATCGGAGAACTCGGCGAGGAACTGGGCACCTAGCACCACGACCAGCACGATCCAGATGGCCGAGACGACCAGGCTGGCGATGCCGGTCGCGATGCCGGTGGTCGCGTGCCCGGCGCGCGGCGCTCCGGCCTTCGCGCGCTTCCGGCCTGCCGCACCCAGCACGATCGCCGCGATGCCGCCAGGCACCGCCAGGAACAGCGGGAGGACGAACACCCCGATCACGGCGAGCAGCAGGCTGATGATGCCGACCACCATGGCACCCAACGCCACCCCGTTGGTGTCGGCAGCGGCGGGGGGCGGACCCGATGACCACGTCGCCGGCGCGCTTGGCGGCGGCGGGGATGCCGGCGGCGGAGCACCCGGCGGGGGCGAGGTGGACGGCGTCGCACCCGGCGTCGGCCCAGGAGGTGGAGCCGAGGGTGGGCGTGGCGGCGTCGGCCTGTCCCCGTCGGTGGGCGGCGGAGGTGTGCTGGGGTCCCGCTCCTCGGGCCTGGCGTCGTCGCTCATGCCGAGGGTGTGCTGCTGGTCCAGGGCTGCTGCCAGTGGGGACGCTCGTCGGCCGCGGTCTCCGTTGGCGTCTCGGCCGGGGCGTCGTGAGCGAGGTCGTCCGACGCGTCGTGAGCGAGGTCATCCGGGGCGTCGTCGGCGGGGTCATCCGGGGCGTCGTGGACGGGGTCATCCGGGGCGTCGTCGGCGGGGTCATCCGGGGCGTCGTGAGCGGGGTCGGCCGGGGCGTCGTGAGCGGGGTCATCCGGGGCGTCGTGAGCGAGGTCGTCCGGGGCGTCGCCTGCCTCGGCTCCGGTGAGATCGTCCTCCGGAGTACCGGCGAGGTCGACCTCCTCGGTGGCCTCCTCGACCGTCGCTGGTGCGGGTGCCGGGCCGGTGTCTTCCGACCCGGGGTCGCGGTCCCGCCCGGCCTCATAGGTGTCGGCCTCGCTGGCCGGCGCCGACCACGCATCGGTGTCCGTGTCCGGCTCCCGTCCGACCTCCGGCGACGCGGCGGACCCGAGGGGCGCGTCGGGTGCCAGCGAGGCGTCGGGTGCGACTGGCACGTCGGGCGCATCGGGCGCGTCAAGCGCGTCAAGCGCGTCAGACGGGTCAGAGGCGCCAGGCGCTACCGGCGCGACAGCAGCGCCGTGGCCGGCCTCCTCGGCCTCGACCGGGTCCCAGGGCTGCTGCCAGTGGGGCAGGCTGCCAGCCGCCGGGGCGGAGTCGCTGGCGGATTCGACCTCTCCCGCGGGGTCAGCCTCGTCCATGGGCGCGGCCGTGGCGGCCGGCTCGGGCCCAGCGGCGGGTTCGGCTGCCATCCCGGGCCCGACGTCGGCCTGGTGCTCGTGAGCTGTGGCCGGCGCCGCGGCTGCTGTGGGCTCCTCCGTCCAGGGACGCTGCCAGTGCGCCGGATCGTCAGGCTGCGCAGCGGCGTCAGACTGCGTGCCGATGTCAGGCTGCGCGGCGGCGTCAGACTGCGCGGCGGCGTCAGACTGCGTGCCGATATCAGGCTGCGCGGCGGCGTCAGGCTGCGCGGCAGCGGGAGCGGTCCACGGCCGCTGCCAGTGGTCAGGGTCATCCGCGGTCGCCGAGGGACCGCCCGGATCGGCGCTGCCGACCGCCGGCTCTCGGGCGGGCTCGGCCGCGGGGGTGGCCGCGGCCGGCTGGGCCTGCTGGCCGGGATCCTGCTGGCTCCAACCCGAGGCCGGTTGGGCCCCGGCGGGCTGCTGGCCGCCCGTCGCGCCCCACCCGCCGGTCTGCTGAGCTGCCGCGGTCGGCGGCTCCAGCCCCGTGGCGTCGACCCCGGCGATGCCCTGGTTGGCGACATGCTCGGTCCAACGCTGCCCGTCCCAGTACCGGTACTCGTACCGTCCGAGCGGATCCGGGTGCCACGCTGCGGGGATGTCCACGTCGATGCCCTCCGTCCTGGTGCCTCACCCCGCACCGTAGCGCTCACCTCCTGGGGTCGGGAGGAGGCATCGATGACCAGACGGAGAGGCCGGACGGAGGGCACCGGTAGGCTCGGCCGTGCTCCACGGGCGCGCCCGGCCCTTGGCGCGTCGACCTACCGCCACTGACGAGGACCCCCGTGATCGACCCCGCCGACGACGCCGCAGCCGCGACGCCGGGCGTCGGTGGTGGCCCCGACGGACCGTCACCAGCGCAGGGGGATGGGTGGGCCCGGGTCGACGTCGAGCAGCTGCGCTTCGATCAGGACGGCCTGGTGCCCGTGGTCGTCCAGCAGCACGACAGCGGCGAGGTGCTCATGGTCGCCTGGGCCGATGCGTCGGCCCTGGAGCGCACGTTGGCCCTGGGGGAAGCGGTGTTCTACAGCCGTTCCCGCCAGGAGCAGTGGCACAAGGGAGCGACCTCGGGCAACACCCAGCGGGTACTCGATGTGCGCGTCGACTGCGATGCCGACGTGCTGCTCTACCTCGTCGACCAGGGGAGCGACGGGGTCGCCTGTCACACCGGCGAGCGCAGCTGCTTCCACCGCCGACTGACCAGCCCCCCGACGCCCCCGGACCAGCCCGCACCTCCGCCGGCGAAGGAGTCCACGCCGTGACCGGACCCGACCGCGACACCTTCATCCACCTGGCGACCGAGCACGGTGTCGTCCCGGTGTGGCGCGAGGTCCTCGCCGACCTCGAGACCCCGCTGTCGGTGTACGCGAAGCTGTCCGGGGAGGGACCGAGCTTCCTGCTCGAGTCCGCGGAGCACGGCGAGCGATGGGGCCGCTACTCCTTCGTCGGCTTCGACCCCTTCCTGACCCTGCTGGGTCGCCGCGGCGAGGTGTCGTGGATCGGCACCCCTCCGGTCGAGGTCGAGGGGGCGACCGGCCCCCTGGACGCCCTGGCCCGGGCCACCGAGGCCTTCCGCGCCCCGACGCTGCTGGAGCTGCCGCTGCACGGTGGCGCCGTCGGCTACCTCGGCTACGACGTGATCCGCGAGGTCGAGGACATCCCCGACACCGGGGTGGACGACCTGGGCCTCCCGGACGTGCAGCTGCTGTTCCCGCGGCACGTGGTCGCCCTCGACCACCTGCGCCAGGTGTTGACGGTCGTCACCAACGTGGTGGTCTCCGACAGCTCCGATCCGGAGGAGCTCGGCACGCGCTACGACGACGCCGTCGCAGCCTGCGACGCGGTCATCGATCGGCTGGCGACCGCCCGGACCCCGCTGCCGCCGGTGGCCCCACCAGAGCGGGGCGCGATGGACCCGGCGCCGTCGAACCTCGCGCCGGGGGAGTACCAGGCGATGGTGGAGCAGGTGAAGGAGCACATCCGCGCCGGTGACACCTTCCAGACGGTCATCAGCCAACGCTTCGCCCTGGACACCGAGGTGACCGCCTTCGAGCTGTACCGGGTGCTCCGGGTGATCAACCCCTCGCCCTACCTCTACCTGCTGGACACCGGCGACGCGCAGATCGTCGGGTCCTCGCCCGAGGCACTCGTGCAGGTCCAGGACCGTCGGGTCGAGACCTGGCCGATCGCCGGGACCCGCCCCCGGGGGGCCACGCCCGAGGAGGATCGACGCTACGAGCAGGAGCTGGTGGCCGACGCCAAGGAACGCGCCGAGCACATCATGCTGGTCGACCTCGCCCGCAACGACCTCGGCCGGGTGTGCGACGTGGGCAGCGTCCAGGTCGACGGGATGCTGCACGTCGAGCGCTACAGCCACGTGATGCACCTCGTCAGCTCGGTGACGGGCACGGTGCGCGACGGCCTCGGGCCGGTCGACGTGCTGCGGGCGGTGTTCCCGGCGGGCACCGTCTCGGGGGCGCCGAAGGTCCGGGCGATGGAGATCATCGACGACCTCGAGCCGACGCGCCGGGGTCCCTACGCCGGCGCGGTCGGCTACGTGGACTTCGCCGGCAACCTCGACACCTGCATCACGATCCGGACCGTGGTCCTCAAGGACGGCACGGCCTACGTCCAGGCCGGCGCCGGCATCGTCGCCGACTCCAAGCCCGACGCCGAGGAGGAGGAGACGCGCAACAAGGCCGGCGCGGTGCTGGCGGCGATCCGGGCCGCGGAGGCGCTACGGACCTGAGGAACCCTCGCCCGTCACCTCGTACCATCACCCTGTCCCGACCGCACCGGGAGCGAGTGGAGCCGCAGCTGAGCACCTACCTCGACGACCTGCTCGACAGCGCACGTGCGCGTGTCGCCGCGGCTGCCATCCGGGAGCCCCTCGCGGCCCTGCAGGCACGCGCCGTCGAGGTGGAGCCGGGCCCGTCGCTCTACGACGCCCTGGCCGGTCCCGGCGTGGCGGTGATCGCCGAGGTCAAGCGTGCATCGCCGTCCAAGGGACCGATCGCTCCCGAGCTCGACGCGGTCGCCCAGGCCACGGCCTACCGGCGTGGTGGCGCCGCGGCGGTGTCGGTCCTGACCGAACCGACCCGTTTCGCCGGCAGCCTCGACGACCTCGCAGCGGTCGCCGCAACGGGGGTGTCCGCCCTGCGCAAGGACTTCCTCGTCGATCCCTACCAGGTCTGGGAGGCTCGGGCCGCGGGGTCGGCGGCGGTCCTGCTGATCGTGGCGGCGCTGGACGAGGCGCAGCTCGCCCTGCTGCACGAGGAGGCCCGCACCGCCGGGCTGGACGTGCTCGTCGAGGTGCACGACGACGCCGAGGTGGCCCGGGCGACCCGGCTCGGCGCACGGATCGTCGGCGTCAACGCCCGCGACCTGCGGACCTTCGAGCTCGATCGGCAGGCCTTCGCGCGGCTGCGACCTGGCCTGCCGTCAGGGGTCCTCGCGGTCGCGGAGTCGGGGATCAGCACGCCCGAGGAGATCCGGGACGCCGCGGCCGCCGGCGCGGATGCGGTGCTGGTCGGTGAGAGCCTGGTGCGGGCCACCGACCCCGCTGCGGCCGTCGCCGCCCTGGTGGCCGCTGGCGCGGTCGACGTCCCGGCCGACGTGCCTTCCGGGGACCCGCGCCCCCATCCCACGACCTCCAGTCCCACCGTCTGACCGACCCGACCAACCAGGGAGCACCGCGTGAGCATCACGACGCCTGCCACCGAGGCGACCGCCGCCCGAGAGGGCTACTTCGGTGCCTTCGGAGGTCAGTACGTACCCGAGGCGCTGTCAGGGGCCCTGACCCAGCTCGTCGACGCCTGGCACGACGCTGAGCACGACCCGGCCTTCGCCTCCGAGCTCGACGACCTGCGCCGTAGCTACGGCGGCCGGCCGACCCCGCTGTACCGCGCGGGGCGGCTGTCGGAGGAGGCCGGCGTCGAGGTCTGGCTGAAGCGCGAGGACCTCGCGCACACCGGCTCGCACAAGCTCAACAACGTCGTCGGCCAGGCCCTGCTCACCCGCCGGATGGGCAAGCCGCGGGTGATCGCCGAGACCGGCGCCGGCCAGCACGGGGTGGCCACCGCCACCGCGGCGGCGCTGTTCGGGCTCGAGTGCACGGTCTACATGGGAGCCGAGGACTGCCGCCGCCAGCGGCTCAACGTGGTGCGGATGCAGCTGCTCGGTGCCGAGGTCGTGCCGGTCGAGTCGGGTACCCGGACCCTCAAGGACGCCATCAACGAGGCGATGCGGGACTGGGTGACCAACGTCGACTCCACCCACTACCTCATCGGCTCCGCCATGGGCCCCCACCCCTTCCCCACGATCGTCCGGGAGCTGCAGAAGGTGATCTCGATCGAGGCGAAGGAACAGTTCGCCCTCCAGGCCGGTGGGGTCCCCGACGCCGTCATCGCCTGCGTCGGTGGCGGCTCCAACGCCATCGGCTCCTTCGCCGACTGGATCGCGGTGGAGGGCGTCGAGTTGATCGGCATCGAGGCCGCCGGGGAGGGGGTCGGATCGGGACGTTCGGCCGCCACCATCTCCGAGGGCCGGGAAGCGGTCCTGCACGGGTCCCGCTCGATCGCGCTGGTCGACGAGGACGGGCAGGTCCGCCCGGCCCACTCGGTCTCCGCCGGGCTCGACTACCCGGGCGTGGGGCCGGAGCACGCCCACCTCGCCACCAGCGGACGCGGCACCTACCTGTCGGCCACCGACGACGACGCGCTGCTCGGGTTCCGGCGGACCTGCGAGCTGGAAGGCATCATCCCGGCGCTGGAGCCGGCGCATGCGGTCGGGTGGTTGCTGCGGCACGGCCACGACCACCTCGGCGACGGCGCCCGGGTGATCCTCACGATGTCGGGGCGCGGCGACAAGGACGTCGACGAGGTCGTCGAGGTGGCCGGGTGGGACGTCGGCGTCGCGAAGGCCTTCGGGACCGACCGGTCCGAGCCGACCGATAACGACCGGTCCGAGCCGTGAGCGCGACCGATCAGGCCTTCAGGGGTGCGCCGGCTGGTGCCGACCGCATCGCCGCCGCCTTCGCCCGTGCTCACGCCGAGGACCGGGCGGCGCTGGTGGTCTACCTGACCGCCGCCTACCCGGACGTGGCCACCTCCCGAGCCTGCTACGAGGCCGCGGTGGAGGCCGGTGCCGACATCCTGGAGATCGGGCTGCCCTTCTCCGACCCCATGATGGACGGGCCCATCATCCAGGCGGCCAACCAGCACGTGCTGGACGCCGGGGTCGGAGTGGCCGACCAGCTCGCCCTGGTGGCGTCCCTGACCCACCTCGATGTCCCCAAGCTCGCGATGACCTACGTCACCATCGCCGACACCCGCGGGTACGCCGCCTTCGCCGCCGAGCTCGCCGCCGCGGATGTCTCGGGGGTGATCCTGCCGGATCTGCCCGTGGCCGAAGCCGACCCCTGGCTCGCGGCAGCTGCAGACCACGGGCTGGCGACGGTGTTCCTGGCCTCCTCGGTGTCCACCGAGGAACGGCTGGCTGCCATCGGCTCGGCGTCGTCGGGGTGGGTGTACGCCGCCGGCCTGCTGGGCGTCACCGGGGTCAAGAGCCTCGCGAGCGACGTCACCCGGCAGCTGGTGACAGCCGTGCGGCGCCACACCGACCTCCCGGTGGCCGTCGGCATCGGCGTCAAGGACCGGGCTTCGGCCGCCGAGGTGGCTCGCTACGCCGACGGGGTGATCGTCGGCTCCGCCATCGTGCGCGCGGCGGGGGAGGGGGACCCGGCGGGCGCTCCGGAGCGGGTCGGGGCGCTGGTCCGTGAGCTGCGCGCGGGCGTCGCCGACCGCTGAGGCGGGCGAGCAGGTCGACCGGGCGGCCGCACGGGCTGCACGGGCTGCACCGGACACACCGGCTGCACCGGATACACCGGCTGCACCGGACACACCGGCCGCGGCGAGCAGGGTCCGGGCACTGACCACGACGACGGGCCCCCGCCGAGATGGCGAGGGCCCGTCGCGTGCTGCGGAGGGGTCGGCTCAGCCGATGAAGCCGTTCTCGGTCAGCCAGTCCGCGGCGACGTCGGACGGACGCTCACCGTCGGCGGAGACGCGCGCGTTCAGCGCGGCCATCGTGTCGTCGTCCAGGGCGGCGGCGACCGGGGCGTACAGCGCCTCGAGCGCGCTGCCGTACTCGACCCAGACGTCCTCGACGAACACCGGGGAGACGTTGTACAGCGGGAAGAACGCCTGGTCGTCCTCGAGGACCTTGAGGTCCAGCGCGGCGATACGACCGTCGGTGGTGAACACCTCACCGAAGTTGCACGGGTCACGGTCGGCGGTGGCGCCGTAGATCACGCCGGTGTCGAGCACGGTCACGTTGCCGCTCGGGATCTCGAAGCCGTAGTGCTCCTCCATGCCCGGCAGCCCATCGTCACGCACGTTGAACTCCGACTCGACGCACAGCGTCACGGCGTCGGGGTCGGTCTCGAGCAGCTCGCCCATCTCGGAGATGCTGTCGACGCCCAGCTCGGCGTCCGCCTCCTGGGACAGGGCGATGCCGTAGGTGTTGTTGAAGGGGGTGGGCTCGAGCCAGAACAGGCCACGCTCGGCGGCCTCACGGTCACGGACTGCCTCGTACTGCTCGACCCGGTCCGGGATCGGGTCGGTCTCGCCGAAGAAGGAGATCCAGGCGGTCCCGGTGTACTCCCAGTAGTGGTCGATCTCACCGGACTCGAGCGCGGCACGGGCAGCGTCGGTCCCACCGAGGTTGACCTCGTTGACCACGTCCACGCCGGCGTCCTCGAGCAGCGCCACGGAGATCTCTCCGAGGATCAGCTGCTCGTCGAAGTCCTTCGAACCGACGGTGATGGTCGCCCCATCGAGCGCGGCGTCGCCGGGCTCGGCGACCTCGTCTGGCGCCGCGTCGTCGACGTCGGGGGTGTCGTCTTCGAGCCCGTTGCCGCAGGCGCTGATGAGCAGCGCAGCGGCAGCGATCCCGCCTGCCAGGTGCAGGTTGCGGATACGCACGGTGTTCCTTTCGGTCGTGGTGTGGCCCGACCAGGTGGGGCGGGCACGGTGTCGCGTGTCCCGGGGGGACACGTCGGTGCGGCGACCCGTAGCAGGTCGGCGCCAGTACGGATGGTCCGACGCACGACCCGCCACAGAGCGCAGCAGCCTTCGTCCGGTCTGCTGCTCGGGCGGGCAACCACACGGCCGGAGCCGGGGTGGCGGTCGAGGTGCTACCGCAGTCGTAGGACCGTTGCTCGCAATGAGGTTATGGGCGAAGGCGGCGAGATGCACGTCTGACGTGTTGGTCCGGACGGACCCGGGCCGGCAGCAACGGCACCGCGCACGGCCACGGCGGCCGACTCGGTCAGAGCCCCTTCGGCGTCAGTTTCTCCTCCACCAGGCCGGCGAGATAGTCCACCAGCAGCGCCAGGACCGCCACCAGGATGGCGCCGGTGAGCAGGACCGGGGTGCGGCGCAACTGGAACCCGGCGAAGATCGTCTCCCCGAGCCCGCCCCCGCCGAACAGGAACGCCAGCGCCGCGGTCCCGACGTTGAGCACAAGCGCTGTACGCACACCGGCGAGCACCACGGGCACGGCCAGAGGCAGCTCGATGCTGCGCAACACCTTGCGGTTCGACATGCCCATGCCCTTGCCGGCCTCGAGCACGAATCGATCGACCTGGTCCAGCCCCACCATGGTGTTGCGCAGGATCGGCAGGAAGGAGTACCCGACCAGGGAGACCACGACCGGGAACGTCCCGGTGCTCGGCAGGGCCGGCTGGGTACGGAACAGGTAGAACAGCAGCGCCAGCAGCCCCAGCGATGGGATCGCCTGCCCGGCGTTGCCGAGCCCGATGACCACGGGGGCGTAGCGCCGCAGCCGTGGCCGGGTGGCGAGGATCCCGAGCGGCACGGCCAGGAGCAGGACGAAGAACGTCGAGTACAGCGTCAGCGTGATGTGCTGCCGGGTCTGGCCCAGCAGGTTCTCGGCCGTGAGGGTGCGGGCCTCGATCGAGTCGAGCTCCTGCGCCCCGACCCACAGATACAGCCCCAGCAGGACCACCGAGAGGAACAGCGGCATCCCGGGGTAGCGCACCAACGCCGCACGCTGCGCACGCCTCGCGCCGGCAGCATCCTCAGCGCGAGCCGTCTGCCGACGCTCGGCGTCGCTCGGCCCCGGACCTACCGGGGCGTCGGGTGGGGTGAGGGAGGTCGACATCAGGCCGGAACCTCGCCCTCGGGGTCGGCCAGCTTCGCAGCCCGGTAGAACTCGGCCTGGGCGTCCTTCATGGTCTGGATCGAGGTGATGATGTCGTCGATGTCGAGCAGGCCCTGGTAGGCGCCCCGCCGGTCGACGACGATGGCGACCCCAGCGGCACCCAGCAGCATCTCCTCCAGCGCGTCGGAGAGCGTGGCCTGGGGCTCGACCATGGCGCGTGCCCGGAAGCCGACCTCTTCGAGACGACGGCTCCTCTGGCGCAGGTCGGTGCCGCGCAGCCACCGTAGGGGGCGGTCCTCCCGGTCGAGCAGGAGCATCGCCGTCCACTCGGACTCCTCGAAACGCCGACGTAGGGCCTCCCGGTCCTCATCGATCCGGCCGGTCAGCGCCTCGCTCGGCTCGACCTCCTTCACCCGGGTCAACTTGAGCCGCTTCAGGGTCGCGCCCGTGCCCACGAAGTCCTCGACGAACTCGTTGGCGGGGTTGGTGAGGATCTCCTCGGGTGGGGCGAACTGGGCCACCCGCGAGCCCTCCTGGAGGATCGCGATGCGATCGCCCATCTTGACGGCTTCGTCGATGTCGTGGGT
This sequence comes from Nitriliruptoraceae bacterium, assembly GCA_003561535.1. Lineage (GTDB taxonomy): Bacteria > Actinomycetota > Nitriliruptoria > Nitriliruptorales > Nitriliruptoraceae > T1Sed10-7. The sequence continues at coordinate 29,405 of PWWI01000124.1, forward strand.
GACGAAGCAGATCGTCTTCTGCAGCTCGTTCTGCAGCCGCAGGAACTCGTTCTGCAGGCGGGTGCGCGTGATCGGGTCGATCGCGCCGAAGGGCTCGTCCATCAATAGCACCGGCGGGTCGGCGGCCAGGGCGCGCGCCACCCCGACCCGCTGGCGCTGGCCGCCGGAGAGCTCCTTGGGGAACCGGTCGCGGTACTGCTCCGGGGGCAGGCCGACCACGTCGAGCAGCTCGTCCACCCGCGCACGGGTGCGCTCCTTGTCCCAACCGAGCAGGTTCGGCACGGTGGCGACGTTATCCGCGATGCGGATGTGGGGGAACAGCCCGATCTGCTGGATCACGTACCCGATGCGCCGCCGCAGGTGGTTCGGATCGATGTCGGTGACGTCCTCACCGTCGATGATGATGTTGCCCGAGGACGGTTCGATGATCCGGTTGATCATCTTGAGACTGGTGGTCTTGCCGCAGCCCGAGGGGCCGACGAAGACCACGATCTCGCCCTTGGGGATCTTCAGGCTGAGACGGTCGACCGCCGGGGTCTCCTGTCCGGGGAAGCGTTTGGTGAGCTCCTGGAGCTCGATCATCGTCTCGCCCGGCTCGGCGTCAGCGCCGAGGCGGGCGAGGGGATCGCCGTTGGTCTGGTCACTCACGGATACCTCGAGGGATGGTCAGCCGGCCGATGGCGAGGTAGAACAGGTCGAACAGCACCGCCAGGATCACGATGAACAGCGTCCCGCCGAGCAGGGACTCCAGCGAGCCGGTGGCGGGGATACGGCGGATGCCGGTGAAGATCTCCTGGCCGAGGCCGGGCCCCCCGACCAGGGCCGCGATGGCGGCGATGCCGACGGTCAGCAGCGTGGCGACGCGGATCCCGGCGAGCATCACCGGCCAGGCGTTGGGGAGCTCGATCTTCCACAGCCGCATGGTGGCGCTCATCCCCATGCCCTTGGCGGACTCGACCACTGCTCTGTCGACCGAGAACAGCCCGGAGACCGTGTTCCTCACGATCGGCAGGAGGGCGTAGAGCGTCAGGGCGATGATCGCCGGGGTGGCACCGATACCGACGATGGGGATCAGGATCGCGAACAGCGCCAGCGACGGGATCGTCAGGAACGTCGACACCACGCTCAGGATCGGGGAGCGGAGCTGGGGGGACCGGTGGGCGAGGATGCCGAGGAACAGGCCGATCACGACGGCCATGGCCACCGGGACCGCGGTCAGGTAGATGTGTTCGAGCGTCTGCTCGAACAACGCTTCACGGGTCCGCGCATCGCCTAGGTACTCGGTGAAGAACGCCACCTGGCTCGGACCTCCGCTGGCTCTGTCGTCCCGAGGGGTGTCGGGACAGGACGATGCCACAGGGAACGATCCGGCTGCCCTACCGAGGCGGTGTCGGCCTTCCGGCCGACGGGGTCGGATCGCGAGCTGTGGCGCGCTCGGATCTGGATGTGTGGCTGAGACCCTAACGGACGGGCCCGCGAGCCGCGAATGCCTTCCGGCCTCCCTTCGCGGTCGGCGCTACGCTGCCGGGCCTCGCCGCACCGCCGAGAGCGGTCCCGGCGACGTCACGCCCCCGTGCTGGAACTGGCATACAGGGACGACTCAAAATCGTCTGCCCTTGCGGGCTTGTGGGTTCGAGTCCCACCGGGGGTACGACCCGCACCCCAGTGGATGTTTGGTCCGCCGGACGCCCCGCCGCTAGCGTTGTCCCTCCACCGATGCGCGACGCCCGTCGGGTTGGACGATACGCCCCACATCGAAGGCAGCGATCACGGCTGGATCCAGGCGGCTCCCGCGGACGCGCCGACGGCTGGAGCGGACCCGTACCGCCCTCGAGCGAGCGCAGGCCACCGAGCGTGAACTCGTGGAACAGGTCGCGTACCTCGACGCGGTCGCCGCGGACGCTCACACCCGGGGGCTGGTGGCAGAGGACCCCCAGGCGGCGCGCGATGCGCGCGACGCCCGCAGCGATCTCGACCGTCACACCGCCCTGCTCGACGACACCCGCCGGGAGATCAGCCGCCTGCTCGCCGAGCAGGACGCGCTCCTCGAGCGGCTCCTCGAGCTCACACGCCTACCCGGCCGGAGGAAGCAACCGTGAGCGACGAGAACGCCGGGCCACCACCCACCAGCGATGACAGCGACGAGGCCCCCACGCGGGTGCTGATCGCCGAGGACGAGGCGTTGATCCGCCTCGATCTCAAGGAGATGCTGGAGGAGGAGGGCTTCGACGTCGTCGCCGAGGTCGCGGACGGCGCATCGGCGGTCCGACTCACCCGCGAGCTGCGGCCCGACCTGGTGATCCTCGACGTGAAGATGCCGGTGATGGACGGCATCCAGGCCGCCGAGGAGATCGCCAAGGAGCGGCTGTCCGCGATCCTGATCCTGACGGCGTTCAGCCAGCGGGATCTGGTCGAGAAGGCACGGCGCGCCGGGGCCATGGCCTACCTCGTCAAGCCCTTCCAGAAGCACGACCTGCTCCCCGCGGTGGAGATCGCTGCCGGCCGCTTCCGCGACCTGTCAGGGCTCGAGCGGGAGGTCGACGATCTCCACGGCCGCCTCGAGGCCCGCAAGCTGGTGGAGCGAGCCAAGGGCCTCCTGCAGTCCCACGAGGGGATGCGCGAGGCGGACGCCTTCCGTTTCATCCAGCGGCAGGCGATGGAGCGGCGACTCACCATGCGACAGGTCGCCGAGCAGATCATCGAGCGGCTCGAGAGCTGAGCTCGCAGGTAGGAAGTGGATCCCGGGTGGAACGACCGGCGGGAGAGGGAGAGGTGGAGGCTCCACCCGGGATCCGGAGACGGGACCTGGAGATCCCGTCGGTGTCACTGGCGGATGACGTAGGGGAATCTACGCAGCCGACGTTGCGAGCAGGTTTCAGCCACGTTGGCGCTCCGTGACCGTGTCGGACCACGGCCGGGCGCGTCCTCAGAACAGCGCCCGGGCCAGACGGGGCCGGGCGGCGACCACCCGTGGGTCATGGTCGCCGAGCAGGCCGAACAGGCGGACGAGGTGCTCGCGGGCCACCTCGCGCGTCTCGCCACCGAGCTGCACGGCGGCCAGCAGATGCCCGATGGCCGCCTCGTAGGCCTCCTCGGCGGCCAGCGCACGTCCCAACGTGACCAGGTCATCGCCGCTGGCATCGCCCGCCTCGACCCGAGCCTGCAGGCTGGCGATGTCGGCGTCGTCCCGGGCGAGCTCGATGCGCGTCACCACCGCTTCCGCGGCCGGGTCGGGACGGTGCGGGGTGACCAGGGCCAGCGCGCGGGTCGGATCCTCGGTGCGCAACAGCTCCGCCAGTCCGATCGCCGCTTCCCGGTGTCTCGGATCCAGCTCCAGCGCCCGTTCGAGCTCCGAGATCGCTGCGGGCCCCGTAGCGGACCGGGCGCGAGCCACCGCCTGGTCGGCCTCGGTGGGCAGGAGGTCGTCGATGAACGCGGCCAGCCTCGGTTCGGGTTGCACTCCGGTGAACTGGGCGATGGCCGTGCCGTCACGGAAGCCGACGACCTGCGGGATGCCCTGCACCCGGTAGCGCTGGGCGAGGGCCTGGTTCGCGTCGACGTCGACCTTGGCGAGCAGCACCCGACCGTCCTGGTCCGCGACGGCGCGCTCGAGCATCGGGGTCAGCTGCCGGCAGGGCCCACACCAGTCCGCCCAGAAGTCCACGATCACCGGCCGCTCGTAGGACGCGGCGATGACCTCCTCCTCGAAGGTGGTCGTATCGACGTCGATGACGTTGGGGGCGACGGTCACGGTGGGGCCTCGAAGGTTCGGTGGGGTACCCGGACCGAGGATCGGCCCGGTCTGCCGGGGTGTTCGGGGGAGCGGGCGAGGTGGACGGGCTGGTCTGGGCGACAGGGTGCCCGAGGGCGTGAGGGAGAGCATGGGTCGCTCAGTAGGCTGACAACGCCGACGAGCCCGAGGAGCTTCCCGTGCCCGACCAGCGGACCCTGCTGCTGCTCGACGGTCACTCCTTGGCCTACCGCGCCTACCACGCCCTGCCGGACACGTTGCGGACGGCGACCGGGCAGCTGACCAACGCCGTCTACGGCTTCACCTCCATGTTGATCAAGCTGCTCGTCGACCGCGATCCCGACGGGGTGGTGGTCGCCTTCGACCGCGGGCGCGACGTGCAGCGCACGGCGGCGTTCCCGGCCTACAAGGCCAACCGGGCCGAGCCCCCGGAGGAGTTCCGGCCCCAGGTGGAGCTGATCAAGCAGGTGCTCGAGGCCCTCGACATCCCGGTCGTCGAGGTGGAGGGCGTCGAGGCCGACGACGTGTTGGCGACCTTGGCGACCCGAGCGGTCGACGCCGGTGCGCACGCCTACGTGGTCACCGGCGACCGCGACGCGATGCAACTCGTCGCCGACGACCTGACGGTCCTCTACACCCTGCGCGGGATGAGCGACCTCGCGGAGATGACGCCGGAGACGGTGCAGGAGCGCTACGGGGTCGCCCCGCAACGCTACGTCGAGCTGGCCGCGCTGCGCGGTGATACGTCCGACAACCTGCCCGGCGTCCCCGGGGTCGGGGACAAGACCGCCGCCAAGCTGCTGACCACCTTCGGGGACCTGGACACCGTCTTCGAGCGGCTCGACGAGGTCCCGGGGAAGAAGGTGCCGCAGATGCTGGCCGAGCACCGTGACCAGGTGCTGACCAACCGGGAGATCATGCAACTGCGCCGCGACCTGGAGCTCGACCTCGACCCGGTGGACGTCCGCGCGCCGCGGCCCGACGCCACCGCCGTCCGCGACCTGTTCGGCGCCTTGGAGTTCCGAGCCCTCTACGACCGGCTCCCGTCGGAGCTGCTGGGCGAGGTCGCCGACGCCCCGGACCGCCTCGAGGTCCTGCCCCGCTCCCTGCCCGCAGGTGGCCTGACCCCGTGGTTGTCGGGTGTGGAGGGACCGGTCGCGGTGCTGGCGACCTGCGAGGGGCAGGTGCCCCACCTACGGTGGACGGCCGTGTCGCTGGCAGCGGCCGGCGTCGACCCCGTCAGCGCCGATCTCGCCCGGCTGTCGCCGGAGGACCTGGCGGGCCTCGGGGCCTGGCTGCAGGACCCGGGCAGGCCCCTGGTGACCCACGACCTCAAGCTCCTCGACCACGCTGCCCACGCCCGCGGCTGGTCCCTGGCGGGGGCCACCCTGGACACCGAGCTCGCGGCCTACCTGCTGGCACCGGAGCAGCGCAGCTTCACCCTCGAGCGTCTGACGCTCCACGAGCTCGGCCGCTCGCTCGAGCCCGAGGGTGCCCAGGAGCTGGCCGGTGACCAGCTGAGCCTGGACGTCACGATCGAGGAACCGGTCGCCGAGCGCGGGCTGGCCGTCGCCGCCACCCTCCAACTCGCCGACCACCTCGCCGCCCAGCTCGAGGACCGGCAGCAACGTGACCTGCTCGACCGGATCGAGCTCCCCCTGGTGCCCGTCCTGGCTCGGATGGAGCGCACGGGGATCGCCGTGGACCGCGAGGTCCTCACCGAGCTCAGGACCCGGCTGTCGAAGCGGGTCGACGCGCTGGAGCGGGAGGTGCACGACCACGCCGGCCGCAGCTTCAACGTCGGGTCCGGCCCGCAGCTCCAGGAGGTGCTGTTCGAGGAGCTCGGCCTGCCGCGCACCCGGAGGATCAAGACCGGGTACTCCACCGACGCCCAGGCACTCGGCAACCTCGCCGACGCCCACCCGATCGTGCCGGCGATCCTCGAGTGGCGCGAGGTCTCCAAGCTGCTCAGCACCTACGTCGACGCGCTCCCGAAGCTGATCGATCGGGACACGGGGCGCATCCACACCACCTTGTCTCAGACGATCGCCGCGACGGGTCGGCTGTCCTCGTCCCACCCGAACCTGCAGAACATCCCGGTCCGGCGCGCCGAGGGTCGCGCGATCCGCAAGGCCTTCGTGGCGGGGGAGGGCTACGAGGTGCTGCTGGTCGCCGACTACTCCCAGATCGAGCTCAGGATCCTGGCGCACCTGTCGGGCGACGACGGCCTGCTGTCGGCGTTCGCCTCCGGCGAGGACATCCACGCCACCACCGCGGCGAAGGTGTTCGAGGTCCCGCTGGACGCGGTGGACGGTGGCCTCAGGGACCGTGCCAAGGCCGTCAACTACGGCCTGGCCTACGGGCTGACGGCCTACGGGCTCGCACAGCAGCTCGGCATCGCCGCCGACGAGGCGCAGGCCATCGTCGACGCCTACTTCGCTCGGTTCCCCGGGGTCCGCAGCTTCCTCGACGACGCCGTCGCCGGCGCGACCCGGGACGGTTACACCACGACGATGTTCGGTCGTCGCCGTTACCTGCCGGACCTGCGCTCCGACGATCGCAACCGCCGCCAGATGGCCGAACGCATGGCCCTCAACGCGCCGATCCAGGGCACCGCAGCCGATGTGATCAAGCTGGCGATGATCGATCTGGCCCGCGCGCTGGACGAGAGCGACCTCGGCGCCCGGTTGCTGCTCCAGGTCCACGACGAGGTCATCCTGGAGGTCCCCGACGGCGAGGTGGATCGCACCCGGGCGCTGGTGGAGGAGGTGCTGGGCTCCGTCGCCGAACTGGCCGTGCCCCTGGAGGTCGACAGTGCGGTGGGGCACACCTGGTTCGACGCCCAGAAGCACTGAGGGTCGAGCGCGGCGGCGAGCAGGTCAGCTGTCGGGCACGGTGACTCTGGCCGTCGTCGGTCCCGCCTCCCGGTCGAAGGCCAGGCCCTTGGCCGCGACCTCGAGCACCTCGAGGGTGTAGTCGCCGGCCGGCCCGGTCATCCGGATCCTCACCCGGCCGAACATGTCGGTCGCTCCCTGCACGGTCGCCGCGCGTTCCGGGCCCGTGATACGGGCATCCACCGCCAGGTCCGAGCACCGCCGTCCCTCGGCGTCCTTGACCTCGACCTGGAAGGCCACGCGGTGCCGCCCGGCTTCGACGACCTCGGTTGCGAGCGGCTCGAGCCGGGTCACCCGCACGGGCTCGGTGAACAGCCCCGTCTTCGGGGCGCCGTCGGGCTGGCGCTCCAGCGTGATGCGAGGTCGACGGCGACGTCGAGCGCCACGGATCACGGGGAACTCCGTCGGTAGGAGGCGGGCGGGGTGTCACCAGCGGGCGGGACGGTAGCGGTGCGCCGGCGCGCGGCGGCAGCTCGTAGGTGGTCAGCGCCCGGCCCTCGGACCGGGCGGGGGTGTCACGGGCAGCGGGTGACGGTGCTCGCGTCGGTCAGACCGGGACCTCTTCCTCTGCCTGTTCCAGGACGCGGAAGGCGCGGCGGTACTTGGCCTCCAGGTGCTGGCGCGTGGGTCCGCTGAGGCGGCCGAGCCGTTCCGGGTCGGACTTCTCCTCCAGATCGCTGCGCTTGATGAGCCTGGCGAGGGGGTCCGCCGCGGCACGGCTGACCGCCTGGTCGTAGCCCTCGCCCTCGACCTTGGTCAGTGCGGCCACCAGATCGACGACCGCGTCGGGCATGCCCTCAGCTCGCAGGTCGTCCAGCGTGGTCGCGGAGTCATCCGGGACGTCGTGCAGGAGGGCCGCTGCCTGCTGTTCGACGGAGCCACCGTGCTCCGCGACGCGTTGGGCGACCCGGCGCAGCAGGTCGATGTAGGGGGCACCGCTCTTGTCGACCTGGCCGTGGTGCTCGCGCGCCGCGATCTCGTCGGCGCGTGCGAGCAGATCGTCCTCGCTCACCACATCCGTTCCTTCCTCGTGGGTTCCAGGGGTCGTGACGCTGCCGGCATGACTGGCCGCCGTCGACCGTCGCGCGTGCCCTGGCCGCCCCGTTCCCGCACCGGGGAGCCTGGGTCCAGGCCACGACTCACGCCCGGCGCGAACGCCGCCGTGGGGCTGCCAACGGTTGACCGCAACTGGACCGTGTGCCCAGGAGCTGCCATCTGCACCATCCATGCTCGGCCCCGACCGTCCGTCTCGGACCGGTGCGGACGTGACGCCAGGGCCGGTCCGGGGCAGTGCCGGGGGTCGGTCCGAGAGTAGGTCGCGCGGCACGCGAAGGCCAACGGCCCTCCGGCCCTAGCGCCGGGACCAGGTGACCTCAGGGCCCAGGCGCGGTGTCCTCAGGGCCCCGGTCCGGTGGCCTCAGGGGGGACGTGGCAGCCCTCGAGGTGGTCGTCGACCAGGCCCATGGCCTGCATGAACGCGTACGCGGTCGTGGGGCCGACGAACCGGAACCCGCGCGACCGCAGCTCACGCGCCAACCTCTGCGAGGCCGGGGTCGTGGCGGGGACCTCCTCCCGCTGGCGTGGCCGCCCCCGGCCCGCCGGGCCCGTGCCCCTGCCGGGCGGGGCGAAGGACCACACCAGCGCATCGAGCGTCGCTCCCTGTTCCCACAGGCCGAGCAGCACGCGGGCATTGGAGATGGTCGCCTCGATCTTCGCGCGGCTGCGCACGATCCGGGCATCACCGAGCAGCCGTGCCACCTCGGTGTCGCCGTAGGCCGCGACGACCTCGGGGTCGAAGCCGGCGAACGCGTCGCGGAAGGCGGGGCGTTTGCGCAGGATGGTGAGCCAGGACAGACCGGCCTGGAAGCCCTCCAGGCACAGCTTCTCGAACAGCTGTCCCTCGTCGTGGACGGGTCGGCCCCACTCGGAGTCGTGGTAGGCGACGTAGGTCGGATCGTCGCCGCACCACCAGCAGCGCAGCAGCCCGTCGGCGTGGCGCAGCAGCCCGTCGCCGTGGCGCAGCAGCCCGTCGTGGTCGTCACGCAGCCCGTCGTCGGACGTGCTCCCGCGCGTCCCATCGCGCGGGACCTGGGAGGGCTCGGTCACGGCATCACCTCGCAGCCACCATCGCGGCCGGGTCACGGGAACCGCCCTCGCGCGGTTCCCGGTCCGGCAGGACGCTCGGCAGAGGATGCCCGACCAGCCCGGCGTGCGCACCCGATGGCCGCGCCCCGCGTCGCTGGGAGGTGGCCGATCGGGCCATCCACGTTGACAGCCCGACCACCTGGTGCGACCCTGTCGCCCGTCCGGCGCTGCGTCGGGTCGCTGCACCCTGCCCGTCGACGTCCCCAGACGCGACCGGCCGGTCGCCAGACCCGAACCGCTCAGGCTGCGGTACCAACCCCGCGGCCACCTCGGCGCCGGCCATCTCCATGTCCCCCATCCCCTGACCGAAGAGACCCGACCCCGATGCCCGAGACCCCGACCCCGACGTCCGACACCCCGACCACCGGGCCCAGCCCGACGCACGATCCGGCTCCCACCGCCGACGAGCCGGTCGTCGTCGCCCAGGAGCCTGGCGGCTCCATGACCTCCACTGGCGAGAGCATCGTCGAACACGACCTGACCGACGAGGAGTTCGAGGCCGCCCTCGAAGGCACCGTCACCGCCATGGAGGACGGCAAGATCATCGAAGGGGTGGTCGTCAAGGTCGACCCCGACGAGGTCCTGCTGGACATCGGTTGGAAGTCCGAGGGGGTCATCCCCTCCCGCGAGCTGTCGATCAAGCTCGACGTCGACCCCAACGAGATCGTGGCCGTCGGCGACGTGATCGAAGCCCTGGTCATGAAGAAGGAGGACGAGGAAGGCCGTCTCGTCCTGTCGAAGAAGCGTGCCCAGTACGAGCGCGCCTGGGGCACGATCGAGCAGATCTACGCCAGCGACAAGACGGTGCAGGGCTCGGTCATCGAGGTGGTCAAGGGTGGCCTGATCCTGGACATCGGGCTGCGTGGGTTCCTGCCGGCCTCCCTGGTGGAGATGCGCCGCGTGCGCGACCTGCAGCCCTACGTCGGTGAGACGCTCGAGTGCAAGATCATCGAGCTCGACAAGAACCGCAACAACGTGGTCCTGTCCCGCCGGAAGTTCCTCGAGGAGACCCAGTCGGAGTTCCGCAACGACTTCCTGACCTCCCTGCAGAAGGGGGAGATCAGGGCGGGCGTGGTGTCCTCCATCGTCAACTTCGGGGCCTTCGTGGACCTCGGCGGTGTCGACGGCCTGGTGCACGTCTCGGAGCTGTCCTGGAAGCACATCGATCACCCCTCCGAGGTCGTCGAGGTCGGCGACGAGGTCGAGGTGGAGGTCCTGGACGTGGACCTCGACCGCGAGCGCGTCTCGCTGTCGCTGAAGGCCACCCAGGAGGACCCGTGGCAGAAGTTCGCCC
>PWWI01000179.1 GCA_003561535.1 Nitriliruptoraceae bacterium
GAGATCGACCACAGGTAGGCCAGGAAGATCACGATCCGGATGAAGGACTCGACGAGGTGGAACCACACCCCGTCGCCCATCACGTTGCCGATCAGCGCGTCGATGCCCTTGGTCGCTGCGGACGGCAGGAAGATGAAGATGCCGATGAACAACAGCGCCGCGAAGGCCATCGAGGCGCCCATCGCGGCGCCCGACAGCTCCTCTTCTTCCTCATCCTCCGGCACCGACTGGTTGGCGGAGATGCCGAGCGCCTTCATCCCGATCGAGAGCGAGTCGACCAGGGCGTAACAGCCACGGATCATCGGCCACTTCAACCACGGACGGCGCGAAGGCGCGGTGGAGGTGTGGTGGCACTCGAGCCAGATGTCCCCCTCGGGTCGACGGACGGCGACTGCCCAGCGGTCGGCACCGCGCATCATCACGCCCTCGATGACCGCCTGGCCGCCGTAGTAGTGCGGGGCCATCTCCGCGACGTCACCGGAGAAGTCCGGGACGTGCGGGTCGTTGCGGTCCTGGTTCGCCACGGTCGGGCTTTCTCGTCGTCTCGGCACGGCGTCTGCGCTGCGAGGTGGTGGGAGGGTACTGCTCCCCCGCTCGGAGCAGCCAGGTCCAGCAGCCAGGTCCGGGAAGGTCCCCGACCGACGGTGGGCTCGGTACCGTCGTCCCGTCCGGACCGGTTCCGTGCCAGCTCCGATAGGTCGCACCGTGGACCAGCGCCCCACCCCCCTGCGCCCCCGTGGGCGCCGGCTCGCGACGTTCGTCGCGCTCCTGGCAGCCGTGATGCTGTTGGCGGTACCGGCCGCTGCTGACGAGCCCCCGACGCTCAAGTACTTCGGGACCGATGCCTGCCCGTTCTGCCGGGAGATGCAGCCCTTCCTCGACGACCTCGAGGAGGAGTACCCGGGGCTGGTGGTGGCCCGCTACGACGTCAGCGGCCAGGAACACGCCGCCATCTGGGAGCGGGAGATGGAGGCGCGGGGCGAGCCGGCACAAGGCGTGCCGACCGCGATCCTCGACGACCAGGTGTGGGTGGGGTTCAACGAGGCCATCGGGCAGGAGATCGAGGCGGCTGTCGCCGAGACGGAAGGGGTGGATGAGCCCGCCGACGCCGTGGCTGACGTACCGGACGCCTCACCGGGGCCGCCGCTGACCGCGATCGTGCTCGGAGTGGTGGTCGTGCTGGCGGTGGCCGCGGCGATGTTCGCCCCACGGCGGACCGGCCCCAGAGGCGACAGCTGACCGGCGCCTCCCAGGCCCTCGAGCTCAGCTGACGTCGTCCTGCGGGCCATCGCTGCGGCGGCGCGCCTTGCGTTCGGCTTCCTGCACGTGCCGACGCCCCTCCATCAGGGCCTCACGCACCTCGCGCTCCTGCTCGACCGCGACCGCGTAGTAGGTCCGGTCGAAGGCCTCGACCACCTCGAAGGTCCACATCCCGGGCAGGACGTTGCGACCGAGCCAGGTCGCCGACAGCTCGTCAGCCAGCTGCTCGTGACCAGCCGCCCGGAGCTGGTCCAGACCCTCACCGAGAGTGTCGTCGACCCAGCCGATCCGTTGGTGGAACTCGTACAGCGCGCCGCGCGCGCGTTCCAGGAGCTCGAAGGCCTCCCCGATCTTGCCGACCGCGTCCACGGTGGCGTCGTCCACGCCGGCAGGGCGCTGGTGCGCAGGGTCCGGTTGTTCGGCCACGGCAGCTCCGCTCGTCGCTGGTACTGACATCGGCTACTCGCACGCATGCGAGATGGCCACGGTGGGCACGAGGGACGACCGTCGCCACCGCCGAACGGCCACTGCCTGACTGCCGACCTTCGGGCGATGAGACGCCGGACACGGCGCCTAGGGTCGGTCACAGCAGGGGCCCCTCCGAGGAGGACGGACGACGGGGAGGACGCAGATGCAGCGGGTGGCAGGCCCCACCCCGGAAACGGTCGATGCCCACGAGCACCTCACCACCTCGCTCTGGCAGCGGAGCGAGGACCGATCCGAGGTGCTCCGCTTCCACGACGGCGACCGGTGGGTCGCCATGAGCTGGGCGGAGCTCGCGGCACGGGTCAGGGCGGTCGCAGCCGGTCTGATCGCCTCGGGCCTGGGACCGGGGGACCCGGTCGCGATCATGAGCCCGACCCGTCCCGAGTGGACCATCGCCGACCTCGCGGTCCTGGCTGCGGCCGGTGTCACCGTGCCGATGTACGAGAGCGACTCCACACAGCGCTGCGCCTGGGTGCTCGACAACACCGAGGCCCGACTGGTGCTGGCCGGCTCGAACGAGCTGGCGGGGCGGGTTGCGGCTGCCCGGGACGAGGTGGGCCGACCGGAAGAGCTCCTGGTCCTCGACGAGGGTGCGCTGGACGACCTGGCCGCGCGAGGCGATGACGACTGCCTGGCCGAGTTGGAGCGACGCCTGGAGGAGCTCTCCGGCGACACGGTCGCCTCCATCGTGCACACCTCGGGCACGACGGGCCGCCCCAAGGGCTGCGTCCTGACCCACCACAACCTGGTCTGGACGACCCGAAGGGCGCTGGCCGCGATCGAGGAGGCCTTCGGAGAGGAACGACCCTCCACCCTGCTCTTCCTGCCCCTGGCCCACGTGTTCGCGCGCATCATCCAGTTCGCCTGCCTCGAGCAGGGAGCCCTGCTCGGCTACGCCCGATCCCGTGAGCATCTCCCCGAGGATCTGCAGGCGGTGCAGCCCCGCTTCCTGCTCGGAGTACCACGGGTGTTCGAGAAGATCCACGAGACCGCCAGCGAGCAGGCGTCGGGGATCGCCGGCAGGATCTTCGACCTGGCCGAGGACGTCGCGCTCGAGCTCGCCACCGAGGAGCCCGGACCCATGACCCGGCTCAAGGGCCACCTCGCCGACCTGCTCGTCTACCGGCGGATCCGCGATTCACTCGGCGGGCAGGTGCGGTACGCCCTGTCCGGTGGTGGGCCGATCAGCGACGAGCTCGTGCACTTCCTCGGCGCCAGCGGGCTGACCGTCATCCAGGGGTACGGCCTGACCGAGGCCAGCGCGCCGGCCACGATCGATTCCCCGGAGGAGATCCGTGTGGGCACGGTCGGCCGGCCACTGCCGGGTGTCGAGGTGGGGGTCGACGACCGGGGTGAGGTGCTGGTACGCGGACCCAACGTGTTCCAGGGCTACCACCGCGACCCGGACGCCACCGCGGAGACCCTCGACGAGGAGGGCTGGCTCCACACCGGTGATCTCGGCGAACTGGACGCCGACGGCTACCTACACATCACCGGCCGCCTCAAGGAGGTCATCGTGACCGCCGGCGGCAAGAACGTCGCCCCCGAACCCCTCGAGGAGCAACTCCGGGCCCACCCGCTCATCGCCGAGCCGGTCGTCATCGGTGACCGACGGCCCTTCATCGCCGCGCTGATCACCCTCGACCCGGAGCGTTTGGAGAGCTTCGCCCGCGACCACGGGCTCCCCGCCGAGGCCGAGGATCTGCACGAGCACGACCGGGTCAAGGGCGAGGTCGCGCAGGCCGTCGAGGAGGCGAACCGCCAGGTGTCGAGAGCGGAGTCGATCCGTGAGTTCCGGATCCTCGAACGCCCCTTCCGTGTCGAGGACGACGAGCTCACCCCGACCCGCAAGCCCCGTCGCGCGACGATCCTCGAGCACTTCTCCGACAGCGTCGCCGACATCTACTCCGAGGAGGCCGAGCCCGGAAGCTGAGGCTCAGTCCTGCCCCTCCACGATGGGCTGGCCTCCCGGCGAGACGATGAACCACTCGCCTCCCACACCCTGTCCGGCCAGGTCACCGACGGCTTCGTCGCCGATGTAGTAGTACAGCGGCTGGTCGTTGTAGGTGACCTGCTCGCCGCCGTCGTCACCGGGGATCGTGCCGACGAGGTCCTCCCTGACCTCGCCATCCACGGTGGGAACGTCGTCGGTCGAGAACACGGGCCAGGTCTCCAGGCACTCGTCGGTGCAGGTGCGCTCTCCCGGGAGGTCCAGGGTGAAGACGTAGAGGGTGCGCCCGTCACCGTCGACGAGGTGCCCGCCGAGGGGCGAGGAGCGGGTCGTCATCGTGGCGTCCGTCAGATCCTGACCGTCGAAGACGTGGGGCTCGTCCAGCGGCTCGGCGCCCTCCGGGTCGGTCTCGTCGACGAAGGGGTCGTCGCCGGGGGTCGTCTCGACCGGGAACTCCTCCCCCTCCTCGGCCTCCGGGGTGTCGATCAGCCCGCAGGCGGCGAGCAGCAGGCCGACGAGCAGCAACGGCAACGAGGGACGGAGCGATCGGAACACGGCGTGCCTCGGATCGTGGACGGTCGGGCGAGCCGGCCCGCCGACGGTCTCACGCACCCGTGGCGACGAGGCCGTGGCGACGAGCCCTCCATATCATCTTGCCCGCACCAGAGGGCTGGGGCTCAGGACCACCACGTCCGTTGGTCCAACATCTGCCCCTCGGCGCCCACAGGCCGTGCTCATCGGCCGCGACGCCCCCCCGGCAGCAGCCCGGGAAGCAGAGCGCCGCCGGCGAGGAACCGCCGACGGCGTTGCGGGAGCCCAGGGTGCCCCTACTTCTTCGCCTTCTCCATCCGACGCTTGAAGCGGTCGACCCGACCACCGGTGTCCACGAGCTTCTGCTTGCCCGTGTAGAAGGGGTGGCACTGGTTGCACAGTTCGACGCTGATGCGCTCGACCGTGGCGCGGGTCTCGAAGGTGTTCCCGCAGGAGCACCTGACGGTGGCGAGCTGGTACTCGGGGTGGATGTCGGGCTTCATGGCTTCCTCCGGGCGGCGGTGGCACCGCGGGAGCGGGGGACGAGGTCGGGGCGGGACGGGTGACGGCAGCTGGGCGTCGGGCCAGGCGATGGTGCGCCGCTGACGCTCTGGCGCGACCCGGGTGTCGTCCCACGAGAACGCGCCCCGACGGGCGCGATGAGCCGTGAAGGTACCAGAACGCTCGCGACGGTGACAGCGGAGGACTCAGACACCGACCGTCGCCCCCGCCGGCGAGCTACCTTTCCCTCACCGCACCCACGGAGGCTCAGCATGGCCGCCCCCTACTCACCCGCCACCCCCGTCGCCGAGGCCCCGGTCGCCGATCGGCAGGCCTACATGACCCGGGTCTACGTGCGCCTGCTGGCCGGGATCGCCGCCTTCATCCTCGGTTCCTGGTGGCTGTTCGCCACCGGCCTGGCGTACGCGATCGCCGAGTTCGTCCTCGGGGGGAGCTGGCTGCTGATCCTGGGCGGGTTCATGATCGTGTCGTGGATGTCCACCTCGATGCTGTACCGGACCAACTCCCCCGTGGGCCAGTACGCCGCCTACGCCGCGGTGGTGGTGGCCAACGTCCTGCTGTTCGCCACCCCGTTGGTCCTGGCCCAGCTGCAGGGCCCCCCAGGCACGATCGAGCTGGCCGCCCAGATCTCCGGGGTCGCCTTCGTCGCCCTGTCGGTGATCGCCATCACCACCAGCAAGGACTTCAGCTTCCTGCGCGGCTTCCTCATGTGGGGCGGGGTGCTGGCCCTGCTGCTGATCGTCGGCTCGGTGCTGTTCGGCACGGGGCTGGGGGTGTGGTTCTCGATCGCGATGATCGGCTTCGCCGGTGCCGCGATCCTCTACGACACCCAGAAGGTGTACCGCTCCTACCCGCTCGGCACGGAGACGGCCGCCGCCGTGCACCTGTTCTCCTCGATCGCCCTGCTGTTCTGGTACGTCCTGCAGCTGCTGACCCGCCGCTGAGGCGGCCCGGGCGAGCGCGCCCGGACCGCCCCGCGCGGCGCTGGCTCAGGCCAGGTCGCGGAACAGCTTGATGCGGTCCTCGAGCCCGGCACGCTGCTCGGGGTTGCGCACCCCGAGCCCCTCCTCGCGCGCACCCACGAGCACACCGAGCTTGCCGGTGTGCTCGTTGCGGTGCATCTTCAGCGCGGCATCACCGATGTCGTCCAGGGGGAAGGTCTCGGTCAGGATCGGCTGCAGCATGCCGAGGTCGACCAGGCGGTTGGCCTCCCAGGCCTCGGCGTAGTTGGCGAAGTGCGAGCCGATGATGCGCTTGAGCCGCATCCACAGCACCCGGTTGTCGTAGACGTGCTTGAACCCGGTGGGGGAGGCGCAGGTCACCACGATGCCGCCACGCTTGCACACGTACACCGAGGCCGGGAAGGTGGTACGACCCGGGTGCTCGAACACGATGTCGGGGTCCTGGCCCACCAGCTCGCGGATGCGCTTGCCGAACCGCCGCAGTTCCGACTCGTCGATCACGTCGTCGTCATCGATGAAGCGGTAGCCCTCGGCTTTCCGGTCGATGATGTGCTCCACCCCGATCGCCCGGAGCTGCTCGGCCTTGGCCGGTGACGACACCACGGCGACCGGGACCCCGCCGCCGTTGAGCACCAGCTGGCTGGCGAAGCCACCGAGCCCGCCGGTGCCGCCCCAGATGAGCACCACGTCGCCCTGCTTCATCTGGGCGCCGTTGGGGCTGACCAGCATCCGGTAGGCGGTGGCCAGGGTCAGCCCGAGGGAGGCGGCCTCCTCCCAGTCGAGGTGGTCGGGCATCGGCAGCAGCTGGTTGGCCTTGACCATGGAGACCTCGGCCAGCGCGCCGAAGTTGGTCTCGAAGCCCCAGATCCGCTGCTCGGGGTCGAGCATCGAGTCCATGTGCCCGGCCGCGTGCTCGAGGTCGACGTAGTTGCAGTGCACGACGACGCGGTCACCGGGCTTCCACTGGGTCACCCCGGGACCGGTGCGCAGGACCACGCCGGCCGCGTCGGAGCCGAGGATGTGGTAGTCGAGGTCGTGGCGGGCACCGAGCTCCGAGGAGCGCCCGAACCGCTCGAGGAACCGGAAGGTGGACACCGGAGCGAACCGCGCGGACCACACGGTGTTGTAGTTCAGCGCCGAGGCCATCGGCGCGATCAGCGCCTCACCGGGCCCCAGC
The DNA here is from genome assembly GCA_003561535.1 of Nitriliruptoraceae bacterium. Lineage (GTDB taxonomy): Bacteria > Actinomycetota > Nitriliruptoria > Nitriliruptorales > Nitriliruptoraceae > T1Sed10-7. The sequence goes on from PWWI01000179.1 coordinate 6,890, forward strand.
GGTGGGATCGGGACCTCGTCGAGGTGGAGGGTGCGCGAGGGATCCTGCTCCTCCTCGGGCACACCGTCGAAGACGTGCTCGTCCTCCTTGCGGATCACGCAGGCACGCATGGTCTCGGGCAGCGGCAACGCCGCGAACTCCTCGCCGGGCGCGTCCGCGTGGATCGCGTCATGGATGGCCTGCATGGCGTTGCTTCCTGCCACGGTGATTACCTCCCCGGGCGCCGCGCGGCGCCGCGCTCGTCGGGTCGGGGCTCCCAGGCCGCGCGCTGCGGCTCCGACCTCTGCGCGCACGATAGTGAGCACCCCGGCGCGGGAACGAACCGGGGGCCACACCACCCGGGCACGCCCTCAGCTGCGGGCGTCGTCCCCTCCCCGGTCGGGCCCATGGCCCGGGTCACGGGGGTGGTCATCGATCCCCGGAGACTCCTCGTCGCCACCGTCCTCATCCGACCGGGGCCCGTGCTCAGCTGGGCGGACCGGCGGCTGCTCACGGCGGATCTCCACCACCTCGACGTCGAGCACGGGCTCACCGTCATCGCGGCTGCGACCGGTCCTCGGGCCGGATCGTGGCCTGCGTCCGGTCCCGGTGGAGCCGGAGATGGGACGCCCGTCGGCCCCACCTGCGGGCCCCGAGGCCGGCCCGGCGGTCGCTGTGGCACCGACGCGGGCGCGCAGGCGGCGCGCCACCATACGGCGGGTCGGGCCGAGCAGGAACAGGAACCCGATCACGTCGGTGAGGAAGCCGGGGGTGAGCAGCAGCGCGCCACCGACGATGATGAGGGCACCCTGGGCGACCTCGTCGCCGGGCCAACGGCCCTCCTCGAGGGCGGTGCGGAACTCGCGCCACGCACGTCGCCCCTCGACGCGCAACAGGTAGGCGCCGAGCAGGCTGTCGGCGACGAGGAGCGCCGCGGTCCACCACCCACCGATCACGGCGCCGACCTGGAGGATCACGAGGATCTCGGCCAGGGGCACCAGGATGAACACGAGCACGAGGACGGCAGGCATGGGCGCAGGGTACGCACGACCCAGCGAGGCGGAAGTGGCCGACCGGGTGGCTGCCGCTCGCGGCGACGGCGCACGCGTGCGGCTCGAGGGAGCGCACACCTTGAAGCACGCGCTCAGGTTCGGGGCCGACATCGAGGTGGTGGCCACCGACGACCGAGCCGGGCTGCTGGCGCTGCTCGCCGACCTGGCGCCGGACGTGGTCGAGGAGGTGGGGGGACGGGTGGTGCAGCTGTCGCCGGCACGCTGGGAGCGCCTGGTGCCCCGCCCCCTGCCCTCACCGTGCCTGGCGGTGGCGATGCGCCCGCGGGTGGCGGTCAACGACGTCCTGCAGGCCCCGGGTCGGATCCTGGTACTGGACCGCCCCCGCCACCTGGGCAACCTCGGCGCGGCGATCCGGGTCGCAGCAGCCGCGGGCGCGGGCGGGGTACTGATCCTCGGCCGCGCCGACCCCTGGCACCCGACGGCACTGCGGGCCGCCGCCGGCCTGCAGTTCGCCCTGCCGACCACCGCCACCGAGGTCCTGCCGGTCACGGACCGGCCGGTCGTGGCGCTGGACCCGGGGGGCACCCCGCTGCACGAGGCACCGCTACCCGCCGATGCGCTGCTGCTGGTCGGCACCGAGCGCGGCGGACTGGACGACGCACTGTTGGCCCGTGCCGACGAGCGGCGGGCCATCGCGATGCGGACAGGGGTCTCGAGCCTGAACCTGGCCACGGCAGTGGCCGTGGCGCTGTACGCCGACCGGTGACCGGGCGACCCGGTCGGACCGGTGTGCGACGGGCCTCCGCCCACCGACCGCGCCGCTGTCCCGACGTCCCGATCGACCACGGTCACACCACGGCCTGGCGGTACGATGTCCCCCGGAACGTTCCGTTGCTCGCCGACGGAGAGGGAGCGACCGATGACGACCGTGGAGCGACTCGGGCACCTCCAGGACCCACCCCGACTCCGCGACGAGTGGGCCGAGGACACCGCGCTGCGGCGGCTGCTGGAACGGACGGTGCCCCCGGAGGGACGTGACGAGATCACCCCCTCGCTGGCCGAGATGGGCCTGCTCGCCGCAACCGATCTGAAGCGGTGGTCCGACGACTGCGACACGCCCGCCCACGAACCCCGGCTGCGACCCTTCGACGCCTGGGGCAACCGCATCGACGACGTCGAGGTGTCGCCGCTGTGGGAGCGGATCGGCGACGTCGGCAAGCGCTACGGCGTGGTGGCCACCGCCTACGAGCGGGTCCACGGGGAGTACTCCCGCGTCCACCAGATGGCCCTGGTGTCGTTGTACGGGCCCTCCAGCGCGCTGTACTCCTGTCCCTTCGCCATGACCGACGGTGCGGCCGCGACCCTGCTGGCCCATGGGGACCGGGCGCTGATCGACCGCGCGCTGCCCCGGCTGACCAGCCGGGACCCGGAGCAGGCCTGGACCTCGGGCCAGTGGATGACCGAGCGGGCCGGGGGCTCCGACGTCGGCCGCTCGGAGACCGTGGCGGTGCAGGACGGGGCGATCTGGCGGCTCACCGGCACCAAGTGGTTCACCTCGGCGGTCACCGCGGACATGGCCCTGACGCTCGCACGCCCCGAAGGCAACGGTCCGGGTGGCCGTGGGCTGGCGATGTACTACCTCGAGGTCCGGGACGAAGAGGACCGTCTCAACGGGGTGCGGGGCCTGCGTCTGAAGGACAAGCTCGGCACGCGACAGATGCCGACCGCCGAGCTCGCCCTGGAGGGCACCGTCGCCCACCTCGTCGGCACGCCGTCGGACGGCACCCGGGCCATCACCCCGATGCTCGCGATCACGCGACTGTGGAACTCGGTGATCGCCACCAGCGGGCTGCGACGGGCGCTGGCCCTGGCCCGCGACTATGCCACCCGGCGGGAGTCGTTCGGCGCGGCCATCCTCGACCACCCGCTGCACCAGGCGACCCTGGCCTGGCTGCGGGTCGAGCACGAGTCCAGCCTGCAGTTGGTGTTCCGCACGGTGGCCCTGCTTGGCCGCGAGGAGGCGGGCGTCGCGACCGACACCGAGCGTGCAGCGCTGCGCCTGCTGCTACCGATCACGAAGCTGACGACCGGGAAGCAGGCGGTGGCCGGCGCGAGCGAGGGGCTCGAGGCCTTCGGAGGAGCCGGCTACATCGAGGACACCCACCTGCCGCAGCTGCTGCGCGACGCCCAGGTGCTGCCCATCTGGGAGGGGACCACGAACGTGCTGTCCCTGGACGTGCTGCGTGCGTTGCAGCAGGAGGGGACCCTGCCCGGCTACCTCGACGAGGTCCGGCGCGCGGCGACGGCCACCCGCGACCCGGAGGTGGCGGTCATCGGCCAGCAGGCCATGGACGCCGCGGACGCCGCGGTCGCCTGGCTGCGGACCGCGACCGAACGCGGGCGGCCGGCCCTGGAACACGGCGCCCGCCGGTTCGCCCTGACGCTGGGCCGCAGCCTGCAGGCAGCGCTGCTGGCAGCCCAGGCCCAGCACGATCTGGACCATCACGGCGACGGCCGCGGCGTCGCTGTCGCCAGGCGGTTCGCCGCCCAGGGACTGGACCTGCTGGAGCCCGCCGGCGACCGGCTGACGCAGGATGCCGCCCTCGCCCGCGACGAGGCGCTGCCTGTCTGACGCCGATCAGCGGGTGGGTCGGGGCTAGATGGCCGGGGCGAGGGGGCCCGCCGACGTCGCGTCGAGGAAGGACTCCAGACGTCGGTTGCAGGCGTCCAGGGTGGCCCGCACGACAGCACGCTCCGGCTGACCACGAACCAACGACACGCCGATCAGCTCCTCCTCCCCGCGATCCGCCATCAGGGTGAGAGTGACCAACGCCCGTGCAGGGTTGGCCGCCGGTTCGACATCGACCCGGTCGACCGCGATCAGCAGCGGCGCGGCGGTCAACTGCTGGAGCGCCGACGCCGTGGCCTCGGCGATCGCGCGCTGCTCGCTGCGGACGGTCGGCGCCGCTCGGGCCACCCCCTCGGCGGTGCTCGCCCCCTGACGGAGACCGACCGTGACCTGGACCCGGTGGTCGCCGCGCTGAACGTCGAACCGGGTGATCGTCGCCCGTGGCACCCGCTCCACCCGATCGCGGCCCGAGCGCGTGCCGGCACCTGCTCCACCTGCTCCAGGGGCGGCCGTCGCGGACGGGATCGGCGGAGGTGGCGGCGGAGTTGCCGCTGCCGGCGGTGGGGTCACGCCGACGCTTTGACCGATGGGCGACTCCAACTCCTCGGCCGCCGTCACGGCCTCCGCCCCGGGGTCAGGGGCCGCAGCCACCTCCTCGGCCGTCGCCGCCTCCGTGGCCACGACCTCCTCCGCTCGGCCGAAGGAGGCGGCCGCCGCCTCCTCCTCGGCAGCAGCAGCTTCGCCCTGCGGGATGTCAGCGGCTTCGTCGAAGGTCGCGACCGGCCGGATGGCGTCGGGATCGAGCGCGATGCCGAACCGTTCCCGAAGGGTGGCCGCGACAGCCCAGGTGGCCTGCTCTGCATCCTCGCCGGGTTTGAGCTTCAGCCGCAGCCGCGTTCGGCCCGTCCCCGGGTCGCGCCGCAGCGACGCGGAGGCGACGCCGGCCACCGATGAGATGGCGCGCTCGATCTCACCATCCTCAGGGGTCAGCATGGCTGGGCCGTCCCGCTCACGGTCCACCTCCTTGGCTGCCCCGCAGATCTGCGACCACCGAGCCGTGGCCTGGTCCCGGGGGCGCGCACGCGGTCGCGCGCCGCACCGGAGGCGCACGGTAGGTCTGTACGGTCCCCGCAGTGGCAACCCGCCGATGAGGACGGTGCCACTGTTCATCCTGACGGCGACACCTTAGCTTCCACGCCCGGACGACAGCCAGACCCGGAACACCTATAGCGGCTGAACAGTTACGGAGAGTCACAACGCGTGCGCTGAGCGCTCGATCGCGGTCCGTCACGCGGTGCACAGCGCGGGTTGCGGCCGGCGGGGACCCCGGACTTCACCCCGGACAGGCACCGTCGAGCCGGACCGCCAGCCCGACGCCGGCTCACGCGCTCGCAGCGAAGGGTCGGTGCGCCGGAGCTTCGTCGGCCAGCGCTGTGGCGACCACCGACACCGTCGGTGTGCCGTGGGAGAGCAGCCGCTGGTGGAAGGTGCGCACGTCGAACCCGGCTCCGGCCCGAGCCTCGACCTGGGTCCGGAGGTCGGTCAGTTCCTCACCGCCCACGAAGTAGGAGCTCAGCTGCCCGGCCGTGACCTGGGCCCGCAGCACCGTGGCACGAGCCTCAGCCGGTTCCTGGTAGGCCGCCCGGATCAGGAGATCGGTCGCCTCCTGCTCGGTCAGCTTGCCGGCGTGCAGGCCCACGTCCACCAGCGCGGTCGCGGCGATCCGCAGCTCGTTGCGCAGTTGGATCACCTGGTAGTCCGCCGCGGACACGGTCGAGGCTCCGTCCTCGGCGAAGCCCGCGCGGACCACCTCACGCTCGATGTACACGGCCCACCCCTCGGCGAACACCGGCCGGGCGAGCAGCCGTCGGGCCAGCCGGGGGTGCCGGGTGGCGTGCTCCAGCTGCACCACGTGCCCCGGATACCCCTCGTGGATGGCCAGGGAGCGCAGAGCCGCGGGGGTGTAGGCCCTGAGGAAGGCGGCCGCCTGCGCGCCGTCCCAACTCGAAGGGATCGGTGACAGGTAGTAGGTACAGCCGGTCTCCGGGCGCAGCGGCGGGGGCTGGGTGACGAAGGCGACCGCGAGGCCCCGCAGGTAGGCGGGCACCTCCCGGATCCGCAGCCGCTCGGCGGGTGGCACATCGGTCAGCCCGGAGCCCGCGGCGAAGGCCCGGGCCTCCGCGATCGCACGGCGAGCCTCCACCAGCAGCTCGTCCCGTGACACCGCGGTGCGCGCGATGGCCTCGAGGGTCCGGCGGATGAGGGCGTCGTCATCGTCGGGCCGCGGCACGCCGGGTCGGCGCTGCGACCAGGTGGCTCCGGCCAGCTCCACGAGCCGTGCCCGGGTCTCCCCGATCCAGATGCGGGCGCGATCCTCGATCTGAGCCGGCCACATCACCGTGCCCAGGGCGGAACGCAGCAGCGTCGCGTGCTGCTCCGGCCCCAACCGCCACTCCCCCGGCTGGTCACCGCGGAGCTCGTCGAGCAGCGCCGCGTAGGCCTCCAACCCCTCGGCGGCGACCTCGCCCGCGTCGCGGGCCGGTGACACATCGAGCCCCAGCTGGTCGGCCCGACCCGGGAGAACGTGACGGACCATCTCGAGCAGGCCCGGGAGCCGTTGCAGCGCCACCTGCAGGTGTGGAGTCGGCGCCGACGCCAGCAGGCCACCCGCCTGCTCCAGGAGCACGGGCACCCGACGGGCGCGCTGGGCCGCAGCCTCGAGACGGGCGCACCGGTCTTCCCGGGTGCCGTCGTCCCACCCCAGCAGCTCGTGGATACCGGCCGCGATCGTGTCCAGCACCGCCAGGGGATCCAGCAGCAGCCGGGGACGCACGTCCAGCTGGAACCGCCGGAACTCGACCTCAGCGGACAGCAGCGACAGGTCGCCTCGCGCCTCACGCGCTGCACTGCCCGGGGCCACGGACAGTTCCCGGGCCGCGGCCCCCACCTCGGCCGCCAGGACGGCCAGGTCGCGGCTGCGCGCCGCGAGCGCCGCGGGCGCCAGGTCGGGCAGGGAGCCGTTGCGTTCCGTCATGCCGATCCGGGTCGATTCGACCGGTTCGTGGGTCCGCACGTGGTCGAGGTAGCGCAGCACGAGCCGCTCGGCTCGCTGCAACGACGCTTCCACCACGCTGCTCCGGGGTGCGGGAAGCATCGAAGCTAGTGGCCGGGCGGTGACGGCGCCGCGTCCCCTGGCCGCGGCCTGGGTGGGCTACCCTCCACGCCATCGTGGATGGTCAGCACGGCCCCAGGGAGCGCATCCCAGGGCTTCGCCGCCGAGGGCGGCGGGACGATCGACGTCCTAGGGCACCGTTTGCTCCGCAGCCGCGGACACCGTGGGCCGCCACCGTCGCGACGACGCGACAACGACCAGTAGCGATCGCCAGGCGTGTGCACCGACTCGACCTCGCCGGGGATCGCCCGGATGAGAGATGCACGTGACCAAGACCTTCCGAGACCTCGATGTCCACCCGGCGC
>PWWI01000049.1 GCA_003561535.1 Nitriliruptoraceae bacterium
GCGATCCACGGCGACCTCCGGCAGTCCCAGCGCGAGAAGAACCTCGACCGGTTCCGCGCGGGCAAGGCCACGGTCCTCGTGGCCACCGAGGTGGCGGCGCGCGGGCTGGACGTCCATGGGGTCACCCACGTCGTCAACTACGACTGCCCCGACGACGAGAAGATGTACCTGCACCGCATCGGCCGGACGGCTCGGGCCGGCGAGTCCGGCAAGGCGATCACCTTCGCCGAGTTCAACGAGGTCGACCGCCTCAACGTCATCCGCAAGAAGGTCGAGGCCACCGACTCCGAGCTGCTCCAGGTGTTCTCCACCTAGCCGGTGCTGGAGGAGCTGTTCAGCCTGCCGGCCACGCGCCCATGGGACCACCTGGTCGCCGAGGGCCGTGAGCGCGAGGACCAGCGGCGCAGCGGCGGACGGTCACGGCGCCCGGATGGCGACAAGGACCGCGGCAAGGGTGGCCGGTCCGCCGCCGCCGCCGCGGCCACCGCGGCCACCGCGGGGGCCGTCGCCAGCAGCAGACGGCCCAGTGAAGGCGACGAGGGGCCGGAGGCCGAGCAGAGCCAGGACGCAGGCCGAGACCGCCAGCGGCGGCGCGGCAGCACCGACGGCCGGCCCAAGGGGGGACGCGAGCGGGAGGGTCGCGGCCGGGACCGCGACGCCGACCGCGATCGTCGTCATCGGGACACACGCCCCGCCGCCACACAGAGCGCGCGAGACGAGACCACCGAGGAGCCACGGCCAGCCGAGACGAGCTCGGATCCCGGTTCCGCACCGTCCCGGACCCGCACCCGAACCCGCACCCGACCCTCCGCCACCTCCGAGGGTGAGCCGACCCCGTCGGAGGAGGCACAGAGCCAGGGCAGAGCGGCGACCGAGGGCGACGGGCCGACGCCGCCAGCGCAGGCCTCCGGTTCTGGCCGGACCCGCGCTCGCGGCCGTGGCCGCGGCGGCCGCGGGGAGGGCACGAAGGCCGCAGGTCGCCAGGACCGGGCCGATGACGGCGGCGGGGCGGGGCCCCGCAACAGCGGTGACGGCGGGACCGCAGACAGTGGTGGCAGTCAGCGCACGCGTGACGTCGCGACCCGCAGCGCCAAGGGCCGGGGCGGCCGGAGCGCCGGGGGCGGCCACGCGGCGGCCAGCCGTTCCCGCGGTGGTGGCACGAGCCGCGACAGCTTGGCCGGGCGTCGGTCGGCTCAGGAGGCCACACCGGGGGTCACTGCGACCAGCCGGGGCGAGGAGGCGCGGGGCAAGGGGCAGCCGCAGCGCGCCCGTCGGGTCCGGGTCGAGCACCTGCCCTGACCTGACCCGACCGGCTGTCGGCGGCACGGATCGCAACCGATCGACCACACCACGGCCGCTGCGTTGCGATCCGACCGGCGAGACCCCACCGATCGCAACCGATCGACCACACCACGGCCGCTTCGTTGCGATCCGACCGGCTGTCGGCGGCACGGATCGCAACCGATCGACCACACCACGGCCGCTGCGTTGCGATCCGACCGGCGAGACCCCACCGATCGCAACCGCGCGAGGCAGCTCAGTCGCCCCGAAGCGGCGTGCGCAGCACCCTGAGCGCCTGCCCGACGGTGACATCGATCCAGGCGTAGCGCTCGCAGGCGGAACACCGGGTCCAGATCCGCCACCGCAGCGGATCCACCAGGAACGGAGGTCGGAGCAGCCGGCAGCAGCCCAGCACCGACAGTCCGAAACGGACGTCACAGCGCCGGCAGTGCAGGTCGACCTGGGTCGTCGGCGCGGCGCTTGGCGCCGTGGAGTACAACGCCTCCTTGCCGAGACCGTCCCGTCGCGTGCGATCCCGCGGTCGAGGTGGGGGGATCCGATCGAAGGCGGCGGAGGAGGCGGGAAGACGATCAGCCTCGCTCATCGGGTGACCCCGGGGTCGAGCAGCCCGAGGATCTCGTCGCGTTGCTCGTCGGCCCAACCGGCGGCGGCCAGCAGCTCCCCGTCGATCTCGAGCCCGAGCAGTTCCCGGGCGATGGCCCGGTAGGCCCAGGTCCCGGGCACCTCGGTGCCCGATCCGACCAAGCTCGCGCCGACCGTCGGTGACTCCGCGAACCGGATGGACTTGCGCACCGGTGGGCCCACCAGCGGCAGCTCGTAGCGCGCCAGCAGGTCGCGGAGGACCTCACGGGTGTGTCGCGGCCGCGGGTCGAACATGGTCGCGACCAGACCACGCACCTCGAGCGTCCGGTTCGTCAATCGCTGCACGTCGTGGATCGTCTCCAGCAGCTGGCTGACACCACGGTGGGAGAGGGTCTCGCACTGCACGGGGATCAGAACCTGGTCGGCCGCGGTCAGACCGTTGATCGTCAGCACCCCGAGCGATGGCGCGCAGTCGACCAGCACCACGTCGTAGCTGTCGGTCAGCTCGGAGAGCTCGCCCCGTAGCAGGTACTCCCGTCCGGTCCGCGACAGCAGGGTCACCTCGGCGCCGGCCAGATCGATGTTGGCAGGCACGATGTCGACCTGCCCTTGCTGGATGATGATGTCCGCCATCGCCGCGCGGCCGACGATCGTGTCGTTGAGCGACGGTTCGATGGCGTCGGGGTCGTAACCGAGCGAGAAGGTGAGGCAACCCTGGGGGTCGAGGTCGACCACCAGCACGGCGGCACCCAGCTCGGCCATCGCCGCAGCGATGTTGAGGGTGGTGGTGGTCTTGCCCACCCCACCCTTCTGGTTCGCAACGGCGTAGACGGTCGCGGTCACCTGCACCCCACCTCACTGACGGGGAGGGGACTCCCCGGAACTGACGGGGAGGGGACTCCCCTGACCCGCCGAGGGTATCGCGGTCGTCTGCCGGCCCCGGGCGCGCAGCCGTCCAGCGGACGGGGCCGGGCCCGGGGTCGGGGTCACAGGAGCCCGAGCTTGCCCGCCTCCGCGACGGCCCCGGCCCGGTTGCGCACACCGAGCTTGTCGTAGAGTTCCTGGGCGTAGGCCTTGACCGTGCGCTCGGTGACGCCGAGCTGCTCTCCGATCTCGGAGTTCGTCATGCCTTCGGCCATCAGTTCGAGCACCTGCTGCTGCCGCGGCGACAGGTGGGGTCCGGTCTCCACCTTGGGGACGTCGAACACCACCGTCTCCTCCTCACGCTGCGATGCGGCGGCCGGGTCCTCGAAGATGGCGGTCACGGGACCGAAGCCGACCTTGTCGCCATGCTGGAGCACCCTGGGCCCCTCGAGGGTGTCTCCGTTGACCGTGGTGCCGGCCGCGGACCCCAGGTCGGTGATGATCACCGCCGAGGCCTCCCGGCGGATCTCCGCGTGGACGCGGGAGACCCGCGGGTCCGGGACCACGTAGGGATTGTCCTCACGCCGCCCGAGGGTGCCGAGGTCACGATCCAGGCGGACCACACGACCCGCCAGGGAGCCCTCGCTGAAGTGGAGGGGGGGGACGGGGATGATCTTCTGGGCCTTCTGGACGGTTCCCTCGGGCACGGTTCCTCCTCCTCTGGCTGGGCGCGCGTCCACTGGCGGCGCGGGTCGATGTGTCGGATCGATGATCGATGGGTGAGCACGGTCGGACGGTCACCTGCGCCACAGGTGGCCGTCGGTCACGCACGGCCGGTGGGACGGACGTAGGTCCCAACCCGCATGATGACACAGGTTGGCACGCCGGAGCTCCGGAGGGAAGCACGACCGTGGTCGGTCCGCGAACCCCGAGTCATGCCACCCGCCAGTGGCGGAGCCGTTCGACCACCTCTCGGGCCGTCGTCGCACGCCCGAGCCGGTCCTCGGCGCCTTTGCCGTGGTGGTCGGAGCCGGCCGTCACAGCGAGGTCGAGCGCCACCGCCAGATCGCGGTAGCGGGCGCGGTGCTCGGCGGTGTGGTCCGGGTGCTCCGCCTCGATCCCGGCCAGCCCGACGGCGCACATGCGCTCGATCACCGACGTCGGCAGGCCCTGCCGACCGGTGCGGTCACCGTAGAGGCCGGGGTGGGCCAGCACGGCCACGCCCCCGGCGGCCACGAGCAGTTCGACCGCACGGTCAGGCGTCACGGCGTGCTTGGGCACGTAGACCGGTCCCCCGTCGGCGAGGTAGCGATCGAACACCTCCTTGGTCGACGCCGCCGCGCCCAGCTCCACCACGGCGGCCGCCAGATGGGGCCGACCGATCGGCGCGTCGCCCGCCAGCTGCCGCACACGTTCGAAGCTGACCGGGATGCCGAGTTCGTGGAAGCGACCGACGATCCTGCGGGCCCGGTCGGTGCGCTCGTCGCGGAGCCGGTCCAACTCGGTCGCCAGCGGCTGGTACCCGGGATCGATCCAGTACCCGAGGACGTGGACGCTCAGCCCCTCCTCCTCGGCGGAGAACTCCACCCCGAGGATCGCCTCGATCCCGGCGGCATCGGCGGCGGCACGGGCATCGGCGAAGGGCGCGGTGGTGTCGTGGTCGGTGACCGCCAGGCCCTCCAGACCCAGGGCAGCAGCCGCCGCGACGTTGTCCTCTATCGAGGTGGCACCGTCGGAGTAGGTCGAGTGCGTATGCAGGTCGTAGCCGCCCACCAGCGTCCTTCCACGTGCAGGGTCCACGGTAGTCGCCGAGGCACCTGGGCCCGGATCCGACACACCCGCCCGGCAGCGGGCACCGTCAGAAGGCGCTCTCGCCCGTCAGCAGCCGGCCGATGATCAGGTGCTGCACCTGGCTGGTGCCCTCGTACAGCGTCGTCACCCGGGCATCGCGCAGCAGGCGCTGGACGGGGTACTCGTCCACGTAGCCGTAGCCGCCGTGCACCTGCACCGCCCGGTCGGCGCAGCGCACCGATGCCTCGGTGGCGAACAGCTTGGCGGTGGAGACCTCCAGGGTGCATCGGGCACCGGCGAGCTTGCGCTCCACCACCGCGTCGACGAGCCCGCTGGCGGCCTGGATGTCGACGTGCATCGCCGCCAACAGCTCCTGGACCAGCTGCTTGCCGGCGATGGGCCCACCCCACTGCTCACGTTCCGAGGCGTAGCGCAGCGACACCTCGAGGGCCTCACGGGCCAGACCGACCGCTCCCGCAGCCAGGGAGAACCGGCCGTCGTCCAGGGCGGACAACGCCACCTTCATCCCGCCCCCCACCTCGCCGAGCAGGGCGTCGTCACCGACACGGACACCGTCCAGCGCCAGCTCGGCGGTGTCACCGGAGCGCAGGCCGAGCTTGCCGTGGATCTGGGTCCCCACGTAGCCGGGTGCGTCCTGCGGCACGAGGAAGCAGGTGATGCCCCGGTCCTCTCCGGCCACCACGGCCCGGCCGAACACCATCGTGACCGCGCCGAGCGAGCCGTTGGTGATGAAGATCTTGGCGCCGTCGATGGTCCAGCCATCCGGCCCATGCACGGCACGGGTGGTCATCTGGGAGGGGTTCGAGCCCGCCCCCGGTTCGGTGAGCCCGAAGGCCCCGAGCTCCCCGCGCGCCAGGCCGGGCAGCCACCGTGCCTGCTGCTCCTCGCTCCCCCAGCGCAGGATGGACTTCGCGACCAGCCCGAGGTTGACCGACACGAGCGAGCGCAGCGACGAGTCGGCCGCCCCGAGCTCCTCGATCACGACCCGGTAGCCGGCCGCGTCCAGGCCGGCCCCACCGTGTTCCTCCGGGATCACCGCTCCGAGCACTCCCACCTCGGCCAGACCCGGCAGCAGCTCCGCCGGGTAGGCCTCGGCGCGGTCCCGCTCACGGGCGGTGGGCCGGACGTGCTCGTCGCAGAAGGCCCGCACGCTGTCACGCAGCGCCGCCAGTTCGCTCGCATCCACCTCGACGCCTTCCTGCCGGACGGCGGCCGACGGCCACCGCACCACCTCACTCCAACGTAGCGCTCGGAGACCGGACGCCACCGCTCCCACGGCTAGGCTCCCGCCACGCACATCCGGATCGTCACCGTCGGACGAAGGGCAGGCTGCATGTCCCGGGTCAAGCTGCTGTCGGGGATGGCCTACGACCTCGACACCCACGCCACCACCGGGGTCGCCGATCCGGTGATCCGTGTCCAGGGCGAACTCCCCGCCGGTTCCCAGCCCGTCGCCGTGCATCGGGTCTACAAGGGCCCTCAGGGGATGTACGAGGAGGTCTTCGTCATCGCCGATCCCGACGGCGAGGTCATCTGGGAGTCGCAGCCCCGGGTCCTCGAGCTGCGCGGGGAGATGTTCGAGGACCTGTTCCGGCAGGAGCTCCGCGATCGGGTGGAGATCTCCAGCCTCGCCGAGCACACGCTCGCGTTCTACCTCGACGGACAGCTGGTCGGCCGCGTCCCGGTGTTCATCGACGCCCCCGAGTCGGTCCAGGCGGCCGGCGTCCTCATGGCGGCCTCCGAGACCGCGCTGAAGAAGGGGGCGATCTGCTGGCTCGGCATCCCGCAGCCCGACGGCTCCGAGCTGACCCGCCCGGCCTGGTACGTCCAGCAGGGGCAACAGCTGTTCGTGCTCAAGGGCCCCAAGGAGCAGGAACTGCCCGGTCTCGAGCACGCCCGGGAGGTGACGGTCACCGTGAAGTCGAAGGACGTCAAGGCCACCATCGGCTCGATGCCGGCCGCGGTCCGGGTCGTCACCGACGAGCAGGAGTTCGAGCGCGTGGCCGCCATGGGTCTGGGGACGCGGCTGAACCTGCAGGACGGCGAGGCAGCTCTGCAGCGCTGGAAGGACACCTGCACACTGGTCGAGCTCACGCCTCGCGGCTGACCGACCGTCGACGGCGGGCGACGAGCAAGAGGACCCCACCGACCACCACCGCCAGCAGGGCGCCGAGGACCAGCAGCGTCGAGGTGTCGACGGGCAGCGAGGACCACCACGACGGCGGCTGCGAGGTGACCGAGAACCGCCGCTCGACCCCGGGCTCGAGCACGATCCTGGCGGTGGAGCGGTCCACGGCCACACCGTCGTGGCTCACGAGGCGGCCGGGCATCCGCAGCTCGACCGCCGCAGTCACCGACTCCTCCACCAGCCCGGCCAGGGCGGCCGCGTCCTCGCCCACGGCGACGCCGTCCACGGCCAATCCCACCGTGACCGGAGGCCGGAACCCGGCCGTGCCCGACACGGTCACCCCACCCCGCTGGTCCCGGTCGACCTGCAACGCCACCTCCAGCGCCGGGTCGTCGGCAGCCAGGCCGGCGGTCAGCTCGTCGTAGACCGTGACCAGCTCCTCGTCACCGGCCACCTCCCGGCTGACCGCGATCCGCAGCCCACCATCCTCCTCCCTGAGGCGCGTGAGCTCCCAGGCCGGGTCCGCTGCGACCGCGGCACTCAGCTCCGCCGTGGGGTCGACCCCCAGCGCATCCAGCTCCGCCAGCAGGCGTGGATCGAACCGCACCGAGAGGCCGGCGGTCGCCGAGCCGTCCGGGTGCAGGGTGATGGGAGCGACCACCTCCATCCGGCAACCGGTCAGCAGCAGCGCCAGGGCCAGCAGCAGCACCGGCGCGGAGCGCCACCTGGCGCGTAGCATGCGGGCGATGGGGGACCCCACGGGAGTCGAGGACGCCCGAGGCTACCCCTCGTGGACCGACGCACGACCATGGAGCCGAAGCTTGAACCAGGATGATCCCGGGGGCGGCTTCGTGGCCCCCCCACCACCGCCAACCACGGCTCGCCGCCGGCTGCTCGGGGAGCTGTTGCTGCACGCCGGCGTGCTCGAGGAGCCGCAGCTGCGTGAGGCGCTGGCCACCTCACCCCCGGGGGAACGCATCGGTCAGACCCTGATCCGCCTCGGCATGGTGGACGAGCTGGAGGTCGCCCACGCCCTCGCCGACCAGCTGGGGCTGGAGTTCATCGACCTGACGGGTATCACCCCTCACCCCTTGGCGGTCGACCGCGTGCCCGCACGGCTGGCCGAACGGCACCAGCTCGTCCCCCTGAGCCTCGAGAGCGGGCTGCTCACGATCGCCATGGCCGACCCCGCCGACGTGGTCGCGCTCGACGACATCCGGGTCGTCGCCGGGGTACGTGGCATCCGGCGGTTGGCGGCGGCGGCCTCCGATGTCGACCGGCTGCGGCGGCGTGCCTACCGGGCGGATGCGCAGCAGGACGCCATCGAGGAGGCAGCTGAGACCGAGGAGCAGGACCCCGACGAGCAGGTCGAGGAGCAGCCGGTCGTCAAGCTGGTGACCTCGGTGCTCGACGACGCGGTGACCTCCCGGGCCAGCGACATCCACGTCGAACCCCACGCGCGCGGGGTGCGGGTCCGGCTCAGGGTCGACGGCGTCCTGCGCGAGGCGATGGACCTGCCCCGGTCGCTGGGCCGCCAGGTCACCTCGCGGCTGAAGATCATGGCCTCCATGGACATCGCCGAGCGTCGCCTCCCTCAGGATGGGCGCGCTGCCGCCAAGGTGAACGGCCAGACGGTCGATCTCCGGGTCTCCACCATGCCCACCCTCTACGGCGAGACCGTGGTGCTGCGGGTGCTGCCCCGCGGCGCCGACCTCGTCTCGTTGGAGGAGCTCGGCCTGTCACCGGGCTCCAGGGATCAACTCACCGACGCGCTGCAGCGCCCCCAGGGTCTGGTGCTGGTGACCGGACCGACGGGCTCGGGCAAGACCACCACGCTGTACGCCGGGCTGGCCGAGGTGTCGGATGTCACCCGGAACGTGCTGACCCTCGAGGACCCTGTGGAGGTCCAGCTCCCCGGGGTGAACCAGACCCAGATCGAGTCGCGGATCGGGCTGACCTTCGCCAGGGGCCTGAGGACGGTGCTGCGACAGGATCCGGACGTGGTGCTCATGGGCGATATCCGCGATCAGGAGACCGCGCAGCTGGCCGTCGAGGCCTCTTTCACCGGGCACCTGGTGCTGGCCACCCTGCACACCAACAACGCCCCGTCGGCGATCGCCCGGCTGGTCGACCTCGGCGCCGAGCCCTTCCTCATCGCCTCCTCCGTCCTGCTCGTGCTCGCGCAACGGCTCGCCCGCCGCGTCTGCGACGGATGTGCCGTCCAGGACCACCCGGAGAGGAAGGTTCTGGAGCGGCTCGGACCGCCACCGGGCGGCTACGAGGCCGCCGGGCCACCACGGTTCCGTGTCGGGACCGGGTGTCGACTCTGCGAAGGCAGCGGCGAGGTCGGCCGCGTGGCCATCACCGAACTGCTGGCGGTGTCACCGGCGCTGCGGGAGCTGGTCATGGAGCGGGCCACGGAGCGTCGGCTCAGCGACCAGGCCCGACGCGACGGGTTGGTCTCACTGCGTGAGGATGCCGCGAGCCGGGTGTGGAAGGGCGAGATCACCGCCAAGGAGGCCCTGCGGGTCACACCGGACGCCGTCTGAGGCCACCCTCGCTACCCTCGGTCCGGCCGCACCAAACGACGTCGACGGAGCCGGACGTGCCCACCACCGACCAGATCATGGAGGTCCTCGCCCAGGTCGAGGACCCGGAGATCAACAAGCCCATCACCGAGCTGGGGATGGTCGAGGACATCGCCGTCGAAGGATCCCGAGTCGGCGTCAAGATCAAGCTGACGATCCCCGGCTGTCCGCTGAAGGACCGCATCACCAACGACGTGACCGCGGCGGTGATGCAACTGGAGGGCGTGGACGACGTCCAGGTCGTGTTCGGCTCCATGACCGACGAGGAACGCCAGCAGCTCTCCGCCGACCTGCGTGCCGAGCGCGGGGCGGCGAACCCGGAGATGGAGATCCCCTTCGCCCAGGCCGACTCGCCCACCAAGGTCATCGCCATCGCCTCTGGCAAGGGCGGCGTCGGCAAGTCCACCGTGACCGTGAACCTGGCGGCCTCGCTGGCCAAGCAGGGGCTGCGGGTCGGGGTTCTGGACGCCGACATCTGGGGCTACTCGGTCCCACGCATGTTCGGGGTCGCAGGCAAGCCGGTCGCCTTCGACGGGATGGTCATGCCGTTGCAGGCCCACGGCTGCAAGGTCATCTCGATCGGGTTCTTCACCGACCCCGACCGGTCCGTCATCTGGCGCGGCCCGATGCTCCACCGCGCGATCCAGCAGTTCCTCTCCGACGTCCACTGGGGCGACCTCGATGTGCTGCTGTGCGACCTCCCGCCGGGCACCGGCGACATCGCCATCTCCCTGGCACAGATGCTCCCGAACGCCGACATGGTGGTCGTCACCACACCGCAGCAGGCCGCCCAGAAGGTCGCGCTCAGGGCCGGCAAGGCCACCGAGCAGACCGGCATGTCGGTCATCGGCGTGATCGAGAACATGGCGGGGTTCACCGACCCGGTGAGCGGAGAGACCCACGACATCTTCGGGTCCGGCGGCGGGCAGGAGCTCGCCGACGCGCTCGGGACCGAACTCCTGGGACGTGTCCCGATCGATCCTCGGCTGACCGAGGGCGGTGACGCGGGGGTTCCGCTGGTCGTCTCCGATCCGGAGCTGCCGGCGGCGCAGGCCCTCACCTCCGTGGCGGAGCAGATCGCCGCACGGTCGCGGTCGCTGATCGGTCGGAGCCTGCCGCTCAGCGTCTCCTGAGCCGCAGCCGACCGGTCACCGCACTGGTGCCCGCGGCCGCGAGCACCCCGACCCCGAACCCGGCGATGACGTCGCTGAGGGGATGGACCCCGACGGCGATGCGTGACGCGCCGATCGCCGCGGCCCCCGCGGCCGCAGCCACGGCCGCGTCACGGTCAGCGATCGTGATGATCGCGGTGGCCATCGCCGCCCCGACAGCCGCGTGCCCCGACGGCCACGACGACCCGGCCGGTGGCGACACCAGGCGGCTCGCCGTGCCGAGCTCGTAGGGCCGGGCACGACCGAGCGCGGGCTTCACCCCCTGTGCGAGCAGCCAGGCCGCCCCACCCGCGGCGCCCACCTCCACCGCCGCGGTCCGGCGCCCGAGCAGCGCCAGGGCGGCGGTCACCCCCATCAGCCCGAAGCTGGAGCCGAGGTCGGTGGCCACGACCAGGAACCGGTCCCCGCGCCGATGTCGTGCGGAGGTCAGCCAGCGTTCGAGCCCCCGGTCCACGCCATCGACCACTCCGGCACGAACGGCGAGGTAGGAGCCGACGACAGCGGCGGCAGCGACCACGGGCACCGCGGGCCGGAGGGGCCGCGGGGTGACGGTGGCCGTCACGTGGCTTCCGGGTCGAAGGGCGGCGCGTCGTCCTCGGCCCGCGGGGACACCCCGGCCGCGGCCGCTCGGCGGGCGCTCGCAGCATCGCTCCCGGCCGATCGCCGCTGCGCACCCTGCGCTTTGCCCGCCTCGTCGTTGAGCCCGGACAGCTCCCTGACCCCCCGGGTCACGTCGTGACGGGTGTCGTCGAGCTCCCGCTTGAGTCCCTTGAGCTCGGCCTGCAACTGCTGGATCTCGCTGAGCCGCTTCAGCTCCGAGACGTTGCGCTGGGTCTCGCTGCGGAGCTTGCCGAGCCACTTTCCGGCCGTGCGGGCGAGCTCCGGTAGGCGGTCCGGCCCGAACACGAGCAGCGCTATCACGGCGATCACGAGGAGTTCCTGGGGGCCTGGCACGTGCGGATCCTCGTCGTCGTCACGGGCCGACACCTTGGTCGACCGGATGCTCCAGCGTAGCTCCGACGGGTCAGCGGGGCCGCTCGCCCAGCTCCACCTCGACGTCCCGCAGTTCACCCTCACGGAAGATCTCGAGCTCGACCACGTCACCGGGGGCGCGTCGCCGCACCTCGGCGACGAGCTGGGACATCGTGGCCAGTGGCTCGCCATCCATGCTGACGATCACGTCACCGGGTCGCAGGTCGGAGGCGGCGGCACCCGTGTCCGGCTGCACTGACTCGATGATGGCGCCGCGCCGGGCGGGCAGGCCGAGCTCGTCGGCCACCTCGGCGGTGACGTCCTGGCCGGCGATGCCGAGCAGCGGATG
Source organism: Nitriliruptoraceae bacterium (assembly GCA_003561535.1). Taxonomy (GTDB): domain Bacteria; phylum Actinomycetota; class Nitriliruptoria; order Nitriliruptorales; family Nitriliruptoraceae; genus T1Sed10-7. Next base: position 11,770 of record PWWI01000049.1, read on the forward strand.
GCGGACGAAGCCCTGCTCGATCAGCTGGTCGGTGGAGTCGACCGCCTGGTCGGCGGGGACCGCGAAGCCGACCCCTTGGCTCGCGCCGGACCGGGTCAGGATGGCGGTGTTGATGCCTACCAGACGTCCCTGCGCGTCGACCAGGGCACCCCCCGAGTTGCCGGGGTTGATGGCCGCGTCCGTCTGCACGATCGAGGGGATGGTCTGCAACCCCTGCCCCGGCACCTGCTCGTCGAGACGGATCTCACGGTTCAGGGCAGAGATGACCCCGGCGGTGACCGAGGCGTCAAGCCCGAAGGGCGAGCCGATCGCGATCACCGTCTCCCCGACGAGCAGTGGCTCGTCCTCGGGCCGGAGGTTGATCGCCGGCAGGTCCTCTGCGTCGACCTTGACCACCGCGATGTCGTTGAGTTCGTCGGACCCGATGATCTCGGCCTCCAGGACGTCGCCGCTGGCGAGCCTGACCTCGACCGAGCCCGCGTTCTCGATCACGTGGTGGTTGGTGATGATGTAGCCATCGGTCCGGTAGACCACCCCAGAACCCAGCCCGGACTGGCCGCCGGGACCGGGTCCGTCACCGTCCCCGGTGCGCACGTCGATACGCACGACCGACGGGGTCACCGCTTCTGCGACGGCCGGGACGATCGACGACTCGCTGAGCGGCTCGATGGTGGGCGCGGACACCGTCGACGGTGCATCGGGATCGACGGCGGCCTGGTTGGTCGGCTCCGCTTCGGGCGTCCCCGGCAGGGCATCTGTCACCAGCAGCGTGGCGCCGGTGCCGATCACGGCACCGAGGACAGCACCGAGGATGACACCGGTCGGACGCCGGCGCGGTGACGCGGGCGCTTCCACGGTGCCGACGGTGTCGGGAGGGCGGACCGACCCGACGGGTGAGCCGGGTCCCCCGGCCGCAGCGGACCAACCGGTCGGCGGTGGCTGCGGGTACCGGGCGATGGCGCGGTCGACGTCGTCGCCCGCTCCGGTCCCACCGGTGGAGGCAGCCGGCGACGCCGCCGGACCATGAGCGGCCTCGGCGCTGCGCCAGGGGCGCCGCCACTCGTCTCTGTCGTAGCCCACTGTTGCCTCCGGTGTCAGCGCCCCTCCAGGGTGCCCTATCCGCTCCCGAGGTTCGACGCCGGGAACCGTTCAGGTGGGCGGGATCATCCCCGGTAGCCGCAAGACGGGCGTTCGCCGCGCGCCAGGAGGGCACCGACGGCGGGGCCCCTGGGCTAGGTTGAGCCCGCGACACCCATCCCGCCGACAGGATGGTGAGGGCACACCGTAGCGACGACGCGGGGACCTATCGTGGACGAGACCGTGCTGGCCGAGGTCCGACGTGTCATGGCACCGGAGGTGGACACCACGGTGACCGCTCGCCAACGTGCTGCCTCGGTGGCCCCCCCCCCGCCCGAGATCGGCGCGTTGCTGCGGTGGGCGGCGCGGACGATCCAGGCCCACGCGGTGGTCGAGGTCGGGTCCGCGGGTGGCGTGTCGGGGGCCTGGTTGCTACCCGAGCTCCCGCCCCGGGGGGTGCTCACCTCCATCGAGCCCGACACCCACGCCCACGGGCTGGCGACCGACGCCTACGAGGCCATCGGTGCCGGCTCACGGGTCCGCACCATCCTGGGTGACCCCGTCACGGTGCTCGATCGGCTCTCCGACCATGCCTACGACCTCGTCCTGCTGCAGTCCCGCCCGGCGGTCACCTGGGAACTGCTCGACCATGCTCGACGCCTGCTGCACCCGGGTGGGCTGCTCCTGATCCGTGGGGCGTTGCGCGGGGGCGAGGACGCCGACGCGCTGGCCACCGCCCTGCAGATCCTGGCCGAGGACGAGGCGTTCACCGCCACGATCCTGCCGGTCGACGGCGGCCTCGTGCTCGCCACCCGCCTGGCCGATCCCAGCACGGACACCGACGACGCCGTGGGTGGCTGACCGCAGGCATCGATCCGGGCCCGCTGAGTGTCGCGCAGGCCCGCGTCGAGCCTCAGGACGGCGAACCCCACCGGGACCGTCCAGCGGTGCCTCCGGCGTCACCCGCCAGCACGCCTAGTCATCATGGAACGGCCGGCTCCGACCGCATCTACGTGGATCTTCCACCAAGCTGTGATGCGTAGC
>PWWI01000060.1 GCA_003561535.1 Nitriliruptoraceae bacterium
GGACCGCGCAGCGCTGGAGGAACTGAGCTGCGAGTGCTACAGCGTGGTGAAACAGGAATCGGATCGCCTGCTGCCGTGGTGCCCTACTCGCAAGACCTGACTCACGCCTTCGGCAGCGTGACGACGAACGCGCTGCCCGGGTTCTTTCCTGCACTGCTCCCGGCAACGGTGCCGCCCTAGTGTCCTGTCACCGTCTCGGCGTGCACCCGCGCCGAAAGCGTGGGTGCCACCAGGCACCGTGCGCGCGAACGCGTTCACGAGCAGACCACCGAAAGCCTGCCGCCAGGCGTGCCGCACCACCGCGAACCCTGAGCGCGCCAGACGGTACCTGGCGGACCATTGTCTGACGCCGCGCAGTCAGCGTATGGCCGGACCGGCAGGCGTTGCCCGCGCTGGGGGCAACAGGCGACCTCTTGAGAAACAAGCTGTGCCTATAACCGGAAATCAATCACTTGCGGAAAGGGCACCCCGCAGCAACCACGGGCCTCGCTCCGCCCACCGTTTCTCCGCGAACGCCTGTCCCGGCACCGGCCGGGGTTGGGATGCTGATTAGCACGAATGCTCCGCAAGTCGTAATTCGTGTTCTGGACGCCGGCCGCAGTGCACCACGGCAATGAGCAAGCGCTGCGGCAAAGTGGCCAGGTCGAAACGCCGGTTGAACCGGTAGGCGAACGCGGCGAGATAACGGGCTGCATACTTGGAGAATGCGAAGGCGTGGTAGGTCCCACTCAGGCTGGTTTTCAGATTGCCGAGCACGGTGTTGATCCACTGAAACTCCGGCAGATCCTTCGGCTTGCGGCCGCCGACCACGGTGGTCTGGTGCGCGCAGCCAGTCATGGTGACGGCGTTGAAGCAGGCCAGACCGTCGGAGTACACGGTACAGCCCGGCGCCAGGTTCTGGCGCGACCAGTCCCACAGGGCGCGAAAAGTGAAGCCCGGAACCGGGGTCAGCTTCACCCGCAGCGGGTGTTCGTCTTCGGTCAGCGACACCGCGGCCACGAACGGGACTTTGTTCTCCGACCCGCGGCCGGTTTTGCCGCCGCTGCGTTCTCCGCCCAGATAGGCATCGTCGATTTGCACCGCGCCCTGCAACCGGTAGCGCTCTTCCCGCTTCCCCATGGCGGTCATCAGCTTGTGATGGATGCGCCAGGCGGTCGGGTAGCTGACTCCGAGTTGGCGCATCAGCGCCAGGGCCGAGAGTCCGGTCTTGGCTTGGCTGAGCAGGTAGATCGCGAGAAACCACGTGGTCAGCGGCAGCTTCGTTGCCTCCATCACCGTGCCGGCCGTCAGCGAGGTTTGGCGGCGGCAGGTCTTGCACTGAAAGCGTTTCGCCCGGTCATCCTGAATCACCCCGTGCGCTGCGCTACCACAGCGCGGGCAGCGAAAGCCATCTGGCCAGCGGGCCAGCTCCAGCGCCGCTGCGCACTGCTCCTCGGTGCCGTACTGGGCGAGGAACTCGGGCATCGACATTCCTGCCTGAAACTGAATCCGATTCTGGGCCACGCTGCTGTGCTCCGCTCTGGGTGTAGGTGCAGCCTACGCCCGGTAGTGGCTCACAGAGTGAGCCTGCGGAGGATTCGTGCTAATCAGCATCCCAACCCCGGCCGGTGCCGGGACAGGCGTTCGCGGAGAAACGGTGGGCGGAGCGAGGCCCGTGGTTGCTGCGGGGTGCCCTTTCTGCAAGTGATTGATTTCCGGTTATAGGCACAGCTTGTTTCTCAAGAGGACAGGCGAAGCGGTTCCAGGACCAGGTTTTTTTCAAATGGTCGACGATCTTGTTGATCAGCAGTGACATCGGGGACCGTCAACGGCAAACCAGATGCGGTCGGCCGGGCACAGGTTGGATGGAAAGCGATCCATCCAACCCATACTCTCCGCCGTACACACGCACGAACGTAGCAAAGGGGTCGTGCTCCCTGCGGTCACAGAGGCACCGCAGCCTCGCGCCACGCGCGCCGACTCTCGTGCCAACGGTTTACGGTCGCGCGATGACGGCGCGCGCGATTCCCGGTAAGGTCGGAGCCGACCCGTTTCGATCAATCTAGAACACGACCCGCATGGTCCCCGGTCTGACCGCTCTTTGAGGAATCGCCATGAACATGCCCGATCTTCCGATCGCTTTACGCCTATTGATGATCCTCGTCGTATCGTCACTATCCACAGTCGCCGCTGCGCAGGCCACTGTCGTCACCTATACCGACCCTGCCGGGCAATTCACGCTTGCGCATCCCAACCATTGGAAGGTCGCCGGTAGCCCTGGAGAGGTGGAGCTTTACGGAGACCGGGTCGCCTCCTCCATGCGATTCATCGTCCACCCGCTCGAGGGCTTACCAACGCGCGATCCCGACGCCCTCATCGAGCTGATGCTCGAAGGCCTGCTGACGACCTACCGCGATGTGGAGCGCACCGATCCGCAGACGTCCACCCTCGCTGGGCAGACGGCAGCGCGCATTCAGTACCGGGGAGTATCCACCCGGCCCGCACTCGCACGGGAGGGTGCGCTTTACCTCATCGCCACCAGGACGCACCTCGTCGCCGCCGACTACAGTATTCCTCAGGAGGCGGCCGCAGAGATCAGGCCTCAGATCGAGGCCGTACTGGAAAGTTTCACACTGACCGACTGAAAGGCCCGTAATCGGGCTGCGGTCTGGCCGGCCCAAGACGGAAACGGCTCGGTACCAGTGACCGCAGTGGGCCGGCCGGATTGGCCGAGGCTCCCGGGTCGGCTTACCAACCGAGATGACGCAGGTGGATGCCTTCCCAGGCGACCGACTCGCCGGGCATCACCGTGACCGCGGTTGGGACACCAGAACGGGTGTCGATCGGCTCGAGGAACAGACGCACCCGGCCTTCCGGCGAGACCTCCAGCAGGTAGATTCTGAGCCCAGCCGCCGATAGTTCCCCGACTTGCCAAGGCCACAGTGCAACGTGAGCACGCTGCCGTCGTGCTCGAAATGCATGCTCGCGCCATCGGGCAGCGTACGCGCCGCGAGTTCTTCGACCGCTTGGGGAAGCCCGGCGCGCTCGACGTGCAACGCCTACTGTTCCTGCAACGCACCCTGGATGGTGCAGCTCAGCCAGACTGGCGACGACCGCCACCAAGCGCCCGGGCGAGAAAGCGTCCCCGCCCCTGTGCCAGCCAGCGTTCCCCGGGGTGCCGGTGGTGCACGGCAAAGGCGACAGCAGGCAACCACCATCCCAGAGTGATGAGGATCCCGAAGCCGAAACCGTCCCAACCCGTAATACCCATCGCAGCGCGAAACCAGTACACGCTAGTCAAAACGACCGCAATCAGCGCAACCACCACGAAATCCCCGTAGGTTCGATCCGCGGTGGGCGGAGCGACTCGGGCAAAACTGAGATTGGTGGCCGAGACGAGAGCGACCACCGCCAAGAACACCACCAGCAGACCCTCGCGCAGGATGGCGGACGGCACCAAGCCTGCGAGCGCCAAGAATGCGAGGATCAGGGTGACGGGATAGAGCCAGGCCGAGGCTTGGCCACCCCGGCGCCTTCCAGAACTCGAAATCGTCGTCGTTCCGGTGCTCATCGCGCGTCAATGATGGGCTGTATCGAAGCGCCAACTCTTCAGGCTGCTGCCGCCGCCTTGCGCGCGCGGGCGCGCAGCGCAGGCGATCAGCTCGTCATCGCCGCGCCAGGCAAAGGCGTAGACCTGACCATCGAGTACATCGGGCTGCCCAGGCTCCTCGACGACAAAGCTTGTGGTGGGTCGTGCGAATCGCCA
>PWWI01000084.1 GCA_003561535.1 Nitriliruptoraceae bacterium
AGCCTGGCTTCAGGGCTGGCTGCGCAGCCTGAAAACCGCTTCGGCCAGGATAAAATTTTCTTCGGTATCGATATCCAGCGCTTCCAGGGCCTTCATGGTGAACATTTTCGGCTTGAGGCCGATCCTTTTGTGGCCGGCCTTTTCAAAAGAAGACCTGGAAAAGAGGTAAATGTTTGAGTTTTCCTCGTACAGGGGCGAGAGGTCCTGGGTGCGCAGCAACTGTTCTGGATCGTGGTTTACGGGCTCCCCCGATTCCCAGTAGAGGCGGGTCTGGAGCCGGGTGACAGAAAACAGGCTGTCATAGGCGGGGCCGAGGGTATAATATTCCTCGATGGCCCTTTCCAGGGTCTCCAGGGTTAACAGCGGGTTGGTGCTGTGGGTTTGTAAATAATGCTCACCGTTTAAAACAGAGAGGTCATGGGCAATGATCTGGTTCATGGGCACGCTGTCGCCGCATATAGCCGAAGGCCGATTAATAATTTTAACCTTGCTGAAGTGCTTTAAGGCTTCTGCGGCAATTAAGTCACTGTCGGTGTTGATAACAATGGCCTCGATAAAGGCTGATTCCTGGAGGACTCCGGCCACATGATGGAATAGGGGCTTGCCGGCGAACAGGCGCCTGTTTTTGTTGGGCACCCGTTCCGAGTGCCCCTTCATGGGCAGCAGGGCCGTTAGCTTACTGGTCCTTTTTTCAACTCCTACCATAAAAATTCAGGCTCCTTACCGCTTTATTTTAGACTCCTTAAATCCTGCATCAGCTTAAAGATTGTACTTCTCTTTATTTTCATACCGCCACTTCCTAAACTGGGCCAAAATATCCTCTATGGCGGTGGTCGCTAATTTTTCCTGCTTCCTGAACAAAAAGAGGTTTGCTGTAGAAATAACGGCATCGCTGATTTTCCACCTTTCGGAGTTAATCAGCGACCGGTAATGGTGTTCGTAACTTTCAATTTTACGGCACAATGTAGTAATATCATCTTTTTTGTTTTTCAGGCTCATGTTTTCAAAGTCAGATAAAATGGCATTAATCTTTTTGATCTGTCTTGGCTTTTTGCCTTTGCCCAGGGGCCCGAAAACATATTTCCCCAGGAAACTGACCAGCTTCCACCGCCGGGACTTTAATAAAAGCCCCGTCTTTTTCGTTAACTTTCTTAACCATTCGGTGAGCAATTCATAATCTTCGTCCACAGTGGGGATCTCAATTGCTTCTTGATCGGCTTCCAGGCTTCTTTTCTGCCATTCTTTAAAATCGGAAAAAATATTTAAGATTTGATCCGCGCTCAGCTGCTTTTTTTTCTTAAAACGCAACCTGTTAGCTGTACCCACGATCGTGCTGCCCAGCCTCCAGCTGCGGGACTTTAAAAATAGTTTAAAGTTTTTTTCTACCTGGCCCATCCACTCAGTGAGCTGTGTCAGATCTTCTCTTAGCTGAACACTTTCAAAATCCCTGAATTTTAAAAGGCTTAAGAGGTGTTGCTTTTTCTCCTGTACTTCGTCAATATCTTCCTGCAGGGCTTCTTTTTCTTTTTGAAGCTGCTTATTCTCCTTTAGGCATTGTTCCATTTCTTCCTGCTTTGTCTTAAGGGCAGAGATTTCGTTAAGGGCCCGGCCAAGTTCCAGGTAAAGCGCCTCCAGCAGCTCCTGGGAAGGGTTTTCGGGATCCAGTCTCAGGATTTTTTCCTGGATAACCCTGAGATCCTCCCATTGTTTTTTTAGAAGGTCTTCGTAGTTAGTATTTACTGTATCTCCACCTTTAGACATAATCTAACCTCCATCACCACTAATGTTTACAGCACCGGGATTTTAAGATTTTGCTGCAAGTTCCTTGTTGAGCGCTTTTAAGCGTTTATAAGCTCTTTGCGGGGGATTCTCCCCGGCCAGGTCTGCTACCCGGACCAGCTCTTCCCAGCGTTTTTTGGCCACAGCCCAGTTCCTGCGGGTATCGGCAATTTTGGCGTACTGTTCCAACACAGCCAGGTCGCGGGGATGCTCCTTTAAGAATTCTGTCAACAGGTCGTCGGCCATTTCATACTGGCCGTCGCCAAAATAGTTGACGGCCTGCTGCAGACGAACATCATTTTTTACAGAGAAAGCTTTCTTCATTTTTTGGTACCTTTTAACCGAGTTCTGGTAAAGAGCAACCGCTTCTGTGGGGTCGCCATCAAAACGCACGAAACCATCTTGCAGCCAGATTACCCGGGTGCATAACTTTTCCACGATTTTCATGCTGTGAGTGACCAGGATCACCGTTTTGGCATCTTCCAGCATTTCCTGCATGCGGGCGGTGGCTTTTTCCCGGAAAGCCATATCTCCGGCCGAGAGGGCTTCGTCCACGATAAAAACATCGGGCTGTAGCATGGCCGCAATGCTGAAACCCAGGCGCGATTTCATGCCCGAGGAATATTCTTTTACCGGTTTGTGGATGGCTTTTTCCAGCTCTGCGAATTCGACGATCTCTTTTTCCAGTCTGCTGATTTTATTCCTGGAAAGCCCCATCATCATTCCATTCAAATAGATATTGTCGTAACCGGTGAGCAGGTCGTTGAAGCCCGTGCCAAAGCTGAGCAGGGCGGTAATATCGCCTTTTACCTCCACTGAACCCCGGTCGGGACGGTAGAGGCCGCTCAAGGTGCGGCAGAGGGTGGTCTTTCCGGAGCCGTTTGGCCCGATAATGCCCAGGATTTCTTTTTCGCGCACGGTAAAATTTACATCCTGCAGGGCCCAGAACAACTTTTTCCCCAGTTTAAAATGTATGCCCAGGTTTTCTACCCGGATGGTTTCTTCCTGCCCTATGGTGGTGCGGGTTTCCCTAATGTTGACGATCTTTTTCGTTGGTTTAGCCGTAAAAGCCACATTTTCCCGGTAAGCGGCGGCTACTTCCCTGGGGTCGCCGATGGCGGCCACCTGCCCCTGGTTTAGCCACAGGGCGCGGTTACAGTTTTCTTCCACAAAGTCGATGTCATGGGTAACGACCACAACCATCTTGGAACCGCTGACCAGTTCATGCATCCTGTTGACGGCCCGTTCCCTGAACTCCATGTCGCCGGTGCCCAGCACCTCGTCGATGACCATGATTTCCGGGTTTAGGGCAGCGGCAATGCTGAATCCCAGTCGAGCCTTCATCCCGCTGGAATAGAACTTGAGAGGGTGATCCAAAAAGCGGCCCAGGCCGGTAAACCTTTCAATGGTGGGCATCAGGTAGTTTAACTCATCGCGGGAAAACCCGAGCATCAACCCGTTCAAAGCGATATTTTCCCGTCCCGAGATCTCCTTGTTAAAACCGGTCCCCAGGGAGAGCAGGGAAGAAACTTCACCCCGCACCCGGATGCTTCCTTGATCAGGTTTCATCAACCCCAGGATGGCCCGGCAGAGGGTAGTTTTTCCGGCCCCATTGGGACCGATCACCCCCAGCACATCACCCGGGTACCCGGCAAAGCTGACCCCGCGCAAAGCCCAGACCGACTCAAATTTTGACTTACTGTTAAAGGACAAATAGTTATGAACCAGAGATTTAAAATCTCCGCTTTTTTCCTTTTCCCCTTCATACTTAATGGCCAGATCTTCAGCTACAATGAGCGGGCTATCTGCCGCTATTTTTTCATCCGAAGGCCGGGAAAGGGGTTTGGTTTTTAAAGCCAAGGATATTCACCACCTACTGGTTTTATTTGTAAATTTATCGTTTTCAGCGCCTGCTGGAACCTGCTGGAGACAGATAGAACTAGCTGGTAACTGTTGGAAA
>PWWI01000019.1 GCA_003561535.1 Nitriliruptoraceae bacterium
GGGACTGCAAATCCTTTATCACGGGTTCGATTCCCGTCCCCGCCTCTCTCTCCGGATCCCGCCACTGAGCCTCGCACGCCCGCTCAGGGGAGGTGGGTTCACGCCAGCGCTGCAGCGTGGCGGCGGGTCGGACGGCGGACCGACGTGCGCGCCTCGCAGCGCTTCGCCGGCGTAGGCTGCGAGCCCGCGTGAGACGCCAAGGCCGCACGGCCGACCACGCTGCTGCTGGTTGGGTGGTGAGGAGGCCGAGGTGAGCAGTGGCCCAGGGCCCTCGGGAGCGTCGGAAGGAGCGTCGGAGGGGCGCCCGCGTGAGGGTGACGAGGGGCGACAGCCGGACGTCACCGACCGTACGGACGGACGTGACCGCTACCCGGACGCGCTCCGGGCAGGCGCCCTGCTGGTCGTGGTGTTCGGCCACTGGATCGCCACGCTGCCACGGCTCGAGGACGGCCGGATGGTCGACGCCGAGCACCTGCTGACCGTCTGGGCGGGAGCGGGGGTGCTGACGTGGTTCCTGCAGGTCGTGCCGCTGTTCGTGTTCGTCTCTGCGGCGGTGAGCACCCCTGGGGCGGTGCGACGCTTGGAGGCCGGCGAGCGGCAGTCCCACTGGTGGGCTGGACGGGCGCTGGGGCTGGCCCGTCCGACCGTCACCTACCTCGCTGTCCTGACCTTGCTCGTGGCGATCGCGCACTTCACCGGTGGGCGACTGCTGGGTCCACTGGACCAGTCGCTGACGGTGCACCTGTGGTTCCTGGTCATGTTGCTCGCGGTGCAGGCGTTCCTGCCGCTGAGTGTCCGGGCGGACCGCCGGTTCGGCTTGCGGGCGGTCGCCGGCCTACTGGCGATCGCGTTCGTCGCCGACGTGGTGCGCGCAGGGCTCAGCTCACCCGCGCAACTGCGTGAGCTCGGGACCTTGGTGACCAGCACTCCGGGGGGCGTCGGATGGGTCAACGGCCTGGCCGTGTGGCTGCTGCCGCAGCAGCTGGGGGTCGCCTGGAAGCAGGGCAGGTTCGGCGGTGCCCGTACCGGGGTGGGGGTGCTGACCCTCGGGTTGGTGTGGCTCGGGATCGCAGTGGCGGTCGGCTACCCGGTCGCGATGGTGGGTGGCGATCTGGCTGGCAGCAGCAACGTCCTGCCGCCGACCCTGGCGCTGGTCGGCGTGATGTTGGTGCAGGTCGGGGCGGTGCTCACCTTCGAGGGTCCGGCTCGCCGGACCTTGCAGCATCGGCCGATCGAGCGGGCGGTCGCGGTGCTCGGCTCGCTCAGCATGGGGCTCTACCTGTGGCACAAGCTGGCGGAGCTGCCGGCGGCCTGGCTCGGGGAACGGCTCGGTGCTCCGATCGATGCTGGCGTGCCGGGCGAGCCGGGGTTCTGGATCGGTCGGCTGTGGTGGATCGGCCTCTGCCTGGTGATGGTGCTGCCGGTCATGGCCGCGGTGGTCGCCTTCGAGACCCGTCGACGCCGGGACGTCCCGCAGACCACCAGCACGCTGGCGACCTTGATCGGCGGGGCGGGGTTGTTCCTGGGCATCCCGGCCGCGATGGCGTTCGGCGCGCAGCCCGGTGCGCTCGTGGGACTGGTGGGGGTCGGTGCCGCATCGTTGCTGCTCCGGGACCACCCCCGCGCCCACGCCCGCGCCCGCGACCGCGTCGGTCGATCCCACGACCGAGGCACCGGCGTGGGGCAGCGATGAGCCGCTCCTGTCGATGGAGGCTGGAGTGCGACGTCCCCACCCGGACGCTCGGGGGCCGGCGACTCGTCGTCCCGGAGCTCAGGGGGCAGCGGACTCGTCGCCTGGAAGGGTTCGCGTGTCGTCGTCCAGCACGGCGATCGCCCGTCGGTACTTGACGGCGAGCCGGCGCCGGAGGTCGTCCGGGAGCAGTGCGAGTCGGGCAGGGTCGGCGTTGTCCGCGATGTCGGCCCGCTTGACCAGCGCGGCGACCGGGTGCTCCGCGGCTCGGCGCACCGAGTCGACGTGGCTCTCGCCGACACGGCGCGTGAGGCGGTCGACGGCTTCGAGCACGGTCGCTGGGACCCCTGCAGCGGCGAGGTCCGCCAGGGTCAAGGAGCTGTCCTCCAGCACATCGTGCAGCAGCGCGGTCGCGATGGCGGCGTCACCCGCCTCCGCCACCCGGGCAGCCACGCGCAACGGATGCGCGAGGTAGACGTGGCCGGCCTTGTCGAGTTGGCCGGCGTGGGCCTCGGCCGCGATCGCCAGGGCTGTTGCCAGCAGCATCGGTCCGTCGGAGCCGGCTGCCGACGCAGGCGAGCCGGCCCGCGGCGCGGGCGAGCCGGCCGGGGGAGGGCCGTCCCCGCGTTCCCCACCTGCTCGGCCTGGCATGAGAGGTCCTTCTACCGTCGTCGCGTTGCGGTCAGAGGCTGATCCGGGTGGCGCCGCCCACGTGGCGGTACCGGTCCGGGTAGGACGTCAGCACGATCACCTGGGCGTGCTGACCGGCGGTGCGGAGGACGGCACCGATGCGTTCCAGACGGTCCGGATCGGTGTTGCCCAAGGCATCATCGAACAGCAGCACGCCGCCCTGATCGCCCAGCAGGGTCGCGCAGGCGAGGCGACCGAGCAGGGCCAGCTGCTCCCGAGCGCCCACCGACAGTTGCGCCACGTCCAGCCACAGCCCGTCGAGGTGGCGGCGTGCTACCCGCAGGTCGTCGTCGAGCTCGACGTCGAACCCGGGTCCGTGGAGCATCCGGCCGTAGGCCACGAGCTGCTCGCGAAGCGGTGCTGCGTAGCGGTCCCGGGCCTGGCCGCGGTGACGCTCGAGGGTGTCGCGGAGCAGGCGTGCGGCCTTCGCCCTCCGCTGGAGCCCCTGCCGCTGGGTCCGGGCGTGGGCGAGCTCCGTGGCCACCTGCTCGCGTTGCTCCCACAGCCCGTCACCGCCCAGCGCGGTGATGCGCACCCGCGTGTCGCGCAGATCCTGCTCGGTGGTCCGCAGCCGGTCCAGCGCGTCCTCGGCGACGGCCGCGGCGTTGTCGGCGAGCTCGTTGACGGCCTCGGGGTCCGCGTCGGCCAGGGCCGCCTCCGCGGCGGTCACCTCGGCGTGGGCGGCCGCCTGCGCGGTCTCGGCCGCCGCCACCTCGCCGTGCAGCTCGGCGTCGGTGCTGCCGGCGCGTGCGTCGGTGAGCTCCGCACCGATCGCGGCCCGGCGGCCGGCGGCCTCGTTGGTGCGGGTGGTGAGCTCGATGACGGTGGCGCGCTCGCGGTCCAGTGCGGCCCGGGCGGCCTCCACCTCGGTGGTCGGGTCGGCGACCGCGTCGTCGGCGTCCCGTTCCTCCGCGGTGGCGGTCTCGAGCGCTGCACGCGCCGCCGGGATCGAGTCCGGTAGCGGTGTGACGGATCCGCGCGCGGCGAGGTAGTGCTCCCGCGCGCGCTCGAGCCGGTCGAGCTCCTCCTCGAGCTCCTCCGCTCGCTGGCCCTCGAGCGCGGTCTCGCGCTCGCGTTCGGCCTCGACGAGGGTGCGCTCCGCGTCGTGCCGTCGTCGGACGGCGTGCTCGGCCGCCGCCAGATCGGCGACACCCCCGTGGGCGAGACCGGCCCGCAGCCGCTCGGTGGCGAGGCGGTGCGCGTCGGTGGCCTCCTCGCTCCCAGTCCCCGCGTGGACCTCGACCTCCCCGACGTCGCCGATCCGCAGGGTGAGCGCATCGGTCACCGACCAGGACGAAGCCTCGCCCTGATCGAGGTCGAGGGGCTCCCCGTCGACGACCAGGTGGACGGGTCGGCCGGCGGTGAACCGGATCCGCGGGCTGGCCGCGTCGAGCGCCGCCTGGGTCCGGGTGACCTCGCTCTGGGCCTGGCGCAGCTCGGCCAGGAGGGCATCGTCGACAGCGAGCTCCGCGCAGGTGGCCTCGGCCTCCCGTCGGCGCTCGAGGGCAGCGTTGGCCCGCTCGACCCGGGTGCGCAGTGCCGCGGCCCGTTCCTGCTGGGTGAGGTGGTCGAGGTCGTGCTGGGCTCGCTCGCGTGCCTGCCGAGCGGCCTGCAGCCGGCCCTGCGCCGTCTCCAGCGCCGAGCGAGCCGCCGTGAGCCGCTGGGTCTCGCGCTCCTGCGCGGTCTCGGCGGTGGCCAACGCTGCCGCCTGCTCCTGCTGGCCGCGTTCCACCTCGGCGAGCTCCTCGATGAGGGCGACGCGGCGCGAGCGGCGCTCCTCCAGGCGCTCGAGGGTCGTGGTGGCCTGCTCCTCGACGCCGCGCCGGCGGTCGACCTCCTGCGCCAGTGCGGTCACCTCCGCGCGGCGGGTCGCGTGCTCCTCGGCCCCTTCAGCCGCGGCGGCGACCTGCCTGCGGAGCTTGGGCAGGGAGCGCGCCAGCCGGTCGGCCCGATCCACGTCGGCCTCCAGCGTGGACCGCCGGTCCTCGATGCGCGCCAGCTCCTCGGCCAGCTCCTCGATCCGCGCATCGGCGTCGCGCAGGAGCGGTTTGGGGGTGCCCGCCTTGGCGGTGAAGTAGTGCTCGTAGGTCGTCTGGACCTGCTCCAGGATCGCCAGCTCCCGGTCGCCGATGGCGCTGACGTCGCTGACCGCCGACAGCGCGGTGGCCAGGCCACGGGCATCGCCCGGGGCGGCCTGGGCGAGCCCCTCGGCCTGCCGCAGCCGCAGGGAGGACCACAGGGCGACGTCGAGGTGGTCGGTGAGCAGCCCTTCGACCCGCTCGTGCGCCGCATCGCCGTCGAGTTGGTCGCCGCGGGGTGCGGTGATGGACAGCGTGGTGCTGGTGCGCTTGAGGTACCGCTTGGTGTAGGTGAAGCGGTGGTCACCGACCTCCAGCTCCGCCTCGATCTCGGGTGGTTCGTCCTGCCCGGCGGTCTGCAGGCTGCGGACCTCGGCGTGCTTGCTCGAGTCCTTGTAGGTGAGCAGGATGTCGAGGGCGTCGCCGAGGGTGCTCTTGCCGGCCTCGTTGAGCCCTTCCACGATCACCACGCCGGTCCCGCTGCCGCTGGGATCCGGTGCGAGATCCACCGTGCGTTCCTCGACCCCGCGGACGTTGCGCAGCGTCAGCCGGTGCAGCCTCATCCGCGCACCACCGTGCGGTAGAGGAGCGCGAGGGCGTCTCCGGCAGCCTGGGCGTCCTCGCCCGATCCCGTCGCCAGCTCCCGCAGCTCCGTGACGGCGTCGGCCACGAAGCCGCCGACCTCCATGGCGTCGAGGTCGTCCTGGTCGGGGGAGGGGGTGAGGTCCTCGTGCCGCGACCAGGACTCCACGGCGGCGTAGGTCGTCGCGGCGTCGTCGAGCGCGGCCTCCAGTCGTGCCCGGTCCGCGAGGCTGAGCGTGCCGCGCAGGGCCACCTTGGCGATCGTGTGGGGCTTGTCAGCGGGCTCGTCGAGCCAGTGCAGCACGGAGGCCAGGTCCTCGGTCCCGCCCACGTCGAACACCCGCTGCCGGAAGCTCCACCGGCCGACCTGTCGTCGTTCGACGTCGACCCGGTCCGGACCGACGTCGATGACCAGCGCCTGGCCGGGGTCCTCCTCGACGTAGGCGGTGGGTTCCGGGGCGCCCGGGTACCACACGCGCCCGGTCGTGCCCACCTCGGTCGCGGAGTGCCGGTCGCCGAGGGCCACGAAGGACACCCGCCGGTCCCGGACCGCTGCCTCCAGGGTCGCCAGGGGCAGCACCCCGGTCTGGTCGAAGTCGCCACCGACGTCGTCCACCCCACCGTGGGCGAGCAGGATGCGGGTACCGGCGGTCGGTCCCAGCTCTGACAGCACGTCGAGGGCCGGGTTCTGGACGGGCCGCTTGACCGGCCACGGCGCTCCCACCACCTCGACGCCCTCAGCGATCTCGACCGGGGAGTGGTCGGTCAGCACGTGGACCTGCGGCGGGCAGCCGTCGAGGAACTCCGGGCGCCGGAACACGCTGCCGGCGTCGAGCGGGTCGTGGTTGCCGGGGAGCAGCAGGACGGGGAGATCCGGGAAGCCACGCAGCACGTCGATGGCGCGCAGCACGGTCTGGCGGTCGACCTGGTTGTCGTCGAACACGTCGCCGGCGACCAGGATGCCGGCGGCGCCGACCTCCGCGGCCAGGCGGCCGATCGCGGCCACCGCGTCGAGACGGTCCTGGCTGAACCGGTCCTGCGGGCCGGCCGTGAGGAAGTGCCGGCGCATGCCGAGCTGCCAGTCGGCGGTATGGACGAAGCGGACCATGCCCTCCACTCGGGTCGGGGGAGTGCCGCATGATGCCCGATGGCTGGGACAGGTCGGTGCACGTCGCCGTGGCCGGTGGTGTTCGGCGGGGTCAGTGCGCGGCGTCGGCCCTCAGGGCGTCGATCGCGTCGAGCGCGGCGGCGATCTGCTCGACGTGGCTGCGGCCGACGTGGCGCGCCGCTGCGGCGGCCGAGAGTGCCGCCGAGTGTTCGCCGTGACCGAGGAAGCCGACCTCGGGTCGGTCCGGGCGGACCTCGCGAAGCACCTGGTAGACGCCGTCCTGATCGAGGTCGATCACGTAACCCCGGGTGCGGACGGTGACGGCTCCGGGCATCCCCTGGCGGAGGGTCACGACGAGCCCGGCGGTGGACAGCTCGGCCTCGAGTGGCTCGGCTGACATGGTCTCGGGCCTCCTGGCTGGACGTCACCCCGCGCACCGGTGGTCGGCGGTCATCGGGGACAGAGTGCAGTCTCGCGGCGGTCGGTGACCGGGAGCTGTCCGGGAGCCATCCGCGACGTGACGGCTCGGTGACGGACGCTCACCAGCGCGGAGCCGACCAGCCCCAGCCCCAAGCCCCAGACCCGAGCCCAGCCCCCGGCCCAGCCCCACCCGGCCAGCTCAGCCGAGCATCGCCAGCGTCAGCCCCCAACCCAGCCCGGCCGCTGCGACCGAGGCCGCCAGAGGTAGCAGGAGGTTGCCGACGGCCACCCGCGTGGCGCCGTCCTCCAGCAACCTCGCCGTCTCGTACATGGCGGTGGAGAAGGTCGTGTAGGCCCCGAGGAACCCGCCGGCCACCACCGTCGCGACCGGTGGTGAGACCCTGCCCGTCAGGAGCAGCCCCGTCACGATCCCGGCCAGGAAGGACCCGCTGACGTTGATCACGAAGGTGCCCCAGGGGAACACGGTCGACAGGCGCGCGCTCACCAGATGGTCGACGAGGTAGCGCGTGGTGGCCCCGAGGGCGCCCGCGACGGCGACGGCGAGCCAGCTCACCATCCACCTCCGCCCTGCCGACGACCGCGGCGCCACCACCGGAGCTCGGACCGGGAGGCGCCGCCTTGTGGTCGGGGTCTGGACAGCACCTGGCCGACCCGCAGCCCGGCCAGCGCGGCGGTGAGCCCACCGACCAGGGTCAGCACGACGTAGGTTCCGGCGACGGCGAGCGCGCCAGCGGCGACCAGCCGGTCCAGCTCCACCGCGAGCGTGCTGTAGGTCGTGAAGGCGCCCAGCATCCCCGTGCACAGCAGCAGTCGGACCGCCGGGTCCAGCGCCAGGCGTTCGGTCAGCACCGTCAGCACGAGCGCGAGGAGGAAGGCACCGACCACGTTCTCCAGCAGCGTCACCCAGGGCAGGCTGCCGGGCGCGGCCGGGAACCACGCGGCGAAGGCGACGCGGGCCACGGCGCCGACCGCGCCCCCGACGGCGACGACGCCGAGGTTGCGCGGGGGAGGCAGGCGGGAGCTCATGGGCGCCGACCGTAGAGGACGACCTCGGTGCGGGAGCAACTACGATGCCGTTGCGCCCGGGAGGTGCCCGATGAGCCGCTACCTGATCGTCGCGAACCGTGCGCTGGGTGGGGTCCCCCTGCTCGACGAGGTCCAGCGTCGCGTCAACGCGGGACGGCGGGAGTGCCACATCCTGGTCCCCGCGGAGCGACCCGTCGTCGACGGGGCCGTCGACGCCTCCGTGGACCCGGCTGAGGAACGCCTCGACGCGGAGGTGGAACGGTTGACGGCGATCGGTGCCGTCGTCACCGGCGAGGTCGTCGATGGTGACGTTCTAGTCGAGGTTGAGAGTATCCTGGCGGCGGAGCGTTTCGACGAGGTGCTCGTGTCGACGATGCCGGGTGGGTTGTCGAACTGGTTGCCGCGGGGCCTCATGGAGCGGGTCAGGGAACTCGTCGACGTGCCCGTGCTGCACCTGAGCTCGCCGGCGGGTCTGCCAGCGCGGATGACGACCCGGGCGGTGCGGGTGACGGTCTACGTCGGCGAGAGCGACCGGGTCGACGGCCGGCCCCTGTACACCGAGATCGTCCACCGGGCGCGGGCGGCCGACCTGGCCGGGGCGACGGTGGTGCGCGGCCTGGAGGGCTTCGGTGCCAGCCAGATCGTGCACACCACCCGGTTGCTGACCTTCTCCGAGGACCTGCCCGTCGTGATCACCATCGTGGACCCCCCCGACCGCATCGACGCCTTCCTGCCCGAACTCGACCGCCTGGTCGCTGGTGGGCTGGTCGTCCGCGAGGAGCTCGAGGTGATCAAGTACGCCAGCCCGGACCGCCCGTGACAGCTCCGCCCGGCGGCGCGCTCGGCCCGACCTCCCGGGGGGTCCTGGAGCTCAGCCGTCGGTCGGGGTCTCGGGGGTGAACTCCTCGGCCTGGGCAGGGTTGAAGGTGAGGTCGAGACCGACCCAGATCGTCTTCGACCAGCCATAGAGGGTGAAGGGCACCACGATGTTGAGGGCGATCCCGACCCCGGTCAGCATCCGCCAGGGCACGTCAGGCCAGGTCAGGAGCAGGCCCCCGATCGTCCACGTGCCGAAGATGATGATGACGAGCGCCATGATCACGATCATCGCCCCGAGCCAGTACCCCTCCTCCCGCACGAAGGAGAACCGGCAGGTCGGGCAGTGGGGCGCGAGGTCGTTGAGGCCCGCGAAGATCCCGCGCCCACCGCAGTTGGGGCACTGTCCCTTGAAGCCCCGGACCAGTGGGGTGATGCGTGAGGCAGACGGCGTCGTACTGCTCATGGTTCCCTCCCGCAGCGGCCGCATGGCAGCCGGCGAGCGTCACGGTAGCGCGGGTCGACACCCACTGTCGTTCGGTCGCGCCGGGTCGCCGGCGTCAGCGGACTGGGTCGCGGCCAGCGACGTCGCAGGCCAGGTGCTTGACCAGCAGCAGGCAGGGATCGTCGTCCCACACGGTGCCCGCGGCGAACTCCTCGATAGGGGTGTAGCCGAGGGACAGGTAGAACCGCCGTGTCAGCTCGTACTCCGGCGAAGGTCGGCTCGACCCGAGGGTCTTGACCTGCAGGAAGTCGACCCCTCGGCCGCGCAGGTCGGCCTCGGCCGCCGCGACCAGCGCCGTCCCGATCCCGCGTCGGTGGTGGTCGCGGTGCACGGCGAGCACGTCCATCTCGGCGGCCACCTCGCTGTGGGCGCGCAGGACGAGCACCCCGAGGCACCGTGGGCCCTCGACGGCCGTGAAGGTGGGCTGGTGGCCTGCCCGTTCGACGTAGCCGAGCAGAGCGTCCTCGAGACCGAACCACTCCGGCAGGCCCCGGAGCAGTGCCTCGACCACCTCGGGATCCCCCGCCCGTGCACGCTGGACCTGCAGGGCTGCCGCCATCGTCACGCCGATCGGTTCCGGCGACCGCACCTGCGGTCCTTGGGCCCTCATCCACGGCCCATGCACGTGGGACCATGGCAGGGCCGGATCTCGTCTGGGACCGGTGGTGCGCTCCGTGGAGGCAGGTGGGCTCCGAGCGCGCTCCGGGTTCTGGCGGGACCGCGGCCACCGGACGTGCTCCGGCGTCGCGGACGGCGACGGGAGGAGGCGCAGCGATGGTCACGCCGGAGATCGTAGGCGCAGGTCGACGTGGTGCCGGTGGACCGCCCGGTGCGGGCCGGCCACCTCCGGTGACGGTGACGCGGGGGGCGAGCGTCGGGTACGCCGCTGGCGACCTCGGCATCTCGATCGCCTACTTCGCGGTCGGCTTCTTCTTCCTGTTCTACCTCACCGACCTGGTCGGGCTGTCCCCGGCCGTCGCCGGCACGGTGGTCCTCATCGGCAAGCTGTGGGACGGGGTCAACGACCCGTTGATCGGCATCATGGTCGACCGGACGCGCTCCCGGCACGGGCGCAAACGGGTCTACCTGCTCTACGGCGCCGTCCCCTTCGGCTTGAGTTTCGTCGCGCTGTGGTGGCTGCCGGCCGGCTCGGCCAGCACCGCCACGGCTGTGATCGCCACCTTGCTGAGCCTGGTGTTCGCCACTACCTACTCGCTGGTGGGGGTGCCCTACCAGGCGCTCGTGCCCGTCATGACCGCTGACTACGACGAGCGCACCCGCCTGGTCAGCTACAAGGCCATCTTCTCAACCATCGGGGTCATCATCGGCGGTGGGATCGCGTTGGTCGTGTCCTCCCAGGCCGGGGTGGAGGCAGCGCTCAGGATCATGGCGGTCGGCTTCGGGGTCGCGGTCGCCGCCACCATCCTGATCGCGGCGACCGCCACCCGGCCCCACGCGCGCTACGACACCGTGGAGATCACCCCGGTGCCGCTGCGGCACTACGTCAGGCTCGCCCTCGAACCCAACGTGGCGATCCTCCTGCTCTACAAGGTCCTCGGGGCCGTGGCGACGGGGGTGCTGACGGCCTCGCTGCCCTACTTCGCCACCCACGTCCTTGGCTCGACCGCGGTGGCCACGATCGCCCTGGCGACCTACACCGTGGTGGGAGCGACGCTGGTGCCGGTGTGGAACCGGCTCACCCACCGCATCGACAAGCGCCGCCTGGTGCTGGTCTCCAACAGCGCCGCCGCGGTCGTGCTGCTCACGATCGCTCTGCTCGCCGGGACCGGCTCCACCGTGCTGTTCGTGGCCGGCTCCGCCCTGCTCGGCGCGGTGATGTCGGCCTACCTCGTGATCCCGCCCTCACTCGTCCCGGATCTGGTCGACTGGTACGAGTACGAGCGGGGTGAGCGGCACGAGGCGGTGTTCTTCGGGCTCTGGATGACCGTCCACCAGTTGGGGCTCGGGATCGCCGGGTTCGTGCTCGGGGTGTTCCTCGGCGTCTTCGGGTACCGGGCGAACGTCGAGGTGCAGGAAGCGACGGCGGTGCTCGGGGTCCGGCTCGCCTTCGGGATCATCCCGGGCGTGTTCCTGGTCCTCGCGGCACTGCTGCTGCTGAAGTACCGGATCACCCGGGAGCGGCTGACGGTCGCCCAGGGCGAGCTTGCGGCGCGTGCCGGGGACGGCGCGCGGTGAGGGCCGGCGCCCGGCGTTCGGTCGGGACCTACCTCAGGTGGCGTGCCCGCCACCTCGATGTCGCCGGCCTCCAGGCCCACCAGCGGCGTCGGGTTGCCCGCCAGTTGGCCTACCTGCGGCGCCACTCGCCCTTCTACGCTGAGGTGCTGCCGCCCGGCGCGGTCACGCTCGAGGCGGCGCCGGTGATGGACAAGGCGCTGATGATGCGGGAGTTCGACCGCATCAACACCGCGGGCCTGCACCGTGACGAGCTGGTGGCGTTCCGCATCGACCAGGAGCGGCGACAGGCGACGGAGCTGTTCCAGGGCCGGTACGCGGTCGGGTTGTCCAGCGGAACCTCTGGGAACAAGGTGCTGACCGTGCTCTCGCCTCGGGAGCGGGCCCGCTATGCCGCGCTGCTCTGGGCCCGCAGCGGTATCCCCCACGAGCTCGCACACCCCCGGGTCCTGTTCGCGCTGAGGACCAACAACCCGGCGTTCACCGCCGTCACCGCCTTCGGGGTCGAGCTGGTCTACGTCGACTACTTCGTCCCGGTCGACGAGCTGGTCAGGCTGATCAACGACCGACGGTTGAACGTCCTGGCCGGGCCGCCCTCGGTGCTCACGACCCTCGCCGAGCACCACGACCGGCTGATCTCACCCATCGAGGCGGTGGTGTCCTACGCCGAGGAGCTCGACGATCCCGCCCGCGCCCGCATCGCTGCGGCCTTCCAGGCTCCGGTCGTCGAGCTGTACCAGGGGGCGGAGGGCATGCTCGCCTTCACCTGCCAGGCCGGCGCGCTCCACCTCAACGAGGATGTGACGCTGGTGGAGCTCGTCGACTCCGGCGACCGGCTCGGGGAGGCCCGTCAGGCGGTGGTGACCGACCTGTACCGGCGCACCCAGCCCTTCGTCCGCTACCAGCTGCGCGACCTCATCGAACTGGCACCGGGCCTCTGCGACTGCGGATCGGCCTTCCGCCGGATCCGCCGGGTCCACGGGCGTAGCGACTCGATCCTCCACCTCCCCGTTCGGGGTGGGGGAGCGGTCCCCCTCATGCCCGACTACGTGCGCCGCTCGGTCAACCAGGCCTCCGATGAGGTGCAGGAGTACCAGGTGATCCAGTGGGGGCCCGACGACATCGAGGTGCGGCTGCGACTGGCGGACGGGGCGGACCGCGCCGCCATCGAGCCGGCGATCCGTGACAACCTCGCCCACTGGGCGTCCCGCGCCGGCGGCCAGCTCCCGACGCTACGGTTCACCGACACCACGCCCCAGCGTGACGCGACGTCGCACAAGCTGGTGCGCGTGCTCAACCGGAGCCCGCGATGAGCGAGGGACTCTCGGTCCGCACGGTTCCGAGCGTGGACGATCCGGCGTTCACCGCCTTCCGGTCCCTGCCAGCCCTGGTCTACGCCGACGACCCCTCCTGGGCGCCGGCCTCCGATGCCCTGGTGCCGGAACGCTTCGCCGAGGCCGCCGCTGGCCGGCTCGGGCTCCACGCGGTCCTCGCGCTCTGGGACGGCCAGCCCGTCGCTCGGGCGGCCGGCCTCCTCGAACCGGCGGCCCGGGACGCCCAGGGCCGACCCGAGGGGTGGATCGGGCTGTTCGAGTGCGTCCCCGGCGAGGTGGGGGAGGAGGGCGCGCTGGCGGCCCTGGAGGCGGTGCGACGCTGGCTCGGTCGGCGAGGCGCCGCCCAGATCGTCGGGCCGCGGACCGATGGGCTGGTCGCCGGGCTGCTGGTGGAGGGGTTCGACCAGCCCCAGGTGGTGTTCACCGCTCACAACCCGGCCCGCTACCGGCAGCTGCTGCTGCGGTCGGGCGCCACACGGACGACCGAGCTGCTGAGCTACCGCTTCACCCGGGATGCGGTGCCCACCTTCCCCCGGCTCACCGCCCGCGGAGTCACGGTGCGGGGCGCGGACCCCGGGCGGATGGCCGACGAGATCACCCGGCTGCACGCCTTCCAGGCCGAGGGGTTCGCCGCCGGCATCGGCCACCTCCCGCGGGGCGTGGGCGGCACCGAGCGGCTGGTGGCGCGGCTGCTGCCGCTGATCGACCCGGAGCTGGTGCTGCTGGCCGAGGACCGGCACGGGGAGCTGGTCGGCGTGTTGATCTGCCTGCCCGACGCCTGGCAGGAACACCCGGATGGGACCCGCCCGGACCGAGCCCGGCTGCTCTCGATCGGCGTGCGCGCCCCCTGGCGTCGCACCGGCATCGCCCTGGCGATGGGCCAGGTCCTGGCCGACCGCCTGCTGTCCGGTGGCTACCAGACCCTCGAGGGGTCCTGGGTGCGCCGGGAGAACCGCGCCCCACAACTGGTCGCCGAGATCCTGCGTGCCCGTCCCTCACGACGCTTCGAGCTGTTCACGTGGTGAGGACGGCACGCCGTCTCCGGCGCACCGCCCTCGACCACCTCGGCGTCAGTGCGAGACCTTGGCGATCTCACCGCTGGCGACCTTCGCCCGGTAGGTGAAGATCTCCTTCTTCAGCGTGCTGGCCAGGATGTACAGCCCGATCACGTTCGGGATGGCCATCAGGAACAGCATCGAGTCGGAGATCCCGATCACCGGGCCGAGCGACAGCGACGCCCCGACGATCACGAAGATGCAGAAGATGACCTTGAACACGGTCTCCGCGGTCTCCGAGTCGTTGAAGATGTAGCCGGTGGACTTCATGCCGTAGTAGGCCCAGGTCA
>PWWI01000240.1 GCA_003561535.1 Nitriliruptoraceae bacterium
CCCGCAAACTGACGGGCGTCGAGGCGGGCGCATGCCGTCCTGTCACCGGCACCGAATACATCGGAGCCGAACTCTACGAGCAGCAGTGCCCGACGCGCCCTGCCCCGGCCCCGACCAAGGTCGGCGTGAGCTCGACTGCCCGCGAGCACAAGGTTACGGGCACCGAGGTCGGCCGCTCCCGCCGGGTTACCGGCGACGAGACCGGTGCCTGCCGCGGGATCACCGGAACCGAGTATCTCGCCGCGGAACGCTACGACGAGTTCTGCAGCACCAAACCGGAACCCTCCCCTGCCAAGGTGGGCGCTTCGACCACCACGAAGGGACAGTCCGTGACCGGAACGCTGGTCGGACGCTCGCCCCGTGTCACTGGCGACGAGCCGGGGTCCGACCGCGCGATCACCGGAACCGGCTACGCGCCGTCCGCGCCCGATACTGGCCCCGACAAGGTCGCGGTGACCCACACCGCGGGCGGCAAGGCCGTTACCGGTACCAGCGTCGGCCACAGCACCCGCATCACCGGAGACGAACCGGGCGCGTGTCGGGGCATCACCGGCACCGAGTACCTGTCCGCCGAGCAGTTTCAGGAGGTTTGCAGCACGACACCCCCGGCGACGCCGCACAAGGTCAGCGTGATGCTTTCGCGCGGCGAGCAGCCAGTGTCCGGCACCGAAGTCGGCCGTTCCGCGAGTGTTACCGGCGACGAGCCGGGCTCCTGCCGGGAGATCACCGGCAGCCAGTACTACACGGCCTCCGATTTCGGAGATCTCTGCAAGGTCACCGGTCCGCGCAAGGTGGGGGATATGAAAACCCTGTCCGGCGGCCGGGTGACCGGAACGGAGGTAGCGCGCAACCCAAAAATGTCCGGTGATGACAAAGGGGGGTGCAAGCCCATCACCGGAATCGATTACGTGAGCGCCGACCAGCTTCAGTCGGTCTGCGCCACCAGCACCCCCGTGTCGCCCGTGGCGAAAGTCGCAGTCGACCAGACCCTGCGCGGTCAACCCGTGACCGGCAGCCCGGTCGGCCGCGGGCCGCGCGTTACCGGTGACGAACCGGGCGGCTGCGCGCCCATCAGCGGCACGCCGTACATCGGGCGCAGCCAGTACGGTGCGTTCTGCCCGGCACCGGCGCTTTCGGAGCAGGAAGCCCGCATCCCGTCCGACGCACTGATCCCGGCCCAGGCCGTCACCGGCGACCGTCCCGGGGCGGGAGGCTCGGTGATGACCGGCGACGAGCGCGGCGCCTGCGAACCCGTGAGCGGCACGCCCTACATCGGCGTGGACAACGTCACGCCGCAGTGTCCGACCTCGACCAGCGGGCGTTTCGTTCAGCGTTTGCGGACCTGGGAAGAGCCTTCCCGGCCGCCGGCGCCCGCCGATTTCAGCATCCGCTCACCGGCGCGGGTTGCGCAGGAACGACGCTTCGACCAGGTCACCGGCACCGGGTACAACAGCGACCGGATCACCGGCCCGGTGAACAAGGCCAACGGGCTGATCACGGGCACCCCGGAGTTCCGGCACCGTGACGCCGGCGCGCTGCAACTGGAGCAGGAAGAAGCGATTGCCGCCGCCCGCCGACTGACGGGTGAAGGCAGCCAGAGCGGAACGCGCATCACCGGCGATGCCTGGGATGCCGCCAGCCGGGTCACCGGCACCGAGGGTGCCTCCAGCCTCGCGCGCAACCTGTCCGCACGTGGGCAGCCCCGCGGCGAAGGGGTGAACGCGCGCCGGTTCCGCGAACTCGAGCACCCCGAGGTACCGGAGAGCCGCATTACCGGCTCCTCCGGCAACACCGGCAAGGGTGCGGTGGTAACGCTGTCCGGCGGTGCACGCGGCTGAGGTCTGACGGGTGAACACGCGCAAACGACTGGCTGCGATGCGGAGGGCCGGGGTGCTGCCCGGACAGGCGGCGCCCCCACCGCCCAATCCCGCGTGCGTGGTTGTCCCGGACGAGCCCTGTGAACACACGCTGGCGGATCGCGAGCTGAATCGCCTGCTGTATGGTTACGAGCAGGGGGTCCGCAGCCGCTTCACCGCAATCATCGATACGCTCAAGACCCTGTCGGACTGCCGGCACACGCTGAACTTCGTCGACGAAGCGCAGCGGATCGCGCGCGAGCAGCTCGGATACGAGTTGCCGGTGGAACTGCTCGAAGACTCGTGGATCGCCGGTCTCGACCTGCGCGCGCTGCACGCCTGGTGCACCTTCCAGACCGTGAAGATCTGCGTCGACCGAGCGAAGATCGACCAGAAGCCGCTGTGCGAGCGTTCCCTGCTCGACTCCGGCTTCATTCAATCCTGTGGCTATCACACCGTCGACATCAGTCCCTGCGCCGACGGCCGCCTGCAGGGCCTGGTGCCGTTCATCCTTCGGCTTGCGCCGAACGACGCCGTCTTCGTGAAAGCCTATGCGGGAGCGCTGTTCGATATCGAGGACGACATCCGGGACTGGACGCAGCGCGAACTCCATCGCCTCACCGGCGGCATCCCGGGTGGAGAAGACGCGAATTACCTGAAAATCGCCGTCTACCACTACAGCACCTCGAACCCCAACCACGAGGGCTGTGCGGCGCACGGCAGCAACGACCGGGTTGCGGTCGAGAGCGCACTGGCGCGGCTCAATGAATTGCGCGCGGCCATCGACAACAGCTTCGGGCTGGGTGCCGCACCGGACATCCTGCTGATTGGCGTGGATACGGACATCGACGCGATCCGCGTCCACCTCCCGGACGCCGACGGCAACATCAGCCCGCATCGCTACGTCGAGAGCGTGCAGATCTACCACGACACCCTCGGCATGAACCCGGCCGAAGCCCGCGCCCACATCGGGGCCGCGATCGCCGAAGCGGAGCGCGCCGAAGGCTGGGCGCGGGGTGCCGGCGAGATCCCGGAGGGGATTCGCAGGCTGGTCCTGCATCTGCTGGAAGCGAATCTCTCCCAGATCGAGTACGTGATCCAGCATCACGAAGGCCGCTACAAGGTGATCGGTCACAACGAGCGCTTCATCTGCGTGGGCGAGGCGATGAGCGAACTGCAGTTGCGGAACAAGTTCTACTTCGCACACCTGGACACCGTGGAGGAAGGGGCCAACGACATGGACGTCGGTATCCGGATCTTCAGCGGGCTCAACGTCCGCCACGGGCTGGGGGTGCCGGTGCTGATCCACTTCCACTACTCCTCACGCGTGCCGGGCGCGCGGGAGCGGGCGATGGCGCGCTGCAAGCGGGTGAAGGAAGCGGTCCAGGCCCGCTACGACCAGTTGCACAGAAACCGTCAGCTGTTCTGCCAGATGGCGGTCAGTGACATCCACGGCAGCGAGCGCTGCAGCTTCGTGGACGAAGAACCTGAAATCGTTGGGCACTAGACGAACGGGATTGGTGAGATTGCACGATGAAGATCATGCGGGTTGAAAAGACCCTGGTTTCCACCAACCGCATCGACAGCATGGGCCACCGGCCGCTGCTGGTGGTGCAGGAGAAGATCGGCGGCACGCGCAGCGTCGCCGTCGACGCCGTCGGCTGCATTCCCGGCGACTGGGTGATCTGTGTGGGCTCGTCCGCAGCCCGCGACGCCGCCGGCAGCAAGGAGTTTCCGTCCGATCTGACCATCGTCGGCATCATCGACCACTGGCACGGAGACGGCGACTGATGGAAATCATGCGCGTCGAGGACGACCTGGTCTGCACGCGCCGCGTGCCGGGCCTGAAGCAGGCCTCG
>PWWI01000102.1 GCA_003561535.1 Nitriliruptoraceae bacterium
ACCACCAACACCAGCGGACCCGCCACCCTCGACTTCCACTACGGACGTCCCACCGACACCCCGGTCGTCGGCGACTGGAACGGCAACGGCACCCAGACCGTCGGCATCGTCCGCGGCAACCACTGGCACCTGCGCACCACCAACACCAGCGGACCCGCCACCCTCGACTTCCACTACGGACGTCCCACCGACACCCCGGTCGTCGGCGACTGGAACGGCAACGGCACCCAGACCGTCGGCGTCGTCCGTGACGCCTCCTGGCTGCTGCGCAACAGCAACAACTCGGGCACACACGACCTCGAGTACCGACCCGGCGTGCGCTGAACGGATCGGAGCGAAGCCGAGCTCAACCCGGCAGCAGGATCGCCGGTCGCCCGATGGCGAAGGCGGCCACCGCGACCTGCTGCTGCAGGGTGGTAGCGCCCATCAGGGCCCCGAGACGCTCGACGACGATCGGTCCGTCCAACTCCAGCGCGGCGGCAAGGACCTCGATGTCGTCGCGCCGCAGCGCCAACGTCAGCGCATGCGGCTCACCACGCAGGTCACGCACGAGAGCGAGGTAGGCGACCAGCAGCCCCGCGGGCTCCTGCGGATCGAAGCCCCGTGACACACCGGCCGCGGAGACGATCCCGAGGCCGAGGTCGACCTCGAGGGGCTTCCGCACCGGGTAGAGCTCGCACGGATCGAAGCCGTAGACCTCCGCCAGGATCTGCAGGAGTGGCTCGTCGGGGACCTCGGTCCCCCGCTCGAAGGCCCGCAGCTGCCGGACCGACAGGGCCCCACGCGAGCGGACCGCCAGCGACCAGCGCATCCGGCGGCCCCGACGCGCGCGCAGCAGCCTGCTGACCCGATCCGCGAACGCGAGCTCGGCTTCTGGGAGCTGGTCACGGGGAACGTCGGTCATGGCACCCTCCAGGGGCCGGGCGAAACCCGTGACGGTCCTATCGGCATCTCGGTTCTCGGACTTGAGCCCCCCCCGACAGCCAAGCGGTCGCCCGCGACTGCGTACCCTGCCGCCCTCATGCCTCCCTTCGCCGCCGCCGCGCTCGTCTTCCTGTCGTCGGCCGCCGTGCTGGTCCTCGAGATCCTGGCGGCCCGACTGCTCGCGCCCTACGTCGGTGCGACCCTGGAGACCTACACCGCCATCATCGGGGTGATCCTGGCCGGCATCGCCGTGGGCTCCTGGCTCGGCGGCAAGGCCGCCGACGCCCGCGACCCCAAGGAGTTGCTCGGCCCGCTGCTGATCACCGGAGGAGCGCTGGCCTTCATCTCGATCCCGATCCTCGACGGGTTGGGCACCTCGCTGCGTGGCGCCGGGCCGACCACCACGACCACCCTGACCGTGCTGGCCTTCTTCGCCCCAGCGGCCGTGCTGTCCGCCGTGACCCCGGCGGTGATCAAGATCCAACTCGCCAGCCTGGCGGAGACCGGCCGCGTCGTCGGCCGGCTGTCGGCCCTGTCCACCACCGGCGCGATCGTCGGCACGTTCTTGACCGGCTTCCTGCTGGTCGCCGCCTTCCCCACACGCCCCGTGGTGCGGGTGACGGCACTGCTGCTGGTGCTGCTCGGGGTCGGCACGTCGCTGGCGCTCAAGCGGGGGCGCGGGCTGACGGTGGGCAGCACGCTCGCGGTGCTGGCCGCCGCCGCCTTCTCCTTCGCGGCTTCGCACCCCTGCGAGCACGAGTCCGCCTACTACTGCGCCTACATCGTCGCCGACGAGGACCGACCCAGCGGCCGCGCCCTGTGGCTGGACACGCTGCGCCACTCCTACGTCGACCTCGACGATCCCACCTACCTCGAGTTCACCTACACGCAGTGGTTCGGCGACGTGATCACGGCGATGGCACCCGATGGTGAGCCGCTCTCCGCCCTGCACATCGGTGGGGCCGGGTTCACGATGCCGAGGTACCTCAGGGCGGCACATCCCGGCTCCACCTCCGAGGTGCTGGAGGTCGACGAACTGCTGGTCGAACTCGCCGAGGACGAGCTCGGTCTCGAGCTCGGCGACGACATCAGCGTGCGGATCGGGGATGCCCGCTCGACCATCGCCGACGGTGAGCCGGGTGAGCACGACCTGGTCATCGGGGACGCCTTCGGGGGGGTCGCGGTCCCCTGGCACCTCGCCACGGTAGAGTTCACCGAGCTGGTCCGCGTGCGGCTCGCGCCCGACGGCGTCTACGTCATGAACGTGATCGACTACGGGCCCCGGCGGTTCCTGCGCGCGGAGCTGGCCACCGTCGCAGCGGTCTTCGACCACGTCGCGGTGCTCGGTCGCCCTGACTCGTTCGGTGACGCCACCCGGGCGATAGGGGGCAACTACGTCGTGATCGCCTCCGACGCGCCGTTGCCGCTGGCGGAGATCGCTGCCGCCAACGCCCGCCGGGGACGCAGCGACGAGCTGCTCAGCGGCGCTGAGCTCGACCGCTTCATCGGCGACGCCCGGGTCCTGATCGACGACCGCGCGCCCGTCGATCAGCTGCTGACCCCACGACCCGTGGACTAACACCCCCGACAACGGCGATACTGGTCAGGCCACCGCAGCGAACCCGGAGGCGTCGCGGGTCCCACCGTCCGCCCCCGCTGCCACCCCGGGGAGCCCCCATGTCCGACCAGCAGACCAGCTCGCAACCCCCGCCGCTGAGCTCCGCCCTGCCCCGGGTGGTGATCATCGGCGCCGGGTACGCCGGCAGTCACGCCGCGGTCGCCGCCAGCCGCAGCGGCAAGGTGGAGGTCGTGGTGGTCGACCACGACGGGCGCCACGGCTTCCTGGCCCGCATGGCCGGGGTCGCCGCGGGCCGGCTCCGCACCAGCGACGCCCGCGCGCCTCTGCGCGAGCTCGTCGGTGCCGACATCGAGGTGGTCCACGGCCGGGTCGTTCGCATCGACGACGAGGCGGGCACCGTCCCCCTCGACGACGCCACCCTCCTGCACGCCGACGCGGTGGTCGTCAGCGCGGGTTCCGGTTCGCCGGCCGGCAGCGTGGCCGGCAGCGAGCGCTACGCCGCCACGCTGCACACCCCCGACGACGCCTTGGCGCTGCGGCGCCGCCTGGCCCGCACCGACCGGCTCGTGATCGTCGGCGCCGGCGCCACCGGGGTGCAGCTCGCGGCCGAGGTCGGCGCCGCACGGCCGGGCATCGAGGTGCGCTTGGTCGAGATCGCCGGCCGCCTCCTGCCCGCGGAGCCCCGACGGCTCGGCGACGACGTCATGTCGGCGCTCCTGGAGGTCGGTGTCCACCTCCACCTCAGCACCGAGGTGGCCCGGGTCGACCGGCGGGGCGTGGTGCTGGGTGACGGGCGCCGCTTCGATGGCACCGTCGTCTGGGCCGGGGGGTGGCGGGCCGATGCGACCGAGCTGCTGCCGACGGCGCCGACCCAGGACGGCCGGGCGATCGTGACCAGCGACCTGAGGGTCTCCGGGCTGCGACGGGTCCTGGCCGCCGGCGACATCGCCGCCCACCGTGACATCATCGGACGGCTGCTGCCGATGTCGGCCCAGATCTCCATCCAGGCCGGCGCCACCGCCGGACACAACGCGGCCGCGCTGGCCACGGGACAGCCGACCCGACCCGCGCGACTGGTCGAGCTCGGCCGCATCATCGACCTCGGGGACCGGGGTGTCGGCCGCGTCGGCCCGATCCCGATCGGCTGGGGTCCCACCTCCCGGTTGGTCCCCCTGCTCCACCTCGGGGTCGACCTCCGCCACCTGTGGCAGCTCGGCGGGGTCGCCGTCGCTCTCGCGCACGTCCCGAGCCGGGGCGGTGCCCAGGCCACCCCACCGGCGAGGACTCCCCTGCACGCCGTCAGCTGACCCACCGCGCCCCCGCGGGACGATCGACCATCCACCCCTCGACGCGTGACCACCCGGCCGACGCGCCCTAACGTGGAGGCGAGCAGCCAGGGAGGGACCTGTGAGCGGCGACAGGCAGCCGGAGAACGACCGGGACAGCGATGCGCCCCACATCGACGTCACCTCGCTGGACCTCGGTGGGGACGTGGTGTTCATCACCGACGACCAGGGGCGGATCGTCGACGTCAACGACGCGTTCGTGCGGGTCACCGGCTACTCGAAACGGGAGGCGATCGGGGCGAAGCCGAACCTGCTGTCCTCCGGCTACCAGGACGAGCGCTTCTACAAGGACCTCTGGGACACGATCACCAGCGGCCAGGTGTGGGAGGGACAGCTGGTCGACCGCCGACGCGACGGGGCGCTGCGCACCCACCACGCGACGATCAGTCCGGTCCAGGACCACACCGGCCGGATCACCCACTACGTCGCCGTGGAGCGGGACGTCACCACCGAGCTGGGCCGGCACGGTGCGGTGGGATCCACCGGCATGCTGCACACCGATCTGACCGGCCGCTGCGTCTACGCCGACGGCCGGGCCGCGTCGCTGCTCGGCCGCTCCAACAGCGACCTGCTCGGCCCCGGCTTCCTCCGCAGCCTGGTGGCCGCCGACGCCGACGCGCTGCGCGAGGTGATCCAGATGGCCGCCGAGCTCGGCCGGGAGCACCGCCTCGACGTCCGCTCCGAGAAGGGAGCCTGGCTGCACGTCGAGGTGGCACCGCTGTCGGTCGCGTCCGGCTCGGTGATCGGGGCGGTGTGCGGGCTGGAGGACGTCGCCGACCAGGTCTCGGTCCACCGCGAGCTGGCCCGCCGGGACGCCTTCGTGTCCTCGGTGCTCGACGCGCTCGATGACCCCGTGGCCGTGGTCGACGGCGACGGCACGGTGGCGGTGGTCAACCGCGCGTGGCTGTCGGCCTCCGCGGCCAGCAAGGGCGACCTGCTGCTGTCGCTGCGGGTGGGCGACGACCTCCGCACCGCGGTGCGACGGGCGATCGACAGCGGCGACGCCGACGCCAAGGTCTTCGGTGGCGAACTGCACCGGGTGCTGACCGGTATGAGCGGGGAACGGCAGACCGGCTCCCGCTTCCAGATCACGCCCCTGCGCACCGACGACGGCGGAGCGGTCCTGCGGCTGCGCGCCGACGCCTGATCGCAGCGCCCCTCATCCCTCGCCGGGACCGCCGAGCAGGTCCTGGTCGGGACCCGGGAGCAGCCGCGGGAGCAGCCGCGCCGCCGGCGAGACGTCCCGGGGACCGGAGGCATCCGCCGGCGAGTGCTCGAGGAAGCGGTCCAGCCACACCTGGGCCTCCTCGGCCTGGCCCTGACGGTCGAGCAGACGGAACCGCGAGTAGCTCCGCCCGGCCGTCACGTAGCCGAGTTGCCGCTCGTCCAACCGTGCGAGGAACGGATCGTCAGCCAGCGGCACCGCCTCCTCGAGGGCGAGGTAGAACGCTTCCCGCGCCGCCCCGGTCACGAACGTCGCCTCGCCGGCACGCACGGCCCGCTGGCTGACCGGGGCGCGGTACTCGATCACGGGTCGCCGGTCGGTGTTGAGCTCCCGGTCGGCGTAGAGGCCGCTGGCGGTGAGGTTGCCGACGTACATGCGCAGGCCCAGCGCCTCGAGGAAGGCGTCGGTCAGGGCCTCGTCGGTCAGCTGGCGCCCCTGTTCGGGGAGGACAGCGGGGTCGAGCGGCCGGGGGTCGTCACGTCCGACCAGCGCCACGATCGACCGTTCGGCGTACAGGTCGCCGCGCCACACGGTGACCTCGTCGAAGACCGCGTCCATCGTCGCGCCGATCACCCCCAGCTCGGCGTCGGTCACCTGGTACAGGGGCACCCACTGCACGTAGGCCCCGCCCTCGGCCAGGCGCTGCTGGGCGGTCCGGAAGTGCTCCAGGGTGTAGAGGTTGCCGGTCCCGGCCTCCCAGGGCGTGAACAGGTCGCTGCTGATCACGTCGAAGGTCTCGTCGCTGCGCCGCAGGCAGGTCCGGCCGTCGGCGGCGTGCACCACCGCTCGCTCGTCGACGAACAGCCCGTTGACCCAGGGCGTGAAGTGGGCCTCGGCGAGCTCGACGACCTCCTGGATCAGCTCGCACACCACCACCCGCTCGACGTCGAAGGCCAGCCCGGCACCGGCGGTGATGCCCGTGCCCATGCCGAGGTAGAACACCGCTTCGGGCGCGTGCTGGGTCAGCAGCGGGACCACGGACTGGTTGCGTTCCGCGTCGAGGGCGCGGGTCCCGCCGAGGGTGTAGTGGTTGTCCACCCGGATGAAGAGGTCGTCACGGTCCGCGACCACCGACACCGTGGCCTGGGGTCCCTCCCGGACCTCGACCAGGGTCTGGGCGGTGCCCGGCGCCAGCCGGACGGTGGCCCACCCGTCAGGGGTGACCAGGACCAGCCCGACGGCGGCGACAGCGGCCACCGTCGTGACCACGACCCACCGCCCCGGTGCGGCCCGGGCCACCTCGCCGTCGGCTCGTCCCGCCTGCTGCGCCCGCACGGCGGCACGGGCGAGCACGGCGGCGATGACCGCCGCCAGCGCGGCGTAGCCGCCGGCGACGACCAGCAGGCTGCGCCACGCGCCGAGCCAGGGCAGCAGGACGAACCCCGCGGCCAGGGATCCGACGATGCCCCCCACCGTGTTCACCGCCACCAGGCGCCCGATCGTCTGACCCGGGGCTGCCGCACGCTGCTGCAGCAACCGGAGCAGGTAGGGCAGCAGCGCACCGAGGACGACCGCCGGCAGGAACATCACGACCACGGCCACACCGGCGACCTCGAGCACGTACCCGGTGAAACCAGCGGTCCCACCGATCAACCGCAGCCCCTCGGTGCGCGCGTGGAACAGCCAGGGTGAAGCGGCGGCGACCGCTGAGGAGGCCAGCAGCAACCCCACCAGCAGCACCGGCGGCGGCACCACCCGCAGCCGGGTGAGACGGTTCGCGACGCCGGCCCAGGCCGCCAGGGCCAGCAGGAAGGTCGCGAGCACGAGAGCGTAGGTGTAGGCGCTGTTCTGCAGGACCTGCGCGAACAGCCGCGTCCAGACGACCTCGACCGCCAGCGTCAGCACGCCGGAGCCGAACGCGATCGACCAGATCGCCCACAGCGGCAGCCCGGTCAGGGCGCCAGCCACGGCGCCGGGGGTGTGCGCTGGCGGCGATGCGGCGGGGGGAGCGGACGGGTGGGGCGAGCGCGTCGGCGGCGGCATCGACCCCGACGGCGCGCCAGCCTCTGCCCCCGAGCGCGCGCTCCGGGAGACGGCGGCCAGCGCCAGCGCGGCGATGCCGACCGCCGCATCCAGGCCGACCGCGACCAGGTAGGCCCCGAGGTAGCCGACGAGCACGGGCAGCAGGAAGCCGGCCGCCAGGGCACCGAGGGCGGAGCCGAGCGTGTTGACGGCGTACAGCAGGCTGCCGGTCCGACCGAGCGCCGCGCGCTCACGGACCAGGTGCTGACCGAGCACCGGCAGCGTCCCGCCCATGAGGATCGACGGCGGCAGCAGCACGACCGTGGCCACCCCCGCGCGGATGAAGGTGTCGGCGACCGGACCGTCACCGAGGAGCGCGACGAGGACCGGCTCGACGGCGACGAAGACCTGGAGCAGCAGCAGGAACCCGAGGGCCGTCGCCGCCACCCCGAGCTCCAGCCACCCGAAGCCGACCAACGGATCGCGGAAGGTGCTGGCGCGTCCGCCCCACCACCAGCCACCGATCGCGAGACCGGCGAAGAAGATCGCGATCGTGATCGCCGCCGCCTGGGCGGTCGAGCCGAACAGCAGCCCGAGCTCGCGCGCCCACAGCACCTGGTAGATCAGGGCGGCCGCGCCGGAGGTGAGGAACAGCAGCAGGAGCACGCCGGAACCCGCCCGCCCCGACCACACCCCGCTGGGGACCCGGGCGGCTGCCACCGGTGCGCCGGTCACCTCGGTGTCGCCCGCCATCACCGCCCTTCAACGATGGTTGTTCTCGGAGCCGTTCTCGTTCCGCGGCGGCAGGGTACGCGACCGCGTGATCGTGCGACCCGGCCCCGTCTGCCCCGCGGTCGGCGGCTACCGTGGGGCGGCGACCTGGCCGACAGCCGAGGCAGTGAGGGGAACGACGTGGCGTTGGACGAGGACCTCCGGGCGTTCGCGACCGGCACGAACTTCGCCGCGCTGACCACCCTGTTCGCCGACGGGAGCCCCCAGACCCAGGTGATGTGGGTCGACGCCGACGACGAGCACATCCTGATCAACACCGAGGTCCACCGGGCCAAGTTCCGCAACGTGGAACGTGACCCCCGGGTGACCGTGACGATCTGGCAGCACGACGACCCGTACCGCTACATCGAGGTCCGCGGCGAGGTGACCGACATCGTGCGCGGTCCCGCCGCTCGCGAGCACATCGACCGCTGTGCGCAGCGCTACTTCAGCCGCCCCTACCCCGCCGAGCAGATCACCTCGGAGCGGGCGATCCTGCGCATCACGCCCCACCGGGTCCTGCGACGGGGCGTGTAGCCGCACCGTCAGCGAGGTGGCGGTGGCGGCGGGGGCGGGTCGGGGGCGCGACCGGCGTCCTGTTGCGTCAGCTCGGGGCTGCCAGCGTCGGGATCATCGTCATCACCTCGACGCAGGAGCAGTGCCGCGCCAGCCAGGATCAACAGGCCGGGCACCAGGTAGCGCCCGAGGTGGGGCAGCCCCGTGACGGAACCCGCACTCGCCAGCAGCAGCACCCCTCCGGGGATGAAGGGCCACCACCATCCGGGGCGTCCTGGGCTGACGAGCTGGTCGACCACTGCGATCGCCACGAAGCCGAGCCCGAGCCCGAGGGCGACGATGTCACCGCGGACCCCCAGGGACTCGAGCACCAGCCCTGTCCCGAGACCGGTCAGGATGCCGCCGGGGATGAGGAAGCCGTAGGTGCGGGTGGTGGCGTAGGCGACCAGGAACGCCACCCCGATGAAGCCGACGACGACCTCGCCCCCGATGTTGGTGGTGGCCGCCAGGAGCAGCACCGCACCGAGGCCGATGAGCAGCAGCCCGAGGACACGGTTGGTCGCCATGGTCGTCACCCCTCGCGTCTGGTCCGAGACGGCCCCTCGCTGCCGGACGCTGGCGATGCGCGAGCGTCGGCCACCCGATCGGGGCCTCGGTGCACGAGGCTGCCCGAGGAGCGACCGGGTGTCCAGGGCACTCCGCCCCGACCGGGGCCGCCCTTCGCAGCGGGTCGTTCGGGTCGTGACGCTCGTCTCTAGCGCCATCTCGGGCGGACGGCGAGGCTGGCGTCCACGTCCTCGCTGGCGGATCGGAGCCTTCCAGCATGGCCAGCCCGCGTCGGCTCCCGGCAACGGCTCTCGCCCTGACGCTGCTGGTCGTGGCGTGCGGAGGCGACCGGGACGGGCCAGTCCCGCCTGTCGAGGACACCGAGGTGGAGCAGGACCCGGCCGAAGCCCCGGTGCCGGCACCCGCTCCCGGGACACCCCAGCCCGAGGAGTCCGCGGAACCGCCACCACCGCCCGCGCCGGCTCCCACCCCCGAGCCGCCTGCGGAGCCCGGCGAGCTGCGCGCGGTGTGGGTCCACCTCTTCGACAGCAGCCTGAAGAGCCGGGCCGGCATCGGGCAGCTGGTCGATGAGCTGGTCGCGGCCGACGCCACCGCGCTGATCGCCCAGGTCGCCCGTCGCCACGACGCCTACTACCGCTCCGAGGTGCTGCCGGCGACCGCCGACCCCGACCTCGAGCCCGGACTGGATGTGCTCGAGGAGCTGACGCGGGCCGCCCACGCGGCCGGACTCGAGGTGCACGCGTGGATCTCCGTGGCCCCGACCTGGCACGCGGTGTACGAGGACCTGCCCGCACCGGACGGCTGGGTCCCAGCCGAGCACGGCCGCCGGGCACCGGAGGCGGACCGGTGGGTATCACGCACCAGGGACGGCGGGTGGACCGAGTACCTCGACCCGGCGCTGCCCGAGGTGCGCGACCACCTCGCCGCCATCGTGACGGAGCTGGCCACCACCACCGACGTCGACGGCATCCACCTCGACTACCTCCGCTACGAGAGCCAGCACAGCGGCTACCACCCCGTGGCCCTGGCCCGGTACCGCTCGGAGACGGGTGCGACGGGGACCCCAGCGGTCGACGATCCCCGCTGGTCACAGTGGCGCCGCGACCAGACCCGGGAGCTGCTCGACCACGCCCGCGCAGCGCTGGACGCCACCGGCCAGCAGGTGGAACTGTCGGCTGCGGTGATCACCTGGGGACCCGGCCCCAGCGCCTCGGGCGGGTTCGACGCGACCCGGACGGCGACCGAGGCGCTCCAGGACTGGCCGGCGTGGGTCCGTGACGGCGCGGTCGACATCGTGCTGCCGATGAACTACTTCCGGTCCCACGTCCCCGAACAGGCCGGCTGGTTCCGGGACTGGCTGGCCTTCGAGGGCCGGCTCGCAGCCGAACACCCCACGCGCGTCGTCCCCGGCATCGGGGGGTGGCTGAACCAGCCGGCGGGCACGCTGGCACAGCTCGGCGCAGCGCTGGAGGCGGCCGACGGTGCGGCCATCTACTCCTACCAGCAGCCGGCCGAGGGCGCCGCCGTCGATCCCGAGACCCCGGGCGTCCGCCCCTTCTGGCGTGAGCTGGCGACCAGCAACTGGGGCTCGGACGACGACCGCTGAACCGAGCGCGTCGTTGCTGCGTTGTCACGCAGAGGGTTGCACGCGCTACGACCGACATCTATGCTGATGGAACCGATTCCACGTACACGTAACCTGGTTTTGGAATCGATCCCAAACTGTCAGCGGAGACAGCTTCGCGTCCCGATGGCAGGGAGTCCATGCACCTCGGTGGAGGTGCACCGGGGCAAGGGCCGCACGGGATGGCGACGATCTCCGAGGTAGCACGACACGCCGGAGTCGGCGTAGGGACGGTCTCACGGGTCCTCAACGGCCACCCAGCGGTCACCGACGAGACCCGTGCCCGGGTGACGAGGTCGATGGAAGAGCTGGACTATCGGCCGAGCCCACTGGCGCGCGGCCTGAAGCGGGGCCGGAGCAACCGGATAGCTGTGCTGGTCTCGTTCATCACCCAACCGTCGTCGGTCGAACGTCTCCGCGGCCTCACCCAGGCCCTCAGCGGGAGCGGCTACGAGCTGGTGCTGTACCCAGTCGAGGACGATGAGCAGCGCCGGGCCCACATGGACACGCTCACGGGGCCGCACCAGGCCGATGGCATCGTCCTGATCTCGCTGCCACTGAGCGATGAGGAAGCCGTCCGTCTCCAGAAGGTCGCCGTCAGCCTGGTCCAGGTGGACGCCAGCCACGCAGCTTTTTCCAGCGTCCTCACCGATGACGTCCACGGTGGAGAACTAGCTGCTCGTCACCTGTTGGAACTCGGCCACCGGGAGCTGGCGTTCGTCGGCGATGCGGAGGACAACCCCTACGGCTTCACCTCCAGTTCCGATCGACGAGCAGGGTTCCTCCGGGTGCTCAGCGATGCGGGCTGCACACCCCCGGACCAGTGGGTGAGGACCGGTTCGATCGGGGCCGAGAGTGCGACCTCGTTGGCCCGTGAGGTGCTCGCTGCGCCGCGGCGGCCGACCGGGGTATTCGCTGCTTCAGATGTCCAGGCCTTCGGGGTGATGCTGGCCGCCCGGGAACTCGGACTCCGAGTGCCCGAGGACGTCTCGGTGGTCGGTTTCGACGACATCGAGACCGCGAAGCACGTGGGTCTCTCCACGGTCCGTCAGCCGCTGCAGGGCAGCGGTCGTCTAGCCGCCGAACTGCTCCTCGACGCACTGACCGAACCCAACACGAGCGAACCCGAGCGGCACCTGCTGCCGCTCGAGGTCGTCTCCCGACTGACCACCCGAGCCCTACCTCGGTGACGGCGAACGATCACCGATCTCTGAGAAGGAGGCACCACCATGAAAGCGGGTCCATCCCGACGACACCGAACCGCACTGGCCGCCATCGCGGCCGTGGCGATGATCGTCGCTGCCTGCGGCGACGACGACGAGGTCGCAGCGCCGGACGCTGCCGGCTGTGACGGCGAGATCACCCAGAGCGAGATCGAGATCTGGTGGCACGAAGGCGCCGAGTCCGAGGTCCTTGCCGTCCAGGACTTCGTCGAGGAGTTCAACGCCTCGCAGGACCAGGTCACCGCCACACTCACGTTGGTTCCAGAGGCCGACTACGCCTCCTCGTTGCGGGGAGCAGCCGCGTCCGGTGACCTTCCCGACGTGATCGACACCGACGCATCCTTCGCGTTCAACTACGCCTGGGCAGGCGACCTCCAGCCCATCGACACCTGCATCTCGGACGAACTGATGGACGACCTGCTGCCATCCATCATCGAGCAGGGCACCTACGCCGACCGCATCTGGGCGGTGGGCATGTTCGACTCCGGCCTTGGCATGTACGGCGTGCGTTCGGTCCTCGAGGAGGTCGACGCACGTATCCCGGAAGAACCAGAGGACGCCTGGACCATCGATGAGTTCGACCAGCTGCTCGCCGACCTGCGTGAGGCAGGCTACGAGCGCCCACTCGATGTCAAGAAGAACTATGGACAGGGGGAGTACTACGCCTACCTGTACCAACCCTTCGTGTGGTCGTCCGGGGCGAACGTGATCGCTGACGACTTCAGCACGACCGATGGCCACCTCAACTCACCCGAAGCCGTGGAGGCCCTCACCCGCTTCCAGAACTGGCACGCCGAGGGCTTCGTCGACGAGAACGAGGATGACGCCGCGTTCGTCGAGGGCCGGTCGCCGCTGTCGATGGTCGGCCACTGGGAGTTCAACCGCTACCGCGAGACCTACGGAGACGACCTCGTCCTGATGCCGTTGCCGGACTTCGGCGAGGGCACGGTCAGCGGCCAGGGGTCATGGCAGTGGGCGATCAACGCCGAGAGTGACGCGGACGCCGCCTGGTCGTTCATCGAGTTCACGCTGCAGCCCGAGCAGATGGAACGCATGGCAGAGGCCAGCGGAGCGCTCCCGGCACGGTCGTCCGTCGCTGAGGGGACGGAGAAGTTCGGCCCCGGTGGACCAGCCGAGCTGTTCCGTACCCAGCTCGAGGAGGGCTACACCCAACCGCGAGCGCCCCACCCTGCCTACCCGACGATCTCCTCGACGTTCAACCAGGCGATCCAGGAGATCATCGACGGTCAGGACGTCCAGACCGCGCTCGACAACGCCGTCGAGACGATCGACAGCGACATCGAGGCGAACCAGGGCTACCCCCCGCCCCAGTGAGACCCGTCCGGGCGGCGGTCAGCACTCGTGACCGCCGCCCGGTTCCCACCTGCCGTCCGCTGCGGAAGGACCAGTGATGTCCACCACCGATGCCAGCCCAGGGCCGGTCGCGACGGCAGAGCACGGGTCCGACGGAAGGCCTGGGAGCTCCAGCCGCCGCAGGAACCTCGCCGGCGTGGCTTTCACGCTGCCAGGTGTGGTGCTGCTGCTGCTGTTCCTCGCCGGCCCGTTCCTCATGGCGCTCGGACTGTCGTTCACCAGCGAACGCCTCGCCTCGCCGCTGCCGACCCGCTTCGTCGGACTGGACAACTACGTGGCGACCTTCACCTCGGCGAGCTTCCGCAAGGCACTCGGCAACAACATCTGGTTCACGGCGATCGTCGTGCCGGTCCAGACCGCCATGGCCCTGGGTCTCGCGATCCTCGTGAACCAGCGGCTTCGCGGCGTCAAGGTCTACCGCGCCATCTACTTCTCTCCGGTCGTCGTGGTCATGACGGTCGCAGCTACGGTCTGGCTGCTGCTGTACAGCCCGGACCGAGGGCTCCTGAACGGCATCCTGAGCTTCATCTCCTTCGGCACCCTGCAGTCCGACTGGTTGCAGAGCGAGACGATGGCCCTCCCGTCGATCATGATCATGTCGATCTGGCAGGGCGTCGGCTTCCAGATGATCATCATCCTCGCGGGGCTCCAGGAGATCTCCGGTGACCTCTACGAGGCAGCTGCCATCGACGGCGCGACCCCGTGGCAGCGGTTCTCGTTCATCACCATTCCCCAGTTGCGCAACCCCCTCATCTTCGTCGGAACGGTCACGATGATCCTGTCGTTCCGGCTGTTCGACCAGGTCTGGGTCATGACCCGCGGCGCCCCTCTGGGCAACACCAACGTGATGATGCTGGAGATGGTCAACGTCGGCTTCGAGCAGCAGCAGATCGCGCGTGGTTCGGCGATCGCGGTCATCTTCTTCCTGATCGTGCTCACACTCACCCTGATCCAACGCCGCTTCCTGAAGGAGGAGGTGAACTGATGAGGCCGCGCACCCGTGCCCGCCGCGTGGCGATGTACGTGCTCCTCACGGCGCTGGCCATCCTGTTCATCTTCCCGATGGTGTTTATGGTCGCCGGCGCCTTCAAGCCGGACGCGCTGGTCCTCGCCGAGGGCAACACGATCCGGGCGTTCTGGCCGACCGATGCCAGCTTCGACAACTTCGTGGGCGCCTTCCGACGCGGCCGGTTCGGCCAACTGTTCATCAACTCCGCCATCATCTCGACCGCGGTGGTGGGCCTGGGTCTGGTCGTCAACAGCCTCATGGGCTACGCGCTCGCCCGCCTCCCCTTCCGTGGGTCGAAGTTGCTCCTGCTCGCAGTGATCTCCCTGATGATCATCCCGCTCGAGGCCGTCGCCATCCCACTGCTCTGGATGATGTCGCTGGTGGGCCTTCGCAACACTTACACGGTCCAGATCCTGCCCTTCATCGCGAACCCGCTGTTCATCTACCTCTTCTACACGTTCTTTCTCGGCATCCCGCGGGACCTCGAGGAAGCGGCGCGGGTGGACGGCGCAGGTCCGGTGACCACCTTCCTCCGGGTCAGCGCACCGCTGGCCAAGCCTGCCTACGCGACGGTCGGCATCCTCAGCTTCCTGTTCATCTGGGGACAGCTCCTGTGGCCGGTCCTGGTCACCAGCGGCCCCGACGTGCGACCACTGCCGCTCGGCATCTCCGTCTTCGTCACCCAGCCACCGATCAGCTGGGGACAGATCATGGCCTTCGCGTTCATGATGACGATCCCACTCTTGGTGCTCTTCATCGTGTTCCAGCGGTGGTTCGTGCAGTCGGTCGCCAGCAGTGGCGTGAAGGGCTGACCTCCCCTGTCACCGCCCACCACCTGAAGGGTTGACCATTGCCCGAACACCGTCCCTACGCCCACCTGCGACCCGAACGCGGCTGGACCAACGATCCGACCGGGCCCGTGCGCTGGCAGAGCCGGACGCACCTGTTTCACCAGTACAACCCTCAGGGTGGCTACTGGGATCGGCCACACTGGGGACACCTCGTCAGCGATGACCTCGTGCGCTGGCAGCGTCGTCCGGTCGCCCTATCGCCCACCCCCGGTGGCCCCGATGCCGCGGGGTGCTACTCCGGCTGCGTCGTCATCGACGGAGACGCGGCCGTGATGGCCTACACCGGCGTGGTCGGGCCACCCGTGCCTGGCCAGCTGCAGGTCACGTGCCTGGCCCGCAGCACCGACCCGCTGCTCGATCGCTGGGTCAAGTATCCGACCAACCCGGTGATCACCGCGCCACCCGGACGGCAGCTCTTGGGCTTCCGCGACCCATTCCTGTGGCAGGACGACCGTCGCTGGTGGCAGGCCATCGGCGCGGGCAGTCGCGAGGAGGGCGGCGAGGTCCTGCTGTATTCCTCGACGGATCTGCACCGCTGGGTCCCTCACGGAGCCCTGCTCACCAAGGCCGACCTCGATGCGGTCGACCCGCAGGTGTGGACCGGATCGATGTGGGAGTGCCCGGTGCTGCTGCGTGGCCGGGACGGGGACGCGCTTCTGCTGTCCATCCACGACGAGGTGGACACCCACTACCCGTTGGCCGTGGTCGGCCAGCTGGTAGCCGATCGCTTCGTCCCGTCACGCCTCCAGCGCCTCGATCTCGGCCCGGACCTGTACGCCCCCTGCCTCCTGCAGGAAGCAGACGGCACCGCCATCAGCTGGGCGTGGAGTTGGGAGGCACGCACGCCGGCGGCGCAGCGGGCCAGCGGGTGGGCTGGGGTCCTGAGCGCACCGCGGCGGCTCGAGGTGGTCGATGGGCATCTGCGCGTCGCTCCACTCGCACAGCTGACCCAACTGCGCGAACGAGCCCTGGACGTCCGACCGACCCCGACAG
This sequence comes from Nitriliruptoraceae bacterium, assembly GCA_003561535.1. Lineage (GTDB taxonomy): Bacteria > Actinomycetota > Nitriliruptoria > Nitriliruptorales > Nitriliruptoraceae > T1Sed10-7. The sequence goes on from PWWI01000102.1 coordinate 15,965, forward strand.
CACGTGGGTGGGTAGCGGCCGGCATCGACACCGACGTGGCCGATCTTGAACTCACCCTCGGACCGGCGGTGGAGCGCATCGACCTCAAGCTGCGCTGCTCCCCGGGCAGGGAGGAGGTCACCACCCTGACGCTCGACCGCTCCCGCGGCGAAGTGTGGCTGGACCGTGAGCACGCCAGCCTCGACCCGGCGGTCCGTGGTGGCCGCTACGGCGGACCGCTCGACCCGGCTCTGCCGATCCAGCACGTGCGGGTCCTGCTCGACCGCTCGATCGTCGAGGTGTTCGTCGACGATCGGGTCGCCCTGACCGCTCGCATCTCCCCCACCCGTGAGGACAGCACCGGCGTCGAGGTGGTGGGCGCACCGGACAGCCTGGCGGACATCCGGCTACGCGCGTGGAGCCTCACCTCTATCTGGGCGGAGGGCGAGCAGCCTGAGCAGCACGACGGCCGACCATCCGGCCACGGCTGAGCCCGCATCGCGCGAGGAGTACAGCATGACGAAGCCGCAGCAGGACCACGCCTTCAGCTGGCGACGACAGCCCTCGCACCGGGCATGGCTCGACGCCGAGTTCCGCCGGCTGCTCGCCTTCTCATCCGATCCGCGCCACCCGAGGGGTGGCTTCGCGATGCTCGACCGCGACGGACAGGCCCAGATCGAGGCCCCGATCCACACCTGGATCACGGGCCGGATGACCCACGTGTACGCCCTCGGCCACCTGCGCGGTATCCCGGGCTCGGGCCCGCTGGTCGACCACGGGATCGCGGCGCTGACCGGGCTCCTTCGCGACGAGCAGCACGACGGGTGGTTCCGTTCGGTTGCCGCTGCCGGGGAGACCGACACCACCAAGGACGCCTACCAGCACGCCTTCGTGGTGCTCGCCGCCTGCAGCGCCACCGCCGCGGGGCGGTCCGGCGCCGACGCGCTGCTGGAAGCGGCGCTGGCGGTCTACGACCGGTTCTGGGACGAGGACGCCGGGTTACTCCGCGAGTCCTACGACCGCGCTTGGCAGAGCGCCGAGCCCTACCGCGGTGCCAACAGCAACATGCACGCCGTCGAGGCCTGCCTCGCTGCCGGCGACGTCACCGGCGATCCCCGCTGGCATGCCCGCGCGCTGCGCATCGCCACGTTCCTGATCGACGAGGTGACCCGGGCGCACGGCTGGCGCCTGGTCGAGCACTTCGACCCGGACTGGCAGCCCGTGCTGGAGCACCACCGCGACGAGCCGGCGCACCCCTTCCGACCCTACGGCACCACCGTCGGCCACTGGCTGGAGTGGGGCCGGCTGCTGCTCCAGCTCGAGGCCTCGCTGCCGGAGCCGCCCGCCTGGTTGCTCGAGGCGGCGACCGCGCTCTTCGCCGCCGCCACCTCCGTCGGCTGGGCCGCCGACGGCCAACCCGGCTTCGTCTACACCCTGGACTGGCAGGACCAGCCGGTGGTCACCGCCCGCATGCACTGGGTGATCTGCGAGGCGATCGCTGCCGCCGCCGTCCTCCACGAACGCACGGGGGAGGCGGGCTACGAGCACTGGTACCGCACGTTCTGGGACCACGCGGCCACCGCGTTCATCGACCGGCAGCGCGGGAGCTGGCACCACGAGCTCGACCCCGATCTCACCCCGGCGGCGGGGACGTGGGCCGGCAAGCCCGACCTCTACCACGCGGTGCAGGCCACGCTGCTCCCTCAGCTCGACCTCGCGCCTGCCCTCGCTGCGCAACTCGCACCGTCCGGTTGAGGTGCCCGCTCCCACCCCGTGCCGTCTCACGCGCCCCCTTGCGCGCCCATCCCCGCCTCCGCCTCACCACGAGCTGCGGGACGCGGCCGGCGCTGCTCGGCTCGGGTCGACCGGCCGCTCAGGACGGTCCACACCATGAGCGTGGCGAGCACCATGGCGAAGCCGAAACCGAAGTCCTCGATCGGCGAGTCGAAGAAGACCCGGATGCCGCTGAAGTGGCGCTCGTCGTAGCGCACGATGGCCGCGTCGAGCCGGGTCAGCCAACCGTCCACGGGGATCTGGAAGACCCACATGATCGTCAGGGTCAGCCAGAACCCGAGGGTGGCGAGCAGTCGCGTGCGGATGACCACGAGGTCGAGGGTCACGACGAGGACGACCGCGAGGGCGGTCAGCAGCGTGTACTCAGGCACGTCGGGCTCCTTCCCCGCGCCTGGAGCCGGTGGCCGGCGATCCACCGAGACGCTGAGCCTCGTCAGCGAGGCGGCCGTGTGGCCGCAGCCGGGCACCGAGCCGGAGGACAGCCTGGTGGGTCAAGAGCGCACAGATGGGGATGACGACGAAGAAGAGCAGCTCCTCCAGTGGCATGACGCCGCCGAGGTCGAGCCCGAGGGGGTAGCGCGGCGAGAAGTCCCAGTGGCCCCGCGCGATACCGACCAGGTCCCAGATCACGAAGGGTGTCATCGCGATCACCAGGGTCAGCGCCAGCCGACGGGGACGGCGGTAGACCCGCGCACCGATCACCCACTCCAGCGGTGCGGTCACCGCCAGGCAGGCGACGAGGACGAGCAGGTAGTGGAAAGGCTCCATGGGGGCTCACCGCTCAGCGGGTAGGGGCCGGGGCGACGAGCGCGGCGTGACGCGCCCGGCGGTGTTGGATGGCGTTCGCCGGACGAGCTCACGGCCGACGACGGCCACCTTGATCGGGGTCGCGATCCTGGCTCGCGCGGAGAAGACGTCGTGGTCCGCAGCCTCGATGCGGTCGAGGATCCCGCTGTAGAGCACGCGAGCGGCGCGGATCACGCTGGCGGAGCGGGAGGGCAGGAGCTCGATACCGGCGTCGGCTTCACGGTAGATGCCGCGGATGCGATCGATCTGGAACCGGCTGAACGCCCGCCACGGCGCGTCAGCGACCCGACGACGCGGGTCGGCACCGAACCGCTCGAGGTCCTCCAGCGGTAGGTAGACACGTCCACGGTCCAGGTCCTCGTCGACGTCGCGCAGGAAGTTGGTGAGCTGGAAGGCGACACCGAGCGCCCGTGCGCCGTCGCGGGCGGCGTCCGGGTCGGGTGGCCGCAGCACCGGCAGCATCAGCTCGCCGATCACCGCAGCCGAGCCGTCCATGTAGCGCTCGAGCTCCGCGTGGGTGCGGTAGCCCGACACCGACAGGTCCATCCGCATGGATGCGAAGAACCGGCGCAGCAGTTCCGGATCGATGGACAGCTGCTGCACGGTGTCGACGACCGCCGCCAGGACCGGGTGGTCGCTGCGCCCGGCGGCGAGGTCCCGGTCGAACCGCGCACGCAACGCATCGAGCGCTGCGGCCCGCTCTGCGATGCTGCCGCGGTCCGGTGCGTCGACGATCTCGTCGGCGTACCGGCACAGCCCGTACAGGGCGTGGACGTGGGGTTGGTCCGCCCGGGGCAGGGCGCGGGTGGCCCAGTAGTAGGTCGTACCGTGGGCACGGTGCAGCCGTCGCCCCAGGGCGTAGCTCGCCTGGAGCTCGCGCCCTCGGACGCCCGGCGTTGCCCAGGAGGTCAGGTCAGCTGGCACGGCTGACCTCGCGACCCTGTGGCTGTTGGGCGCGCGGTGGTTGCCGCCTTGGCGACCTGCGGGAGCGCCCACCGGGGTCGAGCTGGGCGATGACCTGGTCGGCGGCCAGTCGGCCGGAGATCAGCACCATCGGCACGCCGACCCCGGGCCGGGTGGTCGAGCCGACGAACACGAGTCCGGGAAGACGCCGGTCGGTGAGCGCTGGGCGCAGGGGACCGGTCTGAGTGAACCGATGGTCGAGGGCGAAGGGGGTGCCCGCGGCCATCCCTGCCTCCGCCCAGTCAACGGGCGTGATCGTGTGGAGGACCTCGGGGGCCCCATCGAGGTGGCCCGCACCCTCGAGCCAGCGCAGCATCCGCTCGGTGAGCTGCGGCTCGAGACTGCGCCAGTCCAGACCGGCCCGCAGGTTGGGCACCGGCTCCAGCACGTGCAGGACGTCGCGGCCGGTCGGGGCCAGCGACCCATCGGTCACGCTCGGGGTGGTGACGAACCGGGAAGGGTCCGACTGCGGCCGGCCCTCGTCGAGCAGCTCCGAGAAGGTTCGCGACCAGGCCGCGCCGAAGTCGATCGTGTGGTGGGCGGGGTCGGCTCCCTCGGGCCGGCGTCCTCCCACCAGCCACAGCAGGCAGGAAGGCGAGAAGTGCCCGCGCCGCAGCCGGCGTGGCGCGTCGACGTCGACCAGCCGGTCGTAGACCGCTGGCAGGTCCGGGTTGGCGACGACCACCTCGGCCTCGAAGGTGCCGTCGCTGGAGTGCACGCGGGCGGGGCCGCCCTCCCCCGCCGGCGTGATGGCCTCCACCTCGACGCCTTGGCGCAGATCCACACCCGCGTCCTGGGCCGCGCGGGCGAGTCCGGTCGCGAGCTCGTGTACCCCACCGCGGGGGAAGAAGACCCCCTGCACGGTGTCGAGGTAGGTGATCACCGAGTACATCGCCAGCGCACGCATCGGGGACATCCCGGCGTACATCGCCTGGAAGGAGAAGAGGCGTTGCAGGCGGGGGTCATCGAAGAACCGGTCGACCGCGGGCTGCAGGCGACCGAAGCCACCGGCCGAGGCGAGACGCAGCAGTGCAGCGGGCTGCCGTAGGAGGCTCGCCAGGGAGGCGTAGTCCCGGTCGATGAAGTCGGCGAACTCGAGGTCGAACAGGCGGTGCAGCCAGGCGACGAAAGCGTCGAACCCGTCGGCGGCGCCGTCGCCGGCGAAGGACCGCAACTCCTCGCGCATGTCGGCCTGCGAGGCCCGGACGTGCACGTGGGAGCCGTCGGCGAACCTCGCCCGGTAGGCGGGGTCGAGGCGGACGAGGTCGAGATGGTCGTGCAGATCCGCACCGGCGGCGGCGAACGTGTCCTCCATCCCCCCGAGCATCGTCAGCACGGCCGGGCCGGTGTCGAAGCGGAAGCCGTCGCGCTCGAGCAGCCCTGCACGTCCACCCGGGTGCTCCGAGCGCTCCAGCACGGTCACGGCCACGCCACGACCGGCGAGGTGGCAGGCGGCGGACAGCCCACCGAGGCCGGCACCGACGATGACCACATCGCGGCTCATGCGATCACCTTTCCACGCGCTTCGCGGCGGCGACCGTCGAGCCACGACACGATCGCGACGTGCGGCATGGTGAGCGCGACCAGTAGGCCCAGGTGCGCGGCGACCAGCCCCTCGACGCCACCAGCACCCCACCACAGGCCCAGCAGCACGATGACGCTGATCACCGTCGGCAGCAGCGCGGAGCGGGCGAAACGCAGGAGCGGCCGGCCGACCCGCCCGGCCGCGAGCTCGTCGACGTTGCGCGGGTCGAGCGCGAGCAAGCGTGCGATGTGCCGTGCCGCGTGCCAGCCACCGAAGTAGGCGGCGAAGGCCAGCAACGGGGGAGCGAGCACGAAGGCCACGCAGAGCACGGCCAGGTCGACGGCGATCCGAGCACGACCCTGCACGCCGACCGCCCACATCGTGACCGCAACCGACCCGAAGGTGACGAGCAACGCGGTCGTGCGTGCCGCTGGGACGGTCAGCACGGCCAACTCGGGAGCCAGGCCCACCAGCACCGGGCGCGCCTGCTCGGCGTACACGGCGATGGGCAGGGCGACGGGGGGCAGGCCGAAGGCGAGCACGGCGATCGAGCGCTGCCAGGGACGCAGGTCGCGCGAGGCGTCGAGGAACTCGACGTCACCTGCGCCGAAGTGCAGGATCGAGACGATCACGAAGGCCGACGCAGCGAGCATGGGCTGGACGATCAGCAAGCCGAAGGCAGCCGCGGCCAACGCCACGTAGGCGCCGAGGATCGCGGCGAAGGTGGAGCGGGGTAGGTCGCGACCCAGCGTCCACTCAGGGACGAGGTGGTCGACCGCCCCGTGGGGCAGGCCGATGAGTAGCCCGATCGCGAGGACCGTCCAGGCGAGAGCGGGTGTGAGCGCCTCGGGCGCCAGCGCCAGCGCCGCGACCAGGCCGAGGATGCCGATGGACATCGTCCGCGCACGCCTGGCGGCTACGGGCATCGCGCTCGGTGCCGTCGTGTGCGCGGCGGCGGTCGCCATGGAAGGTCCTGAGGTCGGCGTCGCTCCACGTCGAGGACGATCGAGGACCCCATGGTCAGCACCGAACGTCATGACGCGGGTACCAGACCTTCGGCCCGCCTACCGGCCGTGGACGGGAGCAGAGAGCTCCGGCTCGGGAGGCATGGCAGCCGCAGCCCCTCTCCCAGCCCAGCGTGGGCACGTCGGCCGGTAGCCTGCCCGGGCCGTGGCGCGAACGCGCGGCGAGGCCGCGATGCGCGGACGCTCGCACGGACCTTCACGCCTCAACCCCGCCCCCGTAGCTCAGTGGATAGAGCGTCGGTTTCCTAAACCGTGCGTCGCAGGTTCGATTCCTGCCGGGGGCGCGTCGATATCCGACTGCCGCCGCCACGAGCACACCCCCGCACCATCATCACCGGCACCACACCAACGGGAACACCCGGTCTTCCCGCGGCGTTGTTCCCCTTGGCCGGAACCCTCCTGCCGCCAGCACCCCCGAGGACACCACCGTGCGTCACTGGTCGCCCCGCCGCTGGCTGGCAGCCGCCGCCGGGACCGCCCTGGCTGCGCTCCTGCTGGGCCTGCCGACCGCACTGATCCCGAACCCGGTGTTCGGACGCCCGATCGAGGCGCCAGCGTGGAGCTACCCGGCCCTGCTGGTGACGGCGGTGCTCAGCGGCCTGCTGCTGGCGACCTACGTCCGCGAGGGCGCGAAGGAGGACGTCGCGCAGGCCGATGCGAAGCGGTTCACGCTCGGGGGGCTGCTCGCGTTCTTCGCCATCGGCTGTCCGACCTGCAACAAGCTCGTCCTGATCGCGCTGGGCACCAGCGGCGCGATCACCTGGTTCGAACCCGTCCAGCCCTCCCTCGCGATCGGCGGCATCGCGATCCTCGGCTACGCACTGCGACGACGGCTGCAGACCGAGGCCAGCTGCGAGGTCCCCACGGCCCGCGTGTGACCGGCCCGGGTGCCGCAACTGGCCACGGGCATGCCCCTCCGACAGCCGATCGGGTCACGCGTCTGGGGGCCGGCTGGCTGCGCGACGGCAGGGCCACCGCGCTGGGCCGCACTCTCGAGGTGCCCGTCGAGGCCGAGGACGGCCCGCCCGACGAGGCCAACCGACCCGACGCCCGGCTCGTCACCCCGGCAGCTCCTCTGGTGCTGCGCTCCACGTGGCGTTGGGAGCTGCCGTGAGCGGCGTCGTCCCACCCGCCGGAGGGTGTTGATCCTCAGGGCTGGGACTGCTGGTGCAGCACGAGCTGCCAGGCCCCGTCGCGTCGCACGTAGACGCTGCTGACGGCGGCGTGGTAGGTGCCCCCGTCCTCGCTGACCGCGTCGGCGAGGTAGGTGAGCGCCACCACGTCCGGGGCCAGGTCGAGGCAGGACACGTCGCTGAACTCGACCGAGCTCCAACCCCCGGGCACCTCCATCGACGCCACCGTGGCGTCCTTGTCGAGGATGCCGAAGGCGAACACGCACCGGCCGTCCTCGGCGAAGTGCTCCCGGTAGAACCCGGGATCGCCGCCGGCCTCCCAGAACCGCCGCTCGAACGCCAGGAGCTCGTCCACCCCACCACCACCTCGTCAGCTGATCCGCCGGGCACCCTCCGCAGCATGGCAGAGGTACGCGGCGCCGTCACGCCCGGGGAAGCGCTGCCGGTAGCCATCGAGGACCGCGGCTCCGACCCCCTCGGCGCGGCCCTCGGGGACCAGCGCGATGGCCGCGCCGCCGAACCCACCGCCGGTCATCCGTGCGGCGGTGGCACCGGCAGCGACGGCCAACTCGACCAGGGTGTCGAGCTCGGGGATCGAGACCTCGAAGTCGTCCCGCAAGCTGGCGTGGCCGGCGGCGAACACCTCGCCGACCCGGGCGAGCTCGCCGGCCTCGAGCGCTGTGGCGGCCTCGCGGACCCGGGCGTTCTCGGTCACGACGTGCCGGAGTCGACGGGCGGGGACGTCCTCGAGCCCGGCCAGCAGCGTGGGCAGCTCCGCAGGGTCGACCTCCGCCGGTCGACGGCCCCCCAGCACCGGGAGGGCGGCCTGCAGCTCCTCGGTGCGCTGGCCGTAGCCCGAGGACTCCAGCTGCCGGCGGACTCCTGAGTCCATGATCAGCAGCCCGTGGGCCTCGGGGAGGGCCACCAGGCGGTGCTCGAGCGTGCCGCAGTCCAACAGGATGCCGTGCCCGGCCCGACCGAGGATCGACGACGCCTGGTCCATGATCCCCGACGGCACCCCCACCGCCCGGTGCTCCGCTGCCCGGCACAACGCCGCGAGATCGAGCGGTTCGAGGACGAACCCGGCTGCCTCACACAAGGCGGTCGCGACCACCACCTCCAGCGCGGCCGACGATGACAGCCCCGCGCCCTGGGGCAGGTCGGAGCTGATCGCCCCCGTCATCCCCACCGGGGCCCGGCCGACCGCGTCGAGCTCGGCCGCGACGGCGGCGACGAACCGTCCGAACCCGGCGCCCGGGACCTCGCTGCCGTCCGCGGCGACGTCGACGATCTCCTCCGCACCGTCGGAGGTCAGGTGGATACGGGCACCACCGAGCTCGCCCGACAGGGTGAGCCCGCGATCGATCGCCGCCGGCAGCACCAGCCCGTCGGTGTGATCGGTGTGCTCCCCGATCAGGTTGGCACGCCCCGGAGCATGGAACACCGCGACCACGTGGCATCTCCTCCGATGAGAGGACTATCGTAAGTGAAGCGAAGATTATGGCAAGGTGCCGAAAGCCTCTCCCGCCGATGGTCGGTGAGGAGGCGGAGGAGGAGTCGAGCATGCGGGTCCTGGTCACGGGTGGAGCCGGCTACATCGGCGCGACGACGGCCGGCGCTCTGCTCGATGCCGGGCACACGGTCACGGTCGCCGACGACCTGAGTCGTGGTCACCGGGACGCCGTCCCGACCGCTGCCGACTTCATCCAGGTGGACGTCACGGTCCCGGAGGAGATCGATGCGGTCGTCGCCGTGGGCGGCTTCGACGCCTGCCTGCACTTCGCGGCGCTGATCGAGGCCGGGGAGTCGATGCGGGAGCCGGAGCGGTTCTTCCGCGTGAACACCGGCGGCTCCGCGGTCCTGCTCGAGGCGTTGCTGCGCCACGGTGTGGAGCGGTTCGTGCTGTCCTCGACCGCGGCGGTCTACGGCGAGCCTGCGTCGATCCCGATCACCGAGGATGCGGCGCTGGTCCCGACCAACGCCTACGGGGAGTCCAAGCTGCTGGTCGAACGGATGCTGGCCTGGCACCACCGCATCCACGGGCTGAAGGTCGCCGCCCTGCGGTACTTCAATGCCGCCGGCGCGGTCCCCGGTCGCGGTGAACGGCACGACCCTGAGACCCACCTGATCCCGCTGGTCCTCCAGGTGGCCCAGGGCCGACGTGACCACATCACCGTGTTCGGGACCGACTACCCGACCGACGACGGCACCTGCGTTCGGGACTACATCCACGTCGCCGACCTGGCCGACGCGCACGTGCGGGCGGTCGAGCGACTCGACCAGCACGGCCACCTGACCTGCAACCTCGGCAACGGGCGCGGGTTCAGCGTCCGCGAGGTGATCGAGTCGGCCCGCCGCGTCACGGGTCACGCGATCCCGGCCGAGCAGGCCCCGCGGCGGGCAGGTGACCCCGCGGTCCTGGTCGCCTCCTCGGACCGTGCACGTCAACTGTTGGACTGGGCCCCCGCACACGACGACCTCGACCGCATCGTCGCCGACGCGTGGGCGGAGCTCGCACTGACCAGCTCCTAGCTGCGCCACACCCGATCTCGCACGGAAGGTCCGCACATGACCACCACTGACCCCGGGCCGGTGCCGGCCCGGATCCGGCGTGACCGCATGCTGGCGCTGCTGCGCGAGCGCGACTTCGTGCGGGTGGCCGACCTGGCTGAGCGGTTCGACGTGTCCGAGGTGACGGTCCGCGGCGACCTCGATGCCCTGCAGGCCCGCGGGCAGCTCCGCCGGGTGAGAGGTGGTGCCGTACCCCGTGCGGCCACCCCGGCCGAGCGCCGCTTCGAGGAGGCCGAGATCGCCGCGGCCACACAGAAGCGCGCCATCGCCCGGGCCGCCGCCGCCATGGTCAGCGATGGCGACACGATCGTGCTCGACGTCGGCACGACCACCACGGCGGTCGCCCAGGCGCTGGCCGAACGCACCGAGCTCACCGACGTCACCGTGTTCACCAGCTCCCTGACGATCGCACTGGCGCTCGAGAGCGCCGATCCACGGCTCACCGTCGTGGTCACCGGGGGCACGCTGCGATCCAAGCAGCACTCCCTGGTGGAGCCGCTGGCTGGGTTGGTCCTCGGCACCATCAACGCCGGGACCGCCTTCATCGGCTGCAACGGCATCGACATCGAGCGTGGGGTCACCAACGTCAACCTGCCCGAGACCGAGATCAAGCGCATGATCCTGCGCGCCTCCCAGCAACGGGTCGTGTGCGCTGACAGCTCGAAGCTCGGGCAGGTCGCGCTCGCCCACGTGTGCGACCTCGACGACGTGGACCGGCTGCTCACCGACGACCTGGCCGACCCGGACCTGGTCGCTGCGCTGCGCGACACCGGCTTGGAGGTCGTCCTGGCACCGACCACCCCCTGACCGCGCCCTCCTTGCTGTGCCGCTACTCACCGCCCCCACCTTCTCCCGGTCTGACCATCCAAAGGGATCCGCCCATGCCGGCCTTCGTCACGGTCCTCGAGCTCCCGGTCGACCCCGCCACCGCCGTGGTCTACGAGCACGGTTGGCAGTCGTGGAGCCCCGCCGGTGTCCACCGGGTGGACGCGACGAGTCCCCGCCCGGCCCAGCTTCGCTGGCAGACCATGGCCTTCCGCCCCGAGCTACCCGCCCCCACGGCCGGGTTCCAGAGTGAGGGGCTGCTGGTGGTCCAACCTGAGCCCGACGCCCCCGTGACCGTGGTCCACAGCCCCGACCCGCACACCGAGATGGCGTCGATCCGGCTCGAGTTGCGGGAGGCGACCGCCGTGATCACGGCCAACGGGGAGGTCGTCGTCACCGAACGTGGCCCCGACCTGGTGAGCGCGCTCGAGGAGCACGCGGCGTCCGTCGCCGACCATCTCGGTGTCCCGGCCGGCGGGACCGGCCGCAGCCTCGGCACCGGGTGGTGCTCCTGGTACGGCTACTACCACGACGTCACAGAGCAGGTGGTGCACGATGAGCTCGCCTTGCTCGACCGGCACGGGCTCGCGGTGGACACCGTGCAGCTCGATGATGGCTACCAGACCGGCATCGGCGACTGGCTGTCACGACGCATCGACACCTTCCCCTCCCCGCTTCAGGATCTCGCCGCCCGCATCGCCGACACCGGCCGCAGCGCCGGCATCTGGACCGCTCCCTTCCTGGTCGGTGCCGACAGCCGCCTGGCCCAGGACCACCCCGACTGGCTGGTGGGTGGCGCAGCGGCATCCGACGAGCACTGGGGACAGCACATCGGCGTCCTCGACGTCACCCATCCCGACGCGGCAGAACACCTGCAGGAGGTGTTCCGGACGCTGACGTCCTGGGGGTTCAGCTACCACAAGGTCGACTTCCTCTACGGCGGTGCGATGCCCGGGCGACGGCATGGCGACGTCACCCCACTGGAGGCGTACGGGCTGGGACTCAACCTGATCCGTGAGGCGATCGGTGAGGACGCGGTGCTGCTCGGCTGCGGCGCACCCCTGCTGCCGTCGATCGGACGGGTCGACGCCATGCGCATCTCGCCCGACATCGACCCGCGCTTCGAACCGCCGCTCGGCGACGTCAGCCAGCCGTCGGGACGGGGAGCGGTGCTGATGGGCCGCTCGCGCGCCTGGCAGCACGGACGGTGGTGGGTGAACGACCCGGACTGCATCACCGTGCGTCCGGAGATCGAACGGCGGGAACTGTGGGCCGCAGAGCTGGCCAGCCACGGGGGCCTGGCCGTCTCCGGTGACCCGATCGGGGCGCTCGACGAGCAGGGCCGGGAGTGGACCCGCACGCTGCTGCTTCCCCCCGCTGAGCGAGCGGCGAGGTGGCAGCCCGATCCCGACGACGAGCTCGGCGGCGGCTTCGCCGGGACGTGTCTACGTTGACCACCCCGGCGCGCTGCAGGTCCGCGCCCCGATGCCCCCTACCCGAGCAGCCCACCGCCGCGTGACACCTCGAGGAGCAACGTTCATGCGTTTCGGTGTGTGCTACTACCCGGAGCAGTGGCCGCGCGGTCGGTGGGCCGACGACGCCGCCTCCATGGTGGAGCTCGGCCTGGAGCTGGTCCGGATCGGCGAGTTCGCCTGGAGTCGGTACGAACCGGCGCGAGGCCGGTTCGAGTTCGGCTGGTTGGACGAGGCGATCGACACCCTCGCCAACGCCGGCCTGAAGGTCGTGCTGGGCACGCCGACGGCGACCCCACCGGTGTGGCTCGCCCGGGAACGCCCGGAGATCCTGTCCGTGGGGCCGGACGGACGGCGACGAGCGTACGGCTCACGCCGACACACCTCGACGACCTCACGGGCCTACCGCGAGGAAGCCGCCCGCATCGTGTCGGTGCTCGTGGGGCGCTACGGGCAGCACCCTGCGATCGCCGCCTGGCAGATCGACAACGAGCCCGGCAACCACGACTCCGCGCGGTGCTGGAGCGAGGAGAGCCACCTGGCCTTCCAGGCCTGGCTGTCCCGCCGCTTCGGTGGCTCGATCGAGGCGCTCAACGACGCCTGGGGCACCGTCTTCTGGTCGATGACCTACCCCGGCTTCGAGGCGGTGGAGCTCCCGGTCCCGACCGTCACCGGCCACAACCCCTCCCTGCTGGTCGCCCACCTGGCCTTCGCCGCCGAGCAGGCGGCCGAGGCACTGGCCGAGCAGCGGGCGATCGTGACCGCGGGCAGCCCCGGTCGGGAGCTGTTCACCAACCTCTACCTCGGCGACATCGACATCGACCCTCGGCAGGTCGCCCGCCCGACCGGGCTCGGCTCGGTCGACATCTATCCCCATGGGCTCGGCAACGCCGACGACGTGGCCTTCGTGCTGGATCTGGCGCGGGGCTCGGCGCTGGGCGCTGGGGAGGGTCCCGAGGCGCTGGGTGGTCGCGCCTGGATCGTCGAACAGCAGCCTGGACCGGTGAACTGGACCGGGGACAACCCCGCCGTCCCGGCGGGGCAGGTCCGGCTCTGGTGCTGGCAGGCCGCGATGCACGGGGTGGAGACGTTGCTCTGGTTCCGGTGGCGGGCGGCCCGGGCCGGCCAGGAGCAGCACCACGCGGCTCTGCTCCGTCACGACGGCACCCGCGCCCCGGCCTGGGACGAGGCCGCCCGGTTCATCCGGGAGTACCACCGGGTCACCGCGCTGTCACCGCACCTGCTCCCCCGGCCGCCGGCCCGGGTCGCGCTGGTGCACGACCACCTCGACGCCTGGATGCTGGAGGTCATCCCCCAGGTCCACGACGCCAGCCATCGGATGCTCGTGACCGCCGCGCACGCCGCAGCCCGCCGCCTCGGACTCGACGTCGACGTGGTCCCCGCGGACGCGGACCTCACCGGCTACGAGGTGGTGCTCGCGCCGGCGCTGCACACCGTGACACCCGACCGCATCGCCCGGTTGGAGGCTGCGCTGGCAGCGGGAGCCCTGGTGATCCTCGGCCCGCGGAGCCTGGTGCGCGACCAGCACGCCGTCTGGGTGGACGAGCCGGTTCCGGGCGGCCTGTCGGCGCGGCTGGGGGCGCGGGTCGAGCACGCCGGGAGCCCGGCCGGCTGGCCGCGGGACGCCTCGGACCCCAGCCAACTGGTGCTCGACGACCCCCGGGAGCCGCTCGCGGTCGGTGGCTGGATCGAAACGCTGACCGACGTCGCTGGCGACGCCACGGTGCTGGGCAGGGCGCGCGGCGGACCGCTGGACGGGGAGCCGGTGGTGGTGCGACGCGGCGGCCTGGTCCACCTCGGTGCGGCGTCGATGGAGGCGTGGGCACGGGTGCTGGGCCTGTTGCTGCGCCGCCGGCCCCGCCCCGATCACCTCGAGGTGTTCGAGCGGGGTGGCCGCCACGTCACCCTCGACCATCGCACGCGCACGATCGGCGGGCTCGGGAGCGTGTCGGACCGGGACTGACCCGGCTTGGGGGGCACCCGGTCGCGACGTCGAGGCGGCAGCGGCGTCGGGACGTGTGCGCCCCGTGGCTTTCGAAGGCTTCGCGAGTGCGTTGCGCGAACCTTCGATTGCACCGTTTTACCGCGCTAGTTGAGAACCTTTCGAAAGTTGTGTTAGTTTCGTAATCATGGAGGATCTTGAGCGTTGGGAGCTGCGTCACGGCGACGGCCGGCGACTCTTCGTGTACGGCACCTACGCCGGCGAAGGGCTGCCGCAGGATGCCCCCGGCGGCGCGTGGCCCGCCCTCCACCTGCGTCACGACGCGCTCAACGACCAGTGGGTCGCCATCTCCCCCGCGCGCAACACCCGGCCGCAGTCGGCACCGATCGGGGCGACCGCCGCACCCTCCTGCCCACTGTGTGTGGGCGGCCCGGAGCTCCCCTTCGCGTACGAGGCCGCGGTGTTCGAGAACCGGTTCCCCACGCTGCTGGAGGAGCCGCCCGAGCCGCCGCGACTGGAAGGGCCGACCGCGCCGTCCCGGGGTCGCTGCGAGGTCGTGCTCTACACCCCGACCCACACGGGATCCCTGGCCACCCTGACGGCACGGGAACTGGCGAGGGTCATCGCCATCTGGACCGACCGTTCAGCCGAGCTGTGGGACGTGCCGGAGCATCGGGTCGTGCTCGTGTTCGAGAACCGCGGTGAGGATGTGGGCGCGACCCTGTCCCACCCCCACGGCCAGATCTACGCCCTCGACCGCCTGCCGGTGTACCTGCAGATCCGGATGGATGCGCTGGTCCAGCACCGCAACACCCACGGCACCTGCCTGAGCTGCGAGGTGGTCCGGCGTGACCTGACCGCGACCGAGCGACGGGTCCGGGACAACGCGAGCTTCACGGTCGGCGTGCCCTTCGCACCGGACTGGCCCTTCGAGCTCCACGTCCGGGCGCGGCGCCACGGGGTGCGCCGCCTCACCGACCTGACCATCGACGAGCGGCGCGACCTGGCCGGAGCGCTGCGGGAGGTCGTACGCATCTACGACCAACTGTTCGACGAGCCCCTCGCCTACCTGATGGCGTGCCAGCAGGCGCCCGCCGACCTGGCGGGCCGTCCGGCCGACGACTGGCACCTGAGCTTCGAGTTCCTGCCCCCCAACCGTGCCCCGAACAAGCTGAAGGTGCGGGCAACGGTGGAGACGGCGGCGGGGCTGTTCATCAACGACACCGTGCCGGAGGCCTCCGCAGCACAGCTCGCGGCGGTCTCGACGGTCGCGGAGGGCGCCGAGGTGGCGTCCATACCCGACGTCGACGTGGTGCCCGTCCCGGGCCTGGTCGGCGTCACCGACACCTGAACCAACGACGCGCCACGATCCCGTGGCGCGGGAGAGAGGGAACCATGAGGAAGATGCGGTGGATCGCGCTGCTCGCTGCGCTGGGGGTCATGCTGGCCGCCTGCGGCGAGGACGCGCCCGATGACGCGCCCGACCCCGATGTCGAGGCCGAGGACCCGGCCGACGACGTCACCGACGAAGAGGCGGTGGACGACGACGTGGCAGATGACGGCGAGGCCGTCGACCTGCGCTGGCGGACCCGTCCTGACAACCAGCAGGAGATCGAAGTCTACCAGAGCGTCAGCGACTCGATCGACGCGGCCTGGGACGGCGCGAACCTCGAGTACGAGGCCGGCGGCACGGAGACCGCGGCCTACCAGGACGTGCTGCGGACGGAGATCGCCGGTGGCACCGCCCCCGACGTGTTCTGGATCCCCGGTACCGACATCGCGGACTTCGCGAACCGCGGGCTGATCCTGGACCTGCGGGAGCTGGCCGACGCCAGCGGCAACTACGCCGGCGACGCCGCGTACGCGCCGGGCCCGATGGAACTGCTGACCTACGACCCCGACACCCAGACCTCCGGGCCGTCCCTGTGGGGCCTGCCCCGTGACGTCTCCACCTTCGCCTTCTACCTCAACCTCGACCTGATCGCGGAGGCCGGTGCCCCCGACCCCCGTGCGCTCGACGAGGCTGGCGATTGGGACTGGGACACCTTCCGTGAGGTCGCGGAGGCCGTGGACGCACTGGGTGACGACATCCAGGGCTTCGGGATGAACAACTGGTGGGCCAACCCCGGCATCTGGATGAACTCCGCCGGTGGCGGCTTCTTCAACGAAGACCGCACCGAGTCCCGGGTCGGCAGCGACGAGTCGGTCCTGGGCCTGGAGTACCTGTCCGGGCTGTACCAGGACGGCCTGGGCGTGCCCTACGGCGAGGACTCGCAGCCACCCTTCCAGGCCGGCCAGGTCGGCATGCAGCTGACCGGCCGCTGGTCCACCCCGGCCTACCGCGAGAACGACTTCGACTGGGACGTCGTCAACATCCCGGCCGGTCCCGAGGGTGCAGTCAACTGGACCTTCTGGGGCGCCTACGTCGTCAACGCCAACACCGAGCACCCGGAGCAGGCCTTCGAGCTGCTGACCCGTCTGACCGACGGCGACGTGCAGGCCGAGATCGCCGAGCTCGGGGCCAACATCCCCTCCCGGGTCGACGACCCGGGCACGATCGACCAGTTCCTGACCTTCACCCCGCCGGAGAACAACCAGGCCTTCATCGACGGCCTGGAGACCTCGGAGCCGGAGGGGCCGCTGTGGGAGGGCGACTGGCCAGCCTTCGACGGGATCCTGGCACCGGCCATCGAGGCCGTGATCGCCGGCGACCTCTCGTTGGACGAGTTCCAGGCCACGATCGACGACCAGCTGAACGCCACCTTCCAGTGAGGTGACCGGTGGGGGCGCCCGCACGACGGCGCCCCCACCTCTGGTCGGTCGGCAGCGGATCCTTCGCGATCCGCTGCCGACCGACGAGAGCGGGTCGCCTCGCACCTATCGTACGGGGCGTGTGGAGGGAGAGAGGCGGATGACGACGTTGTCGCTGCCGCAGCTACGGCTACCCAGGTTGTTGGGACCGGCGACCTGGCTGCGTGCGCTGCTGGCCTGGCGCATCGCCCACACGGTCGTCGTCGCGGCCGGACTGTGGTGGGCGCTGACCAGCGAGGCGCTCGAGGGACCCGGCCGGATCGCCGCGATCGCAGCCGCCAGCATCATCCTGCTCATCGATCTCGGCGGGGTCGTAGGGCTCGCGCTGCGCCGCTCCTTCGGTCGCTCCCTGTCCCTGGCTGCGGACTACCTCACCTTCCTGGGTGCGATCCTGGTCCTGTTCCAGCGCAACGACGTCTTCCGGGGCCTGGACGCACTGGGCGCGACCTTCATCCGAGGGGTGCCCTTCGGGCTGATCGCGATCCTGGCCTGGGTCGTCACCGGGTGGGGCGAGCAGCAGGGCACGCTCGTGCAGTTGCGTCGCATCGCGCGCTACGTCGCCTGGTTCGCCGTGGGCGCGATGCTGCTGGCCGTCGGGCTGCTGCCGGGGATCGCGACCTTCCTGGCGCGCACCGCGGAGCCCTACGGCCTCGGGCTCGTCACCGTGGCGCTCGTCAGCGGCTACCTGGCCTGGCGCACCTTCCAGAGCGACGTCGCCGAGGAACTCGAGGTCACCAACCAGACGACGCGCACCCTCGACGGCCTGCTGTTCGCCTCCCCCAACCTGCTGGGCTTCACGGCCTTCTTCGCCGGGCCGCTGATCTTCAGCCTCTTCGTCTCACTGACCGAGTGGGACGCCTTCGGGGACCCCGAGTTCGTCGGCCTCGCCAACTACGCCCAGATCCTCGCCCTCAACGTCGGCATCGCCAGCGGCGGCCAGTCACCCAGCGAGGTGTTGGCTCCCGGCTACTTCACCTGGTTCACCGTCGGCAACGTGGTGGTCGGCGCCCAGGACGTGATGTTCTGGCGCTCGATCCGCAACATCTTCGTCTTCACGCTGTTCGCCCTGCCGCTGTCCACGATCCCCGCGCTGTTCCTCGCGACCCTGCTGAACTCCAAGGCACCGGGCATCAAGGTGTTCCGCGCGATCTACTTCGTGCCGTCGATCGCGGGTGTGGTGGCCGTTGCCCTGATCTGGCGGCAACTGTTCGACTCCACGATCGGGTGGCTGAACTACCTCATCAGCCTCGCCGTGTCGGGGCTGAACAACATCCCTGGCCTGACGCTCACCGATCCTCGGATCCAGTGGCTCTCCGACGCCGATATCGCGCTGTTCTCCCTCGTGATCGTCTTCTCCTGGATGTTCATCGGTTACAACGCCGTGCTCTTCCTGGCGGGCCTCCAGGGCGTCGACAGGACGCTGTACGAGGCCGCGATGATCGACGGGGCCAACCGCTGGCAACGCTTCCGCAACATCACCCTGCCCTCGCTCAGGCCCACCACCTTCTTCGTGGTCGCGTCGACGGGCATCCTCACCCTGCAGCTGTTCGGGGAGAACGTGGTGCTGTTCCCCACCACCACACCGATCGGCGCAGGCCCGCAGAACTCGACGCTGACCCCCGTGGTCTACCTCTACGAGCAGGGGTTCCGACGCTTCGCCTTCGGCTACGCCTCGGCGGTGGCCTGGGTGCTCTTCGTCCTGATCTTCCTCTTCACGCTGGTGCAGTTCCGGCGGCAGCGCGCCCAGGCGGAGGGCTGACATGGCGGTCGTCACCGGTTCGAAACGACGGCGGGTGCTCGAGCGTGTCGGCCTCTACGCCGGCCTCGGTGCCTTCGGTGCCATCATGCTCTTCCCCTTCCTGGTGGTGGCCTTCGGCTCGCTGAAGGAGTCGAGCGACATCTTCCGATTCCCGCCGCGCCTGCTGCCCTACAGCCAGGACACCGTGGAGATCGACGGCGAGGACCAGGGGCTGTACGTGATCGACGGGATCGAACGGGTCCTGCTCGAGACGATCACCGTCGGCCTCTACGCACCGCCCGACGCTCTCGAGGACACGGTCGTGGTCCCCACCGCCGACACCGAGCGGCGTGGTGGCTTCCTGGATGCGGAGACCGTGGAGATCGACGGCGAGGAGGTCCCCCTCTACGACGTCGAGGTGGACGGCGAGGTCGTGGCCATGGTGGAGCGCTCGACCACCACCCAGGGCCGCTTCGCCGCGCTCGACGACCCCGACGACGTGGTCGGCGCCAACGTGCGCCTCGCAGAGCAGGTCGATTCCGTCGATCCCCAGCCCCAGAACTTCCGTCGGGTGACCGAACTGCAGAACCTGGACCGCTCGCTGACCAACCCCCTGCTGGTCACGCTGCTCGTCGTCGGCGGCACCGTGCTCACCTCGATCCTGGGCGGTTACGCCTTCGCCCGCATCGAGTTCCCCGGCCGCGACGCGATGTTCCTGGTCTACATCGGCTCGATCATGGTCCCCTTCGTGATCCTCATCGTGCCGCTGTACCAGCTCATGGTCGCGCTCGGGTGGGTCAACTCGCTGGCCTCGCTGGTGTTCCCCTTCGTCTTCAACGCCTACGGCACCTTCCTGATCCGACAGTTCTTCGTCTCCATCCCCAAGGACCTCGAGGAAGCCGCGGTCATCGACGGCGCCTCGCGCTGGACCATCCTGTGGCGCATCTTCGTGCCGCTGTCCACCCCGGCCATCGCCACGCTGTCCACCTTCATGTTCCTGTACGCGTGGAACAGCTTCATCTGGCCCTTCATCGTGATCAGTGCGGGCAACTTCGACAACCACGTGCTGACGGTGTCGCTGCAGCAGCTGGGCGGCCGGGCCGCCGACAGCCCGAACCTGATCCTGGCGGGCGTGATGATCGCGATCGCGGTCCCGGTGACGGTCTTCGTCCTGGCCCAGCGCTACTTCGTGGAGAACGTGGCCACCTCCGGCATCAAGTGAACCAGCGGCGTCCGTCCCGGCGTCCGGGCGGCCAGGCTCGGCGGTAGCCGGTCCCGCCCGCGGTGGTACTGTCCCGGGCCGTCACTCGCCGCGAGTGACCGGACACGATCGGCGACCGCAGCGGAGGTCGTCGGGCGGTGACCCGTCACCGGGGTAGATGATGTCGACACGCACGATCGCCACGGCGCTGCACGGACCGGGCCTCGTCGCTGCGCTGCTCCTTGCACTGGCGCTGACGCTGCTGGTCCCGCCTTCCCCGGCTGACGCCGCCCGCGGACGAACAGCCGACGAGGCGGCGGCGGAGTCGCAGCTCCTCGCCCACCACAACGCTGCCCGCGGTGGTGCCGGTGCGCTCCAGCGCTCCAGCGACCTCGACGCGATCGCGCGAGCCTGGGCCGATCGCATGGCCGCTGACGGGACCCTGCGGCACAACCCGAACTACCGCTCCCAGGTCAAGAACTGGTCACAGGTGGCCGAGAACGTCGCTTTCCGGCGTGACAGTTCGCTCACCCCGGTCCAACTGGCGGCCCGGATCGGGGACGCGTACCTGGCCTCGCCCGGGCACCAGGCCAACATCCTCTCCCCCACCCACAGCCAGGTCGGCATCGGCATGTCCATCGCGGCCGACGGCAGCCTGTGGAACGCGGTCGTGTTCCGCAGCCCATCCGGCTCGGGAGGCGGCTCCAGTGGCGGGTCCTCCGACGGCGCGAGCGGTTTCGGCCAGGGACCGACCAGCACCTCCTCCGCCGCCAGCAACACCGCCAGCAACACCGTGAGCAGCTCGGCCCCCGCGGCCTCCAGCGGGTCCAGCGGGTCCGGCGGGTCCAGCCCCACAGAGCAGGAGCGCACCGCGGCGCAGGAGGCAACCGCCGCGGCCGAGGAGCAACGGCGAGGGGAGCAGGAGCGGGAACGCATCCGGGGCTTCCAGCAACCGCTGGCCGACCTCGGCTGGTACGACGGGGCGGTCGACGGCCTGCTCGGAACGGGCACCGAAGGCGCGCTCCGGGCCTTCCAGGCGGCCGTGGGTTTGCCGGTCAGCGGCGCTGCCGACGACGCGACGCAGGCAGCGCTGCGTGACGACGCCGGGCTCACCAGGCAGGAGCACGAGGAGGAGCAGGCCCGGCAGCAGCGGGAGGCCGCGGCGCGTGCCGCCCAGAGCGCCGCGCTGCGGGCCTGGCTCGAGGAGCACACGGCAGCCGAGCTCGCGTCCCAGCAGCAGGCTCGGCAGCTGCTGCTCGCCGTCGCCGCCGCGGGCGCGATGCCGGACCACCTCACGGGCCCTCGGGCGAGCTCGACGGTGCTGGCCGCCGACACTGAGGCAGCACCCACCGGCACGCTGATCGAGTGGCTCAGAGGCCCGTGGAGCGACGCCATCGGACTGTGAGCGACCGGGCTCCAGCCGGTCCCCCGATCACGCCTCGGCGTCGTCCTCGGGCAACTCCACCTTGGCGAACAGCGGCGTCGGACTCGCGAGCTCGGTCCCGGCTGTCACCTCGGGGCGCTGCCACCCGGCACCGGCCATGGTCGGCTCCAGACCCAGCCAGCCATGCAGCTTGGCCGCGGAGAAGGGCAGGAACGGTGCCAGGGCGACGTTCAACCCGGCGATCGCCTGGAGCGCGGTCCACAGGGTGGTAGCGGTCCGCTCACGGTCGGTCTTGGCGGTCTGCCACGGCTCGCGGGCGTTGAGGTAGACGTTGGCGGCCTGCGCACCGGCCATGGCCTCCTTCAGAGCGCGGCGCAGCTCGACCTGCTCCAGCAGGTCAGCCTCGGCCGCCAGTCGGGCGTCCACGGTGGCCAGCAGCGCCTCGTCCTGCTCGTCCAGCGGACCCGGCGCCGGTACCTCGCCGTCGAAGTTCTTCTGTGTCATCGCGAGCACGCGGTTGACCAGGTTGCCCCAGGTCGCGACCAGCTCGTCGTTGACCCGACGGACCAACTCCCCGTCGGTGAGGTCAACGTCGTTGTACTCGGGGAGGTTGGTGGTCAGCCCGTAGCGCAGCTCATCGGCCCCGAAGACCTCGAGGTAGTCCAGCACCGCCCGGCCCACGCCCAGCGACTTGGATGCCTTCGCACCCTTGAAGGTCACGTACTGGTTCGCGGGCACGTTCGTCGGCAGGTTCAACGACGGGGACCCCATCAGCTGTGCCGGCCAGTACACGGCGTGGAAGGGGATGTTGTCCTTGCCGATGAAGTAGAAGCTGTCGGCCGTGGGATCCTCCCACCACGCCCGCCACGCCTCCGGGTCACCGGTGCGCTGCGCCCACTCCTTCGCCGCGGACAGGTAGCCGATCACCGCCTCGAACCAGACGTAGACGCGCTTGCTGTCGGCGTCGGCCAGGCCGAGGTCGTCGGGGACCGGGACGCCCCAGCTGATGTCGCGGGTCACGGCCCGGTCGTGGAGCCCGTCCTTGACGAAGCCGAGCGCCCAGTTGATCACGTGGTTGCGCCAGCCCTCCCGGCTCTCGAGGTAGGCCAGCACCTCGTCCTGCAGTTCCGACAGCAGGATGAACAGGTGCTCGGTCGGCCGTGCTTCGGGCGTCGCCCCGGTCAGCTTCGATCGCGGGTCGATCAGGTCGACCGGGTCGAGGGTCTTGCCACAGCTGTCGCACTGGTCGCCACGGGCGTCGGCCGCCGAGCAGAAGGGACAGGTGCCCTCCACGTAGCGGTCGGGCAGGAACCGGCCGGCCTCGGGGTCGTACATCTGGTCGGTGGTGCGGGCCTCGAGGTAGCCGTGCTCCTTGAGCCCGCGGAAGATGTCACCGGTGACCTCACGGTGGTTGTCGGTCATCGTGGTGGTGAACAGGTCGAAGGACACCCCGAGCCGCTCCCACTGCTCCTGGAAGCGGGGGTTGAAGCGTTCGACGATCTCCGCCGGGCTGACCCCCTCCTGGTCCGCGAGCACCGTGATCGGCGTGCCGTGGGCGTCGGTGCCGGAGACCATCAGCGCGCGGTTGCCGACGATGCGGTGGTAGCGGGCGAAGATGTCCGCGGGCAGGTAGCAGCCGGCGATGTGCCCGAGGTGGGACAGCCCGTTGGCGTAGGGCCACGCGACGGCGACCAGGACGTGCCGGTCGGTGGTCCCAGGCGCACCGACGCGGGGCGCGCCGGCGGTCACGGTGGCGGAGTTCGCAGCGGAGAAGGGTTCCATGGCGCGAGCCTACCGATGGGCGGCGCACGCACCCGGCGTCAGCGAGCCACCTCGACGTCGGGTACGAACGCAGGTCATGCCACCACGACCCGTCCTGCTGTCCGGCACCCTCGCCGCCCTGCTCCTCGGAGGCCCGCT
>PWWI01000190.1 GCA_003561535.1 Nitriliruptoraceae bacterium
AGGTCGCAACCCACGTGCGCACGATCTGTGACGCCGAGGGCTACGCCATCGAGCCTGGGGCGGTGGACGCCGTCGTGCGGGCCGGTGACGGCTCGGTCCGCGACACGCTGTCGATCCTGGAGCAGGTCCTGGCCTACGCCGGCACCGAGGTGAGCGCCGAGGCGGTTGCCCAGACGCTGGGGACCAGCCCTGCGGACCGGTTGTTCGAGCTGGTCGAGCTGCTGGGATCGCGGGACCTCGCGGCGGCGCTCACGCTGGTGCAGCGGTTGTTGGATGAGGGGCAGGACCTGCGGCGCTTCACCCTCGACCTCGTCCAGCACATCAGGGACCTGCTGGTGCTCCAGGTGGCGCCGGACGATCCGGACCTGGTCGACGCGACCGACGAGCGGCGCCGGCGCCTGCTGGCGCAGACCTCGCTGCTGCCGTCGGAACGGCTGCTGCGGATGGTCGATCTGTTGGCGGCCACGGTGGTCGAGCAGCGGCAGGGCTCCCCCCGGCTGCCGCTCGAGCTCGCCCTCGCGCGCTTGGCGGTGCCCAGCGCGGATGGTGACGTGGCGGCGCTGGCCGATCGCGTCGCGGCGCTGGAGGCCGGCGGTGCGGGTACCGGGCCGGCACGTCCACAGGTATCGCTGCCATCCTCGCGTCCGGCATCGTCGCCGCCGACGCCGAGCCCCGAGCCGGTCCCCACGCCTGAGCCGGTCCCGGAGCCCGAGCCGGTGCCCATGCCCGACCCGGAGCCGATGCCGGTCCCCACGCCCGACCCAGTCCCGGAACCCGAGCCGGTCCCGGAGCCCGAGCCGGTCCCCACGCCTGAGCCGGTCCCGGAGCCCGAGCCGGTGCCCACGCCCGACCCTGTCCCGGAACCCGAGCCGGTCCCGGAGCCCGAGCCGGTCGGGGCGGATCCCACCCCGGAGCCCCCCGTCGAACCATCGGGCAACGACGCCGTCGTCGTCGGGGCACCCGACGGGACCTCGCCATCACCGGACGACCCGCTGGCGGTCGTCTCGGCCCACTGGCCGGGCGTTCTCGAGCTGCTCAAGCAGTCCTCCCGCCGTCACCACGCGATCTTCGAGCCGGCGGTCCCGGTGGCCGTGCGCAACCAGGTCCTCACGCTTCGCTACGCCCCGCGTTACGCCTCCTTCCACGCCGTCCAGGCCCGTGGCGGGGAGCTGAGCGGCGCGCTCACCGCCGCGCTCCAACGCTCCTGTGGCCTGAAGCTGCGGATCGACGTCGAGGTGGAGGGCGCACCGTCGGACCGCCGTCCGATCCCTCCCTCGGTCCCCCCGGACGATGCTCGGACGCCGGTCCTCGACCAGCCGGCGCCGTCGTCGGTGGACAACGGCGAGGAGCTGGATGTCCGTGAGGCGGAGCTCGATCGTCCGACGCAGGCCGTCGATGTCGACGAGTTGCTGCAGCGTGAGCTCGGGGCGGAGCTGCTCGACGAGCGTCCGGCGGGCGACGCCTGACCCTGGCGACCTGCAGCCGTCGGTACGCTCGGTGCGATGGGTCGGCGGGCGGCGTCAGCAAGCGCGGTCGGCCGCTCCTATCCCTGTGGCGGGTCCAGGCCTGGACGGAGCGGTCGTGTACGAAGGCGCGGTGCAGGACCTGATCGATGAGCTCGGACGTCTGCCCGGGGTCGGACCAAAGAGCGCCCAGCGGATCGCGTTCCACCTGCTACAGATCGACGGCCCCGACGCGCAACGGCTCGCGGATGCGATCACCCGGGTCAAGGACACGATCCGTTTCTGTGCCCGATGCTGGAACGTCAGCGAGGCCGAGGAGTGCCGGATCTGCCAGGATCCTCGCCGGGACCCGGCGGTGCTCTGCGTCGTCGAGGAGCCCCGGGACGTCCTGGCGATCGAGCGCACCCGTGAGTACCGCGGCCGCTACCACGTCCTCGGTGGAGCGATCTCCCCGATCGACGGGGTCGGTCCCGAGGAGCTGCACATCAGGGAGCTCCTGGCGCGCGTCGGGGAGGAACCGGTGGAGGAACTCATCATCGCCACCAATCCCAACGTCGAGGGGGAGGCGACGGCCTCGTACCTGTCACGGCTGCTGACCCATCACGACGTCCGCGTGACACGCCTCGCCAGCGGGCTCCCGGTGGGCGGGGATCTCGACTACGCCGACGAGGTCACGCTCGGACGTGCGTTCGTCGGCCGTCGTGAGCTCGGCGCCTGACCACGAGCGAGCGGGTGGTCGCTCAGAGCGCGTTCGCCCCCAGTGCGATCGCAGCGGCGGTCAGCACCGCGCCGAGCAGGCTGAAGACCAGGAGCTTGGTCTGGCTGTCGACGCGCTCGGCGACGTGTGCGGTGATGCGATCACCGAGCGACTCGAACCGCAGTTCCATCACCTCGGTGAGGTGGTCGATGCGGTCGTTGGTCCGGGCCATCTCGGTACGCAGGTCGTGGAGCTCACCCTTGAACCCGTCGACGTCGTGCCGCAACCCGTCGACGTCGTGCCGCAACCCGTCGACGTCGCTTCGGAGCGCGAGCAGATCATCCTGTCGCGCCAGCGCGTCCCAGCGCATCGGTGGCAGGTGCTCCATCAGCGTCGCCGCCTGATCAGGCCCGAGCAACTCCTCGAGCTTGGCCGCGAGCTCGTGCCGCTCGCGTTCAGATGCCGTCATCGTGCCACCTCGCCGTCCTCCAGGCCAGCGCTCCGCTGCCGGGTTGCAGGATGCCGCGTGCTCCGCCTCGGCCGGCAGCGGGTCGGCTGCAGCCTGTGGACGACGCCCAGTGGGCGTCGCTTCGGGCGGGCCGGACCATCGCCGGGGGACACCTGACGATGGTCCCGGCCTCAGCGGCCTACCCTCGCCCGCTGGTGGGCGAGCGGCCACCTCGATGTCCCCGCTCGGTGAGGCACGACCGGAGCCAGCGTGGCGATCGTGGTGCAGAAGTACGGCGGCACCTCCGTCGGTGACGTCGACCGGATGAAGCGGGTTGCCGACCGGATCTCCCGGACCCACCGCGACGGCAACCAGGTCGTGGTCGTGGTCTCCGCGATGGGCAAGACCACCGACGACCTGGTCACCATGGCGGCCCGCATCAGCGAGCGGCCGCCCGAGCGTGAGCTGGACATCCTGCTCACCTCTGGCGAGCGGATCTCCATGTCGCTGCTCGCGATGGCGCTGCACGAGCGTGGGGTGCCCGCGAAGTCGTTCACCGGCTCCCAGGCCGGGATCATCACCGACGCGGTGCACGGCAAGGCCCGCATCGTCGACATCACGCCGGGGCGGGTCCGGCAGGCGCTGGACGGTGGCAACGTCGTGATCGTCGCCGGCTTCCAGGGCGTGAGCCAGGACACCAAGGACATCACCACCCTCGGCCGCGGAGGCTCCGACACCACGGCCGTGGCCCTGGCGGCCTCGCTCGGGGCGGATGTCTGCGAGATCTACACCGATGTCGACGGGGTGTTCACCGCCGATCCCCGCATCGTGCCCACGGCACACAAGCTCGACCGCATCACCTACGAGGAGATGCTCGAGATGGCGGCGCAGGGCGCAGGTGTCCTGCAGGTCCGCAGCGTCGAGTTCGGACGCAACCACAGCGTGCAGATCCACGTGCGCTCATCGTTCAGCTACGCAGCCGGCACCTGGGTCGGCCCCAAGGAGGACACGGTGGAGGACGCGATCATCTCCGGTGTCGCCCACGACACGTCCGAGGCCAA
>PWWI01000104.1 GCA_003561535.1 Nitriliruptoraceae bacterium
CCTCCTCTTCCACATCTTCGGTGGTGGTGTCCTCGATGATCACGTCCTCGTCGGGGGTGTCGTTGTTGCAACCGGACAGGACGAGACCAGCTGCCGCGAGAGCGGCTGCGGCGGAGCGCAGGTGACGTGTCATGGTGTTCAGCCTTCGACGTTCGGGAGTGTGGCGCGGACCTCCACGAGGGTGCTGAGCGGCGGGAACGCGCGGTCGTTCTCGGACACCCTCGCGAGACTTCCAACGTAAGGAGGCTCCGAGCCACCGGCGCCCGTCGGGGCTGTCCGAAGTGCGGTGCCTACGCACCCGGTCACTGACCGCCACGGACAGCGGGCCGACCGGGTCACGCCGGCTGCGGCTCCCGGTCCGGCTCGTCCCGCCGGTCCGGCTCGACACGGCCGGTGACCAGCCGTCGCTCCAGGCGGCGCCCCGCCGCCACCACGGCCGGGATCAGGACCAGGCAGATGCCGAGACCGATGGCAAGGTCCGGAACGGTGTCGGCGAGCGTCGCACCCTCCACGCTCACCGCGAAGGCCGGTCGCAGGAAGTAGTAGGCCGGCATCCACCTCGCCGGCCACATGGGCAAGCCCGGCCAGATGAAGAAGATCGCCGGGAGGAACAGCAGGACACCGACACCCTTCCAGGCGGCGAACAGGGTGTTGGTGTCGGGCGCCCACGCACCGAGCAGCAGCCCGATGAGCGCCATCATCACCGCGCCGACGAGCACCGACAGCACGATCCCCAGCGGCCCCGCGCCGAAGGCGTCGTTGATCGCCAGGGTGACGGTCCCAGCCAGGACACTGAGGATGATGCCCAGCAGCGCCTTGGCGACCAGGACCTCACCCAGGGTCGTCGGCGTCGCGAGCATCCCCTGCAGGGTGCCCCGCTCCTTCTCCTCCACCAGGCTGGCCGCCGGCACCATCCCGCCGGGGATGGCGACCGCGTACAGCACGATCAGCGGCAGCAGCCGGAGCTCGATGGGGAGCACCTCGTCGCCGAGCACGACCACCTCGACGTCCACCGCGACCGCGACGCCGGTCAGGGACCGGACGGCGTCGATGATCATGGCCGTCAGCACCGCGCGGTCCGCCGGCACGCTCTCCCCGGCGTACCACAGCTGCAGCAGGGGGCTCTCCCCCGCCCGGACAGCCGCATCGAAGCCCTCCGGCAACAACAGCCCTGCATCGAGTCGGCCGGCCGTCAGCTCGGCACGCAGGCTGTCCTCGTCGGCCAGGGGATGCAGCTCGATGCCGTCACGGTCCGCCAACTCGACGGCGACGGCCGAGCCGTCGAGGTCGACGAACCCGAGCCGTGGCTCCCCGGCGAACAGCCCCCCGAACACCCCGCGGACCAGCAGGGTGATCAGCACCGGGATGACCAGCGCCCACAGCACGATCGGGGACCGGGGCCCGAGCCGCAGGTCCTTGCGGAGCACCTGCCAGGAGCGTGCCAGGCTCATACGAGCACCACCCGGCGCCCGAGCACCACGGCACCGAGCAGGGAGGCCGCAACGCACCAGGCCGACAGCAACGCCAGCTCCGGCCACACCTGGGTCCAGCCCTCCCCGTAGCCGGTGACCCGCACCAGCGTCTCCGCCAGCCCGTAGGTCGGCAGGACGCGGATCCACAGAGCCGGGGTCCCTGGGAACAGCATGGCGAAGGCGGGGACGACGAGCGGCACGAACAGCACCATCGACCAGAACACGATCGCGATGAAGTCCTGTCCGAGCGACCCGGCCACCAGCCCGAACCCGGTCACCAGGACCGCTCCGAGCAGCAGCACGACCAGCAGCAGGACCACCTGACGGGTCAGCGTCGCGGTCACGGCGGCGAGCACGACCGCCTGGCTGAAGGCCAGGGCGGTGCCGAGCAAGGTCTTGGCCGCCAGGACGTCCCGGACCCGGGCGGGGGTGGCGAGGATGGCCGTGATGGTGCGCTGGGAGATCTCGGTCGCGACGAGCGAGGCCAGAGCGAACATCTCGACCAGCAGGACGATGAGCAGCAGCAGCGGCCGGAGCTGCTCGCGCCACGAGAGCACCTGGTCGGCCCGGTCAACCCCCAGCACCAGTTCCTCCACCTCGGGGAAGGTGACGGGCGGTTGCTGACCGGCGATGGCCAGTGCCAGCTCGGCCACCACGGCGGAAAGGGCGTCGCTCAGCACCGTCGGCGCCTCGCCCGTCAGGAGCACCCGCGCGCTCGTCGGGGTCCCGCTGGCGGTCGCGGCCAGGAACTCCGGCGGGAAGTCCAGCCCGGCGACCACCTCGTCGCCCGCGAGCACCGCAGCCTCGAGCTCCTGTGAGCTCGTGAACACCACCACCTCGATGCCCTGGTCGGCCTCGTCCTCCAGCGCCTCGGCCAGCAGCGCCTCGCCGCCAGGCAGGTGCAGGCCGATCGGGATCGAGGGGTCGGCCGTGGCGGGCAGGAGCCAGAACACCAGCACATAGAAGCCCAGCCCGAGCACGGTGATGAAGGCGTAGAACCGGTCACGCAGGAACAGCCGCAGGTCCTTGGCGATGATCGCTGTGACCGGATGGGACGCCATGGCGGCCTCCTACTCCAAGCGCCGGCCGGCGAAGGCGACGAACACGTCCTCGAGCGTCGCCTCCTCGGTGTGGATCGTCAGCAGCCCCTCGGCTGCGACGAGCTCGCGCAGGCGGTCGCCGGCGTCGTCGTCCAGGGTCACGACCGACTCCTCCACCTGCCCGTCGACCCGGCGCCGGAC
Source organism: Nitriliruptoraceae bacterium (assembly GCA_003561535.1). GTDB lineage: Bacteria > Actinomycetota > Nitriliruptoria > Nitriliruptorales > Nitriliruptoraceae > T1Sed10-7. The sequence continues at coordinate 2,714 of PWWI01000104.1, forward strand.
GCGGACCGTGCGCTGCCCGTGGCGCAGCTTCAGCTGCTCCGGGGTGTCGAGGGCCAGGATGCGACCTTCGTCGATGAACGCGACCCGGTCGGACAGCCCATCGGCTTCGTACATGTCGTGGGTGGTCAGCAGTACGGCCACACCCCGCTCTGCCTCCTCCCGGATCAGGCCACGGATCGACCGCGCGGACACCGGATCCAGCCCGTCGGTCGGCTCGTCCAGGACGAGGACATCGGGGCGGTTCAGGAGCGCCCGGGCGACGGTCAGCCGCTGCCGCATGCCCTTGGAGTAGCCACTGACCCGATCCCTGCCCCGGGTCGCGAGGCCGACCCGCTCGAGCAGGGCATCGAGGTCGACGTCGCGCCGAGCGAACAGGCGGGCGAAGAAGGCGAGGTTCTCCCGGCCGGACAGGGTCGGGTAGAGGTTCTTCTCCTCGAACACCACCCCGAGCCGGGCCTGGATGGCGCTGCGATGCTCGGTCATCGCCATGCCGAGCACCTCGATCGAGCCCGCCTGGGGCGGGAGCAGGCCGATCAGCATCTTGATCGTGGTGGACTTGCCCGCACCGTTGGGCCCGAGCAGCCCCAGCACCTCCCCCGGTGCCAGCTCGAAGGAGACGCCGTCGACCGCCACGCGGTCGCCGTAGGCGTACCGTAGGTCGCTGGCCCGCAGCGCGAGGTCCCCGGCTGGGTTCATGACCTCAGTCTGCACGCCGCAGCCACCCCACGCCACGTTCCCCCTGCATCCAAAATGTCCGTACAAATGCGATCCGGCGGTACCCTCCCGGTCCGCCTCCCGGAGCCCCCGTCGTGCCGAACCGACCACCGTGGTTGGTCATCACCGTCGTCAGCATCGCGGCCGCTGTCGCGGTCTCCGCGCTGCTGCTCCCCCGAGGCTCGGAGCTGCCCGGCATCGTGCGCGATCCTGCCCCGACGGTGCTCGGGCTGATCTTCGACGACGTCTGGGAACGCGAGCAGGCCGTCCCCGTCGATCTCGTCCCGGGCCCGGGTGGCGTGACCGCGGCGTACTTCGGCTACCTGTCCTGCCCGGACATGTGTCCGCTGACCATGGGGGACCTACGACGTGCCCGGCAGCTCCTCGGTGACGAGCTGGCCGACCGGACCACCGTCGCCTTCGTCACGCTCGACCCCGCTAGGGACGGGCCCGAGGAGCTCCAGCGCTACCTCGGCCTGTTCTTCGACCGCGGCGTCCTGGCCCTCACCGCGCCCGACGAGACGTCGCTGGAGGCAGCCGTCGAGCGGCTCGGTGTCCGCTACGAGCTCCAGGAGCCCGACCCCGACGACGGCCGCTACGAGGTGGCGCACTCCGCCATCACCTACGTGATCGACGACCGGGGGGTGGTGGTGCGTGAGCTGCCCTTCGGTACCACCCCCGAGGAGTACGCGACCGTGCTGCGCAGCGTGCTCGACGACCGCCAAGGCTGAACCCGCCGGGCCGGCTGCGGCCCCACACCCCGAGGAGCTCCCGATGCGTCACCACCGACCGCTGATCGTCGCCCTGGTCACCCTCACCCTGGTCGTGGCCGCCTGCGGTCGTGGGGAGGGCGAGCTCGAGGTGCTCGACGCCCGCAGCCGGATGTCCCCGATGCTCACCGGGGTCGGCGCCGTCTACCTCGATGTCGGCAACGACAGCGAGGTGGACGACCAGCTGCTCGGCGCCACGGTCGACCCGAGCGTGGCCGCGCGGGTCGAGCTCCACGAGACCTTCGACGTTGAGGCCGAGGACCAGGGGATGGGCGAGGACGCCGAGGAAGCAGACCCGATGGGCGAGCACGACGCCATGGACGATGACGGGGAGATGGGTCACGACGCCATGGCGCCGAGCCCGGAGGGGTTCGCGATGATGGGCATGCGCGAGATCGAGGCCCTCGACATCCCCGCCGGCGAGACGGTGTCGCTGGTCCCCGGCGGGTACCATCTGATGCTGCTGGAGTTGGCCGACGATCTGGCGCCTGGCGAAACCTTCGAGCTCACGTTGACGTTCGCCTCTGCCGGTGAGGTGACCGTGAACGTCGAGGTGCGGGAGGACGTCTGACCCGGTGATCTCGGCCACGGGGATGGACATCGTCGAGGTGCTGCGCGGCACCAGTGCGGGGCCGTGGTTGGTGGCCGCCGGGGCCGTTGGCGGCGTCGCGGCCGTGGCCACGGTGGTCACCACCGTGGTGTGGTGGACGGGCGCGTGGCGGCCGGGTCCACGGCAGCCGGGTCCACGGCAGCCGGACGGCGGCGATCGGATGCGCCCGGGTGCCACCGACGGCGTCCTGGTCGTCGCCGGGCTGGCGCTGGCGGCCTCGCTGCTCGAGGCCGGGCTCCTGCTCGTCGACGGCGCCGACCCAGCCGGACGTTGGCTGCTGGCGGTGCTGGCGAGGGTGCTGCTGCTCGTCGCGCTCCTCGTCCTGCACCGCGCCGTCGATGCACCGCCGCTGCCGAGCGCGCTGCGTGGCGTGCTGGCCCTGCTGCTGCTGGTCACGGCTGGGCTCGGTGCCCCCACCACCGCCTCCGCAGGGCGGCTGGCGTGGCCTGCGGTGTTCGTGGTCGCCACCGCGGTGCTGGTCGGGGGCCTGCTGGCGGTCGCCGAACGGCGTCCGGGCGTGCCACTCCCCCTGCTCACCGTGCTCCTCACCGCTGCGCTCGCCGTCCCGGCCGCGGTGTGGACCGCTCCGGATCCCGTCCCGCCCCACCACCAGGAGCGCGTGGTGGTCGAGGGCCTCACCCTCGACCTGACGGTGGCCCCGGTCCGCCCGGGTACCAACGAGGCCCACCTCTACGCCTTCGGCCGTGACGGACGGCCCGCCGCGGTCAGCGACGTCCACCTCGCCGTCGCCGAGGTGACCGGGTCGACCCACCAGATGTTCGAGGTCAGCCCCGACCACCACCTGTCCTACGTCCTCGAGCTCCCTCCGACCCCACCCTGGACGGTCGCCTTCACCCTGGTCGGCGACGACGGGCGTCCCCGAGAGGCGACGCTCCACCTCGCCGGCGACTGACCCGAGGAGCCTGCTGTGCCGAACGCCACCCGATCCGACGGACCCACGCCGTCGCCGCGACCGCGGTCACGATGGCCCTCGGCGGTCCTGGTGCTCCTGCTGCTCGCCGGGGTCGGCACCGTCGGGCTCGCCGTGCGCGCGACGTTCGGCGCCGAGGAGATCCGAGTCGAGGTGGCCACCGGCACCGCCGAGCGCCTCGCCGCCGGTGAGCCGGTCGAACTGCTCCCCCGCACCCTGGAGGTCCAGGTGGGCGATCGCCTAGAGATCGTCAACCACGACAGCGTGACCCACGAGGTCGGCCCCTACGTCGTGGCACCGGGGCAGACGTTGCGTCAGACCTTCACCACCGCCGGGGTCCTGGAGGGCGCCTGCACCCTGCACCCGAGCGGCGCCATCCGCATCGTGGTGCACTGACCCGCCGCAGGGACCGCCCACGGGGTGTGGCCTCCCGGGAGCGCACCGACCGCGAGGTAGCCTCTCCCCGACCCGAGGACCCCCATGAGCGACACCGATCTCGACGACGGAGAGCTGCTCGCGCGCGCCCGCGAGGGTGACGCACCGGCCTTCGCCGTGCTGGTCCACCGTCACGCTGCGACGCTGCACGCGGCGGCCAGCGCCTCGTCGGGGTCCGCTGCCGGGGCCTCGGGCGCCACGGACGCCGCAACGGACGCCGCGGACGCCGCATCGGATACCGCGGACGCCGCATCGGGCACCACGGACGCCGCTGGGGACCCCGGCGGCGGAGCGGCAGCCCTGACCACCGTGCGCCGCACCTTCCTCCGCGCGATGCGCCGGCTCGACCGGGCCGATCCCACCGATGTCGAAGGCTGGCTCCTGGAGGTCCAGGGGACCCCGCTGGACGCTGACGCGGCAGCACGCGCCGCACCACTTGCCAGCGCGGAACTCGACGAGCTGTGGCGGGAGCTCGCGCCCCGCTGGCCACGAGGCCGCCGCAAGCGCCGCCTGCCGCGGTGGATCGCCCAGGTCGCCCTGGTCCTCGTGCTCCTGGCGCTGGCCGTGGCCGTGCCCTACGCGCTGCTGGTCACCGCCGTCGAGGAGGCGGACCCGAGCCCGGACCCGATCGCCGAGGTCGTCGCCGTGCCCATCGCCGACGACCAGTTCGACCTGACGTTCGAGGACGCCCCCCAGGACGACGCCGGCGAGGACGACCTCGACCCCGACGCCGATCCCGACAACGACTCCGACCCCGGCACCGACACCGGCGCCGACCCCGGAACCGACGTTGACGCTGACGACGAGGAGCCGTGAGCGCACACGACGGCTTGGACCCCGCCCAGTCGGGCGTCGGCGACATGGACATCGAGGCGTTCCGACGGCACGGCCACATGGTCGTGGACTGGATCGCCGACTACCTCGGTTCCATCGATGACCGCCCGGTGCTCAGCCCGCTGGCCCCAGGCGAGGTCCGCAACGCGCTGCCCACCGCACCCCCCGACGACCCGGAGCCCTTCCCGCGCATCATGGCGGACCTGGACCGTGTCATCCTCCCCGGGATCACCCACTGGAACCACCCGTCCTTCCACGCCTACTTCGCGATCACCGGCGCCGGTCCCGGCATCCTCGGCGAGGCGCTGACCGCCGCCCTGAACGTCAACGGCATGCTGTGGCGGACCTCACCCTCGGCGACCGAGGTCGAGCAGTTGGTCGTGGACTGGCTGCGCCAACTGCTCGGCATGGGACCGTCCTGGTCAGGGCTGCTGACCGACGGCGCCTCCACCTCGACGTTGCTGGCCCTGGCAGCGGCCCGGGAACGGACCGACCTCGACGTGCGACAACGGGGACTGGCAGGCCGCCCAGATCTGCCGGCGCTGCGTGTGTACACCTCCGAGCAGGCGCACTCGTCGGTCGAGAAAGCGGCCATCGCCCTGGGCCTGGGACGCGACGGAGTGCGCACGATCGCCGTCGACGACCGCTACCGGCTCCGGCCCGACGCGCTGGCCGCCGCCATCGAGGAGGACCTCCGCTTCGGGTTCCGACCGGTGGCGATCGTCACCACGATCGGCACGACGGCGACCACCTCGGTGGATCCACTGGAGGCGATCGCTGATGTCCGGGACGCGGCCGTCGCCGAGCTCGGCCACCCGATCTGGCTCCACGTGGACGGGGCGTACGGGGCGGCGCTCGCGATCTGCGAGGAGCACCGGTCGCTGCTCGACGGCATCGAGCGTGCCGACTCGCTCGTGATCAACCCGCACAAGTGGCTGTTCACACCCATCGACTGCTCGGTGCTGCTGCTGCGGGAGACCCAGGCCCTCTCGACGGCGTTCTCCCTGGTGCCCGACTACCTCGCCACCGACGACGGCGAGGTGACCGACCTGATGGACCTCGGCGTCCAACTGGGACGCCGGTTCCGGGCCCTGAAGCTGTGGATGACGCTGCGCTACTTCGGCGCCGACGGGCTGCGCCGACGGCTCCGTGAGCACGTCCGCCAGGCCGCGCGGGTCGCCGCCTGGGTCGAGCGTCACCCGGCCCTCGAGTTGGTGCTGCGCCCCGAGATGTCGACGGTGGTGTTCCGGCTCCGGGCCGGTGACGACGGGGCCACCGGAGAAGCGGAGTCGGCGGCGGCGCTCACGGCAGTGGATGAGCGCAGCCGGCGGCTCCTGCGGTGGTTGGACGAGGACGGGCGCATCCTGCTGTCGGGGACCGTGCTGGATGGGCGCCATGTGCTGCGGCTGGCGCTGGGCAACCTGCGGACCACCGACGACCACCTCCAGCGGGCCTTCGCCGCGATCGACGACGCCCTGGCAGCGGTGCCCTCACGCTGAGCTGTCCGCCGCGGTGCCCGCCGCGCTGTCCGCCGCGGCGCCCGCCGCGGTGCCCGCCGCGCTGTCCGCCGCGGTGCCCGCCGCGCTGTCCGGGTTGGGGAACCTGACCCCCGGTAACCGGGGCCAACGGCACCCAACCCCCCACCGACCACGGCCAGGCGGCCCGGTTGGGGAACCTGACCCCCGGTAACCGGGGCCAACGGCACCCAACCCCCACCGACCACGGCCAGGCGGCCCGGTTGGGGAACCTGACCCCCGGCAACCGGGGCCAACGGCACCCAACCCCCCACCGACCACGGCCAGGCGGCCGGGTTGGGGAACCTGACCCCCGGTAACCGGGGCCAACGGCACCCAACCGCCACCAACCGCGCCCCCCAACGGCACCCAAGCCAGACCAACCGCCGCCAACCACCACCAACCGCCGCCAGGCCCCCAGCCACCGGACCCCCGCCGGCGACCTCAGCCGGCGAGCGCGGCGGCGACGACCTCCTGCGCCTCGGCCAGGATCTGCTCGAGGTGCTCCTCGCTGCGCAGGCTCTCCGCGTACACCTTGTAGACGTCCTCGGTGCCGCTCGGTCGCGCCGCGAACCATCCATCGGCGGTCGTCACCTTCAGCCCCCCGATCGGCGCATCGTTGCCGGGCGCCCGGGTCAGCGTCGCCGTGATCGGATCACCCGCCAACGTCGTCGCGGCCACGTCCTCCGGTGACAGCGCCGCGAGCACGGCCTTCTGCTCGCGGGTCGCCGGCGCGTCGACGCGCCGGTAGGCCGGCTTGCCGTGCCGGTCGGTGAGCTCGCCGTAGCGCACGCCGGGGTCGCGGCCGTCGCGGGCGGTCATCTCCGCCGCCAGCAGGCAGGCGATGATGCCGTCCTTGTCGGTGGACCACACGGTGCCGTCGAAGCGCAGGAACGACGCTCCCGCACTCTCCTCGCCGCCGAAGGCCAGCGTCCCGTCCAGCAGACCCTCGACGAACCACTTGAACCCGACCGGCCCCTCCACCAGCCGCCGTCCTGCCGCTGCGACCACCCGGTCGATCAGGTTGGAGCTCACCAGCGTCTTGCCGACCCCCACCTCGGGGCGGAAGTCGCGGTCGGCGAGCAGGTGTTCGATCGCGACGGCGAGGTAGCCGTTGGGGTTCAGGAGCCCGGCCCCAGGGGTCACGATCCCGTGCCGGTCCCCGTCCGGATCGTTGCCGAAGGCCACGTCGAACCGGTCGGCCAGGGCGACCAGCCCCGACATCGCCGCGCTCGAGGAGCAGTCCATGCGGGTGCGCCCATCGTGGTCGGGGGGCATGAAGGAGAAGGTGGGGTCCACGACCGGGTTGACGACCTCGAGATCGAGGCCGAACCGTTCGCCGATCGCCCCCCAGTAGTCCACCGCAGCCCCACCCAGCGGGTCGGCGCCGAGCTTCAGGCCACTGGCCGCGATCGCCGCCAGGTCCACGACCGCCGGCAGGTCATCGAGGTAGCGGGTGAGGTAGGGGTGGCGGACCGCCGCGGCCCGGGCCTCCTCGAGCGAGACGCGGCGGATCTCGCCCGGCGTCGCCATCAGCTCGTTGGCCTCGCGCTCGATCCGACCGGTGACGTCAGAGCCAGCCGGTCCCCCGTGAGGCGGGTTGTACTTGAACCCCCCGTCCTCGGGCGGGTTGTGGGAGGGGGTCACCACGATCCCGTCGGCGCGCGCATCGGGATGGTCCCGGTTGTGGGCCAGGATCGCGTGGGAGATCACCGGGGTCGGGGTGTAGCCGTCGGCATCGTCGATCCGCACCTCCACCCCGTGGGCGGCCAGCACCTCCAGCGCGGTGTCCATCGCTGGACCGGACAGAGCGTGGGTGTCGCGACCGAGGTACAGCGGGCCCGTCACGCCCTGGGCGGCACGCTCCCGGCAGATCGCCTCGGTGGTCGCCAGGATGTGCAGTTCGTTGAAGGAGGTCCGCAACGAGGAGCCGCGGTGACCGGAGGTGCCGAAGGCCACGCGCTGCTCGGGAGCGGCTGGATCGGGGACCTCCGCGTGGTAGCGAGCGAGCAGGTCGTCGACGTCGATGAGATCCCGACCAGCGTCAGGCGCGGAGGTCGGAACGGACGGGGGCGTGGGTGTGTAGCTCATCAGGTCGGCTCATCCAGTGCGGCGGACCGCTCGGCCGCGTCGGGCGTGGAGAAGGTGGAGGGCGGGGTGGAGGGCGAGGTGGAGCGCGGGGGGACCTCGGTGGCACCCGCGGTGTCGCTCGGCCGCCTCACCGACCGCCTTCCCATAGCATCGCACCCGAACGCTAGAGAGGTGCCATCGAGGTGGCAACGGCGGTCGAGTGACCAAGACCCTCACTCGCGCCGGGGCCCCGACCGGCGTAGCGTGTGCACCCGACGTGCTCCCGCTTCCGCGTCGTCACCTTGACGGCGCCGGCGGGGGCTTGCCTGCCATGACCGATCGAGGACCCTGCCCGTGAACGACACGACCGCGCTCCAAGCGGAGCTCGACCTGCTGGCCCGGAACCTGCGCTGGTTCTACGACCGCCCGACCCGGGCCCTGTTCGAGGACCTGGCGAGCAGGCTCGGCGGTGTCACTGGCCACGACCCGATGGCCGTCATCCAAGCCTTCGACGCCGACGCGTTCGCCGCGGTGGGGTCCGACTCCGAGCTGCGTGACCGGATCGCCGACCTGGCCGCCGCGCTGCGGGACGAGCTCGCCGGCGCCCCGGCGTTGGATCCCGGGCAGCGCGTCGTCGCCTACCTGTCGGCGGAGTTCGCCCTGTGCGATCCGCTCAAGACCTACTCGGGCGGGCTCGGGGTCCTCGCCGGGGACCACCTGCGCTCGGCCTCCGACCTGGCGCTGCCCCTGGTGGCGGTCGGGCTCGCGTACCGGGACGGTTACTTCACCCAGACGGTGGACGGCACGGGCAACCAGGTCTCCTCCCCCGCCCCCAACGACCTCGCCCGCTCCGCCGCCGTCCCGGTGGTGGACGCGGCCGGCCGTCGGGTGGTCGTGCACGTGCCCATGGGCGACGGCGAGGTGGCCGTCCAAGCCTGGCGGCTGTCGGTGGGTCGGGTCCCGCTGATCCTGCTGGACACCGACATCGAGGGCCAACCGGAGGGACACCGCGCCATCACCTGGCACCTCTACGGCGGCGACCGCGACACCAGGATCCGGCAGGAACTGGTGCTCGGTGTCGGCGGCGTCCGCATGCTCCACGCCATGGGCGTCGACCCGTCGCTGTACCACCTGAACGAGGGCCACGCGGCCTTCGCTGCCCTGGAACGCCTCGGGGTGTACCGGCGTGCCGGCCAGGACCTGGCGACCGCGCTGGCATCGGTCCGCGGCGAGCTGCACTTCACCACCCACACCCCCGTCCCGGCCGGGCACGACACCTTCGATCACGGGTTGGCCGCCTACCACCTCGCTCCGCTCAGCCACCACCTCGGTGTCCCCTTCGACCAGCTGTGGGACCTCGCGACAGGACCGGGGTTCCCCGTGTGGAACCAGACGGTGCTGGCGCTGAAGCTGGCGGAGCGGACCAACGGCGTGGCACGACTGCACGGCGAGGTATCACGCTCGATGTTCGCCTCCTTGTGGCCGCATCGTGATGTGGCCAACGTGCCGATCGACCACGTGACCAACGGGGTCCACCCCACCTCCTGGACCGGTCCTGAGATCGCGGAGCTGCTCGACGGCTACGTCCCCGGATGGCGTCGGGGGACCGACCCGGCGGCCTGGCAGGCGCTGAGGGACCTCGACCCGGCGGTCCTGTGGGACGCTCGCCAGCGCGCGCGCGCCCGCCTGCTGTCGGCGGTCCAGGCCCGCCTGCAGCGACGGGCCCAGCGCACCGGCGTCTCGGCCGGTGGCGAGGGGCTCGACCCGCAGGCGCTGACCATCGGGTTCGCCCGCCGTTTCGCGACCTACAAGCGTGGCACCTTGATGCTGCGCGACATGGACCGGCTCGGGGAGATCCTGAGCGATACCGAGCGACCCATCCAGATCCTGGTTGCCGGCAAGGCGCACCCCGCCGACCGGGACGGCCAGGCGGTGCTGCGACAGCTCGTGGAGGCCTCGGGCGACCCGCGGCTGGCGGGCAAGCTGGTCTTCGTCGAGGGCTACGACCTCGAACTCGGTGGCCTGCTCACCTCCGGCTGTGACGTCTGGCTGAACACGCCACTGCGGCCGAAGGAGGCCTCCGGGACCTCGGGCATGAAGGCTGCGATGAACGGTGGCCTGAACCTGTCCGTGCTGGACGGCTGGTGGGACGAGGCGGTCAGCGACCAAGGGCGGCACGCCGAGGTCGGCATCGGCTGGTCGATCGGGGACCGGGCGCCGGTCACCGATGTCACCGAGCGCGACACCGCTGATGCGGCGGAGGTGTACCGACTGCTCGCCGACGAGGTGGGCCCGACCTTCTACGACCGCGACGAGGCGGGCCTCCCCCAGCGGTGGCTCAAGATGGCCATCGACGCGATCGTGCTGCTGTCCCCGGTGTACTCGACCCACCGGATGCTCGGCGACTACGCCCGACGCTACGGCGTCGAGGGGGCCTGACACCCTCGCTCGGACGCCCGGGCCGGCGAGTGGATTCCTCCGCGCCGATCGGGCGGCCGCACGCCCTGCCACCACCGGCGGGCAACCACTAGGGTCGAGGTCGGGTCCACAGGCACCACGTCGGGAGCGATGCGGACCGGCCAGGGGCCCTGGCCCGCGCGCGAGTGCCGCGCGTCGGTGGAACGACGGTGGAGGGACCCCCATGACAGTGAGGAACCCCAAGGTCTTCAGCCTGGTGCTGGCTGGCGGTGCCGGGAACCGACTCCAGCCCCTGACCCGCGACCGGGCCAAGCCGGCGGTGCCCTTCGGGGGCAACTACCGCCTGATCGACTTCGTGCTCTCCAACCTCGTCAACTCCGGCTACCGCCGGATCGCCGTGCTCACCCAGTACAAGAGCCACAGCCTCAACGCCCACATCGCCAAGACCTGGCGGATGTCGCAGATGCTCGGCAACTACGTCTCCGTGGTCCCCGCCCAGATGCGCGACGGTGCGCGCTGGTTCACCGGCTCGGCCGACGCGATCTACCAGAACCTCAACCTGATCCGCG
>PWWI01000089.1 GCA_003561535.1 Nitriliruptoraceae bacterium
ACCAGAACCCGGCCAGCGGTGGGATGCCGACCATCGACAGCGCCGCGATCGCGAAGCCGAACATCGTCAGTGGCATGCGCTTGCCGAGCCCGGCGAAGCGGGGGATGGCCTTGAGGTGGGTCCGCTGGATGATGCCGCCGGCGACGAGGAACAGCGCGCTCTTCATCAGCGCGTGGTTGAGCACGTGCAGGAGCGCACCGACCAGCGCCAGCGGGGTCGCCAGCCCGATCCCGACGCCGATGTAGCCGAGCTGGGCGACGGTGGAGTAGGCCAGCATCCGCTTGATATCGCGCTGACGGATCGCCAGCACGGAGCCGACGACGATGCCGGCGAGGCCGAACCACACCAGCGCCGCCGAGACGGGCAGCCCCTCGGCACCGAGGTAGGCGGGCCCGAAGACGTCGAACAGGATCCGCACCAGCGAGTACGCACCGGCCTTGACCTGCACCGCGGCCAGCAGGGCGGCGACCCCGGGCGGCGAGAAGCTGTGGGCGTCGGGCAGCCAGATGTGCAGGGGGAACAGCGCCATCTTCAGCGCGAGCCCGATCACGATCAGCCCGAGCCCACCGAGGACGGCCGGTGAGTCGGAGATCCCCGGCAGGATCGCCGCCATGTCGGCCATGTTGAGCGTGCCGGTGGAGAAGTACAGGAACCCGATGCCGAGCAGGTAGAGCCCGGAGCCGACGGTGCCGAGCAGCAGGTAGCGGAACGCCGCGAAGGTGCCGCGGTCGCCGCCCAGCGACACCAGCCCGTAGGTGGAGATGGCGTAGATCTCCAGCATCACGAACAGGTGGAACAGGTCACCGGAGAGCATCACGCCCGTGAGCCCGGTGAGCAGCAGCAGCGCCAGGGCGTACACCGGCATGCCCCGCCCGGGCCGGATGTCGAAGGCGACATCGACGGGGTACAGCGACACCATCAGCCCGATGAAGGCCACGATGGCGACCATGAACCCCGACAGGGGGTCGAGGATGTACTCGATGCCGAAGGGCGGCGGCCAGCCACCCAGCGAGTAGCTCATCGGCCCGTCGTTGACCACGGTCACCAGGGCCGTGACCCCGAAGGCCAGGGACAGCGAGGTGGCGACGACGGCCACCACCTGGGCGGCCTCCGCTCGCCACAGGCTGATCAGCATCGCCAGCACGGCCCCGAAGAGCAGGGGCAGCAGGGGCAGGATCGGGAGCTGGCTCACGCTGGCCCCGACCCGTCACGGTCATCGGGACGAGGGTGCTCCTGGCCGGCGACCGGACGCCGCTCGGCCACGTCGTCCTCGAGCTCGGTGTCGGTGGGGGTGCGACCGGCCAGCCGGGCGGCCACCACGGACTCGTCGAGGCTGCCGTGAGCCCGGTAGATCCGTACCAGCAGCGCGAGCCCGACACCGAGCACGCCCACGCCCACCACGATGGCGGTCAGGATCAGCAGATGGGGGAGCGGATCGACGTAGAGCGCCGGGTCGCTGCCGCGGGCGTCGATCACCGGGGCGGTCCCGCCCTCCTGCAGGCTGCCCTCGATGTAGAAGATGTAGATCGCGGTGGAGAAGATCACCAGGCCGATCAGCTTCTTGACCAGGTCCTGCTTGGCCAGCACCCCGTACAGCCCGATGGCGAGCAGCGCCAGGACGAACAGGTAGACGTAGCGGGAGAGGAACAGCTCGATCATCGCGGTCCCCCCTGGGAGCTCCCGGCCCCGCCGGGTGGTCGCTGCGTGCTGTCGCATCCGCCGGCCGGTGCGGGGGTGCTGTCGGGCCCGCCGGCCGGTGCGGGGGTGGTGTCGGACCCGCCGGCCGGTCCGGGCGCCGGCTCGCTGGGGTGTGGCTCGGTGCCGTTGATCACGTCGAAGATCAGCACCATCGCACCGAACACCGCCAGGCCGACCGCCACCTCGACGATGAGGATGCCGAGGTAGCGCACCCGTGAGGCCTCGACGCCGGCCACCTCGATGGCGCCGTAGTCGAGGAACGCGCCACCGGCGACCATGGGCGCGGCCGCGACCAGCAGGAACAGCAGCATCCCGCCGCCGCCGACCAGCGGTCCGAGCCAGGCGGGGAACACGCGGTAGGCGATCTCCTGGGGCAGGGTCAGCCGCGGCAGGATCGCCCCGACAGCCAGGAACACCCCGCCGGCGAACCCTCCGCCGGGGCCGTAGTGCCCGTGGGCGATGATGTACACCCCGAACATCAGCATGAAGGGCACGAGCACCGCGCTGACGACGCGGACCACCATCGAGGGGTAGGAGCCGAGCATCATCGGGCCCCACCCCCCTCGGTGTGGTCCTGGCTGCGGTGCTCGCCGTGGTCGTCCTGGTCCCGACGTCGGACCAGCACCATCGCCGCCGACAGCGCGGCGGTCAGGATCACCAGGGTCTCCCCGAGGGTGTCCTGGGACCGGTAGTCGGCCAGCAGGGAGGTGACGACGTTGGGGGTCTCGGTGTCCTCGAGCGACCGGGTGATGTAGACCTGGCTCACCCCCAGCTGGGCTGGTGCCTCCGGGTCGCCGCGGTCCGGCAGCCCGGTGGCGGCGTAGAGCATCAGCGCCAGGAACAGGCCCACCAGCGGCAGGACCACCCAGCGTCGCCGGGGGTCGGGGTGCGGGTCGGAGTGGCGGGTCGTGGCCAGGATCGCCGCGATCAGCAGCAGCCCGGTGATACCGGCGCCGAGCGCCGCCTCGACCAGCGAGACGTCCACCGCCGACACCCCGGCGAACAGCAGGGACACGAACAGGCTGTAGGCCGTCAGCATCGCCACGGCGGTCAGCAGGTCCCGGACGATCAGGGCGAGCACCGCGGCCACGATCAGCACGAGGAAGAGGACGACGTCGAGGGCCTCGATCATGAGCGCTCGCCTCCCAGCTCGCGGTCGGCGGCCGCCTGGTCGAGCTCGATGCGGGGTCGGGCGCCGGTGCGGTAGGCGGCGCGGACCAGGGCGTGCACGGCCGTCGGGTTCGCGATCGTGGCGAAGACGATGATGAAGGCCAGCCGGCCCCCCGCACCGAGGTCCACCTCGGGGCGCAGCAGCACGCCGAGGAAGACCAGGGTCATGCCGATCGTCTCCGACTTCGCCACGGCGTGGGCGCGGGTGTAGACGTCGGGCATGGTGAACAGCGCGAGGGCGCTCACCGCCATCAGCAGGATGCCGGTCGCGATCAGGACGTTGGCGGCGATGATCACGACGACACCTCCCCGTCGGGGCTCGACCCACCCCCGGCATCGGTGCGCTTCGGTGCCGAGGTGGTGTCGCCCGCGCGGCGCTGGTCACGCTCGCGGATCTGCTGCTCGAAGTAGCGACCCAGCGCCAACGGCAGCAGGAAGGCCAGCAGCGCGTAGCTGATGCCGATGTCGAAGAACAGGTTGGGACGTTCCAGGGTCGCGCCGAGCAGCACGATGATCACCACGCCGTTGGCCGTCACCAGCGCGACCGCGACCAGCCGGTCGAAGATGGTCGGCCCGGCCCACACCCGGTGCAGGCCGGCGCCGATCAGCGCGGCCACGGCGATCAGGGCGCCGATCAGGAACGGATCCATCAGCGCACCCCCTCGTCGTCGTGTGGCTCGTCGTCCACCTCGAGGTCGTCGTCAGGTTGCTGGTCCGCGACGTCGGGGGTGTACAGGGGCTCCCACTCGAGCTCGGGCGGGTCGTCGGGCGGCACCCGGAAGATGCGGGCGATGCGGCGCTGCACCTTCGCGTCGGCGAGGTCGGCGGCGCTGGTGGCGTTGAAGGCGTGCACCGTGAAGAGGTCGTCGTTCACCTCGATGGTGTTGGTCCCCGGCACCAGGGTGATCGAGTTGGCCAGGATCGTGCGGGCCGCGGGTGCCTCGAGGCCCGTGCGGAAGCGGAACACCCCCGGCTTCGGCGCGCGCCTCGGGTTGACGACCACCCAGGCGAGGCTGAAACCCGACACGACCTGGCGCCAGAAGATCCACAGGATGTAGACGAGGAGCGCGAGCGGGTTGAAGCCGCCACCGTCGCGGCGCTCACCCACCTCGCTGTCGACGATCTGGATCGTGTACCAGGCGATCCACGCCGCCGAGACCACGCCGATCACCAGGAACAGCGGGTCGAGCCGGGCGGACAGCACCAGCCAGAAGACCATCAGGGCCACGAACAGCGCCAGGATGCGCAGTCTCCGCTTCACAGCAGGCTCACGATCAGCAGCAGCGCTGCGGTAGCGAGCAGGACACCGCCGAGCGTCCAGGTGGCGACCACGTCCGGCGTGTCGTCCTCGGGAGGTTCGAACACCCGCGCCAGCACGGCCCGCCCGCCGGTGCGCGTGGAGGTGACGGCCCGGGTGCGGGCGGAGGCGGGGGTGTCGGCGCGCGCGAGGGTGCGCTCGGCCCGGTGGGCGCTGATCAGCACGGGGAGCCGGCGGTAGAGCCAGTCGAGATCGAGGTTGATCTTGGCCTTGGACCCGAGCATGGCGAACAGCAGCCAGAACCCGAGCACGGTCATCACGAGCAGTTGGACCTTCTCCACCACGGGTCCGAGCGCGTAGGGGGCGCGGGTGATCTCGGTGGGCATCAGGTCGTACAGCAGGGGCGGGTACAGGCCGATCGCGATGTTCAGCGCCGCGGCCCCGCCCATGGCGACGTACATCGACACCGGGACGGGCTTGACCACGACCCGGTCGGTGCCGTCCTCGGTGGCGGGACCGAGCCCGCGGGTGCCGATGAAGGTCGCGTAGGGCAGCTTGAGCCCCGTGGACAGGAAGGTCCCGACCGACACGACCTTGAGCGCGATGACCAGCCAGGCGAGCTCCTCCTGGCCGGCGGCGTAGGGGATCAGCTCCTTGGAGACGAACCCGGAGAACAGCGGCACCGAGGAGATCGACACCGCACCGATCATGTAGAGCACGGCGACCGAGCGCATGCGGTTGAGGATCCCGCCGAGGTCGCTGGCCCGGGAGCGCCCGGTGGCGTACAGCACCGCTCCCATGCCCATCAGCAGCAGGCCCTTGTAGAGGATGTGGGCGAAGGCGTGGGCGGTCGCGCCGTTCAGCGCCGTCTCGGTGCCGATGCCGACGGCGGTGACCATGAACCCGACCTGGCTGATGATGTGGTAGCTCAGCAGCCGGCGGATGTCGTTCTCGAGGATCGCGTACAGCACCCCGTAGGTCGCCATGATGACGCCGAGGTAGAGCAGCACCTGGGAGCCGGGGAAGCCACGGATCAGGGCGTAGACCGCGGCCTTGGTGGTGAAGGCGGAGAGGAACACCGTGCCGGCCACCGAGGCGGTGGGGTAGGCGTCCTTGAGCCAGGCGTGCAGCGGCGGGACACCCGCCGACAGGGCGAAGGCGGCCAGCACCAGCCAGCCCGCCACGCCCGACTCGAAGGCGGTGAAGGTCAGCGAGCCCGTGGTCTGGTACTGCACGATCAGCCCACCGAGCAGCAGCTTGCCGCCGGCGATGTGGAAGAACAGGTAGCGCATCCCGGCCCGGTTCGAGCGGTGGGTGCGCCGTGACAGCACGACGAAGCTCGAGGTGACGGCCTTCAGCTCCCAGAACAGGAACAGGGTGAGCAGGTCCCCGGCGTAGATCACGCCCATCGCGGCGCCGGCGTAGGCCAGCGCGACCCCACGCTCACCGATCGGTTGGGTGGCCAGGCCGTAGATGACGGAGAGCAGCGCGGCGACGGCGAACACCACCCCGAAGGCGGTGGTCAGCCGGTCCACGCGGAGCAGCTCGAGCTCGAAGGTCATCAGCGGTGCGGTGACCAGGGTGCCGTCGGTCAGCGTCAGCCCCCCGGCGAGCGCCAGCACCGGCGCGATGAGGCTGAGGAGCTGGCCCGGACGTCGAGGTAGCACACGGACCAGGACCGCGGCGATGAGCAGGGGCCAGGCGGGGTGCAGCAGCAGGTCGCTCACGCGCCACCTCCCGCCTCACCGCGTCCGGGGTGCCCCGACCTCGAGGCGTGATCGGTGTCGTCGTCGAGGTCGCGACGCACGCCGTGGACGTCGTGCTCCACCTCGGGGCTGGCGTCCTCGGGGTAGTAGTCCTCGCTGCGCTGGAGCGCCGGGGCCATCACCTGCTTGGCGACGATCGTGAGCAGGATCGTGCCGAACAGGCCGATGCCGGCGCCGTAGCCGATGACGGGGGAGTAGCCGATCAGCAGGTCGAGGCCGAGGCCGACCACCGCCACCACGGCGATCACGGGCAGGGCCCTGCGCGTCATGCTCCACCCCCGGTGACCGCAGCGGCGACGCTGCCCGCGAGCTCGTACAGCCCGGTCCAGTCCGCGAGGCCGAGCAGGATCGACAGCACGCCGGTGGTGAACAGCGGCACGACCATCAGCGCCGAGGCCTCGCCGTGGTCGTCGTGGCCGTGGTGGTCGTGGCCGTGGTGGTCGTGGTGGGGGTCGGTGCTGTCGTGCTGGTGGGGGTCGGTGCTGTCGTGCTGGGGGTCGGCGGTGTCGGCGGTGTCGGCGGGCTCCGTGGGCCCGGTCGGATGGCGCGGCGCTGCGGTGTGGGCGGGCGCTGTGGCGGGCGCGCGCGCTGCGGTGTCGACTGGCGCTGCGGGCTCCCCGGGCGCTGTGGCGGGCGCGCGCGCTGCGGTGTCGACTGGCGCTGCGGGCTCCCCGGCCTCGTCGGCTGGGCCGGCGACGGCGAGCGCGGGTTCGGGTGCGCGTGTTGGCTCGGGCTCGGGCGTCGGCGGCAGGGACGGGGCTGGCCCTCCCGGGGCGTCGGGAGCGGGCCGGAAGAAGGCGCGGTAGACCACCGGGAACAGGTAGCCCGCGGTGAACAGGCCCGAGCCCACCATGATCGCCGCGTGCACGTAGGCCTCGGCCTCCAGCGCACCCGACACCAGGGTGAACTTCGACAGGAACCCGCCGGCCGGGGGCAGGCCGGCCAGGGAGAAGGACGCCAGCGCGAAGGCGGCCATGGTGAAGGGCATGCGTCGCCCGATGCCGTCCAGCTCGCTGACATGGTCCTTGTGCGCCGCGATGTGGATGGCGCCCGCGGCGAAGAAAAGGGTGATCTTGGCCACGCCGTGGTTGAGGATGTGCAGCAGCGAGCCCTCGAAGGCGCCCTCCGACAGCAGGGAGAAGCCCAGCACGATGTAGGCCAGGTGCGCGATCGTGGAGTAGGCCAACCGCCGCTTCAGGTGGTCCTGTCGGAGCGCGATGATCGACGCGATCAGGATCGTGGCGCCCGCGACGGCCGCGAGGAACCCCTGCACGTCGACGGCGGCGATCGCCCCGGGCCCGAGCACGAACCCGACGGCCCGCCCGACGGCGAACACACCACCCTTGACCACCGCGACCGCGTGCAGCAGGGCGGAGACCGGGGGGGGCGCCACCATCGCCCCGGGGAGCCACGCGTGCAGCGGCATCAGGCCGGCCTTGGTGCCGAACCCCAAGGCGAACAGCGCGAACACCACGATCGTGAGCGTCGAGCCGAGCTGGTCGCCGACGAACCCGCCTGCGGTGAAGGTCAGATCGCCCGTCTGCGCGTAGATGATGATCATCGCCAGCAGCACGAGGGCGCCGCCGGTGAGCAGGTAGCCGAGGTAGACACGACCGGCGCGGATCGCCTTCGCGTCCCCCTTGTGGGTGACGAGCGGGTAGGTCGTGATCGTCAGCAGCTCGTAGGCGATGAAGAAGGTCAGCAGGTCGCCGGCGAAGGCCACGGCGAAGGCCGTCGACAGGCACAGGCTGTAGAAGGCGTAGAAGCGGGTCTGGTTCGCCGCGTTGTCGCCGCGCATGTAGCCGATGGCGTACCCGCCGGCGAGCACCCACAGGAAGCTCGCCAGCACGGCGAAGATCAGGCCCATCCCGTCGGCGGCGAAGGTCACCTCGACGCCGGGCAGCAGCTCACCGAGTGAGCTGGTCGGTACCTCGCCGCGCAGCGTCGCCGGAGCGGTGGCGGCCACCACGCCGAAGGTGAGGAGCGCACCGATCACCAGGCTCGCGTCGCGCACCGCGGTCGAGCGGCGGGTCAGGACGATGACCGCGGTGGTGGCGACGGGGACGAGCACGGCAGCCAGGGGCAGCAGTGACGACGTCTCCATCGGCCTCCCGTAGCGGTCGGGGATCAGGCGAGGCGCAGGCTAGTCGGCCCGCACGGGACCTTCATCCGCCCCCGAGCGGCGATCCCGCGGGGGCTGGCCGGCCGCGGGTGGTCGCGGGTCGTTGCGCGGGCCCCCGGTGGGCGGGTGCCGCATCCGGTGGTGGGCCCTGGTTGCTCGCGCACCGTGACTGGCAGGGGGCCTGCCAAGGTGCGCGAGCAACCTGGCATCACCGCTGCCGCACCGCCGCCGCCCCGCTGCGACACCGCTGCCGCCCCGCCGTGACACCGCTCGCCCCGCCACGGCACCGCTGCCGCCCCGCCGGGGCAGAGCGGTCGCAGCTCACCGCGGACGGCGCCCCGCCGTGGTCCCGGGGGTGTGGCGACCGGCACGGCGCTCGTAGACCGCCAGCTCGTCGGTGTGCGTGCCCTCCCACAGCGGGGACCCGGACCGGTAGGCGGCCCGGGCGATCACGTGCCCGGAGACGGGGGCGGTCAGGAACTGCAGCACCACCGCCAGCGACAGCTTGACCGCCGCCTCGAGGGTGCCGAACAGGAACGCCACCCCGGCCAGCACCAACACGACACCGAGCCCCGCGGCCTTGGTGGCCGCGCTGGCGCGGGTCAGCACGTCGGGGAAGCGCACGATGCCGATGGCGGCCAGGAGGATCAAGAGGATGCCGGCACCCACCAGCACGCCGCCGATCAGGGTGAGCGCGCTCATGACGGCGGCCTCCTGACCAGCGAGCTGACCGCCACGGTCGCGAGGAAGCCGAGCAGGGTCGCGACCAGCACCACGTCGATGAAGGCGGTGGAGCCCGCGCGGACCGCCAGGATGGCGATCGCGGCGACGACGGCGAACAGGCCGACGTCGGCGGCCACGGCCCGGTCGGCCACCGAGGGACCGCGGAAGGCACGGATGAGGCTGGTCGCGAAGGCCGCCGCGAGGACGGCCAGGGCCAGGTCGAGCGGGTTCATCGCATCACCTCGAGCAGGCGGTCCTCGGTCCGCGCGATGTGGGCGCGGAACTCCTCGACGTCGTCGAGGTAGAGGCTGTGCACGTAGAGGTCGTAGGTCTCGGGGTCGACCTCGAGCGTCAGCGTCCCCGGCGTCATCGTGATCAGGTTGGCCAGGATCGTCGCCTCCATCGGCGTGCGTGTCCGGGTCGGGACCCGGACGATCCCGGGGTGCATCTGGAAGCCGGGGGTGACGATCTCGGTCGCGACCTTGAGGTTCGCGGCGACGAGGTCGCGGACCACCACGGCCAGCAGCACGACGGTGGCCGGGATGCGGCGGAGCCACCGTCGGACCGACGTTCGGACCCACGTTCGGGCCGATGTGCGGTCCCGGGTTCGGACCCACGTTCGGACCCACGTTCGGACCCGGGTTCGGACCCTCGGGAACAGGCTCATGCGGAGGTCACCGCCTCGAGGTAGGCGTCGGGGGCGAGCAGGGCGTCCGCGGCCGGTGCGACCAGGTCGATCAGCGCCGGGGCGGCCAGGCCGACGAGCACCGCGGCCACGCCGATGGACAGCGCCGGCGCGATGAGTTCGGCGGCCCGGCCCCGGGCCACCAGCGGCGAGGTGGGGGGCGAGCTCGGCCGGAGCGTGCCGGTGGGGACCGCGAGGCCGACGGGGCCCTCGGTGTGCTCGTGGGTGACCTCGGGCGTGGGTTCCCCCCAGAACACCCCGTTCCAGATCTTGATCATCGACAGCAGCGTGAAGAAGCTGACGATGACCGCGATGGCGCCGAGCAGGTACGCGCCGGCCTCGAAGGCCGCGAGGATCAGCAGGAACTTGCCCACGAACCCCGAGGTCGGCGGCACCCCGGCCAGGGCCAGCGCGGGCAGCAGGAACGCCACCGCCAGCATCGGGCGCGTGTGGACCATCCCACCGAGGCGGGCGAGCGAACCGGTCGCCGTCAGCGTCTCCACCGCCCCGGCGGCCATGAACAGCGCCGCCTTCACCGCCAGGTACTGCAGCAGGTAGACCAGGCCGGCGGTCACTGCCGCGGTCGTCCACAGCCCGAGCGGCAGGATGAGGTAGCCGACCTGGCTGACCATGTGGAAGGCGAGGATGCCCCGGATGTCCCCCCGACCGATCGCGCCGATCACCCCGACGACCATGGTCACCCCGGCGGCCAGCAGCAGCATCGGGCGCCAGTCGGGGTCGCCGGCGAAGACCACGCTGTACAGCCGGAAGAGGGTGTAGACCCCGACCTTGGTCAGCAGCCCGGAGAACAGCGCCGCGACGGCCGGCCCGCACTCGACGTAGGCCCGGGGCAGCCACCCGTGCATCGGCACGACCCCGGCCTTGACCGCGACGGCGACCACCACGACGCCTGCGCCGATCGCCGCCCTCGGGTCGCTGGCGGCCACCCCGGCGAGCTCGCCGAACCCCACGGTGCCGACCACCCCGTACAGCAGCGCGGTGCCGAGCAGGAAGACGGTGGATGCCAGCAGGTTGACGGCGAGGTAGATCGCACCGGCCCGGGTCTGCCGCCGACCACCTCTGAGGGTGAGCAGCACGTAGGAGGCGATCAGCATCACCTCGTAGCTGACGAAGAGGTTGAACAGGTCGGCGGTGGTGAGCGAGCCGAACACCCCCGCCAGCAGCACGTTCACCAGCGCCAGGAACAGCGGGTGGCGGTCCTCGCCACGGCCGATCGCGAAGGCCAGCCCGATCGCCGCCACCGAGGCGGTCGTGACCAGCAACAGGGCCGCGAACCCGTCCACGGCGTAGATGATCGCCAGCCCTCCCGGCCAGGAACCGATGTCGGTGGCGATCGCGCCACCATCGCGGGTCACGCGGACCAGGCCGAGGCCGATGGCGATGACCACGCCCAGCGAGGTGTAGGTCAGCGCTCGCTGGGCCGCTCGGTGCTCGCGCCACAGCACGCACAGGGCCGCGGCGACCAGCGGCAGCGCGAAGGGCAGGATCAGCAGCTGGCTCATGGCCGGTCCCTCGAGGTCATCGGCAGATGGTCCCGGGGGTGGGCGCCCAGCCGGCGGTCGTGGTCGGGGCCGACGACCCGGTCCTCGGGGATCGAGCGGTCCTCGACGTCGTCGTGCCCGAGGGCGTCGCGGCTGCGGAAGGCGAGGGTCAGCAGGAAGGCGGTGACCCCGAAGGAGATCACGATGGCGGTCAACCCGAAGGCCTGGGGCAGGGGGTCGGCCATCGCGCCCGACCCGCCGGCGAAGGGCACGTCCCGGCGCGCGACCCCACCGGCGGCCATCAACAGCGTCGTGGCGGCGTGGCCGAGCAGCACGAAGCCGAGGGCGATCCGCACGATGCCGCGTTGCAGGACGAGGTAGGTCCCCCCGGCGGCGAGCAGCCCGACGATGATGGCGGCGGTCATCTCGCCTCCTCCTCGGTGAGCCCCTGCCCGAGGTGGCGCACGATCCCGACGATCATCCCGATGACCACGAGGTAGACACCGACGTCGAAGACCAGTGAGGCGGCCAGCGTGATCGGGCCGAGCACGAGCTTGCCGCCGGCCAGGAACCCCTCACCGAACGCCAGGCCGGCCAGCCCGTACAGCAGCGCGATCAGCAGGCCGGTGCCGACCAGCGGCGTGAGGCGCAGCTTGCGGTTCTGCCACACCCGCTCGTGGCCGTGGCTGAAGTAGAACAGCACCACCGCTGCGCCCGCGGTCAACCCCCCGATGAACCCGCCGCCCACCGCGTTGTGACCACGCAGCAGCAGCCATAGCGACGCGGCGACGATGGCCAGCTCCAGGCTGGTGGCCACGGTCTGCAGGATCACGGACTCGATCGTGCCCGCGCCGTGCAGCAGCCGGGCCGGCACGCGTGGCCGCACCCGGTCGGCGTCGCGGGTGTCGGCCAGCACCCCGCGGGGCCGTGGCTCGGCGCGTTCCGGAGTGACGTCGTGGGTGGCGTCGCGGGTGGCCGCGGTCCCCCGGCGGGTCGGGGCCTCGTAGAGCTCGTGGGTGGCGTCGGGTTCCAGTTCGACGGTGAGCTCGGGCTGGGGGACCGGGTCGTGGCGGACCAGTCGGGTCAGGGCGAAGATGCCCACGGTGGCCACCGCCAGGACCGCCACCTCGCCGAGGGTGTCGAGCGCGCGGAAGTCCACCAGGATCGTGTTGACCACGTTGCTCGCGCCGGTGACCTCTTCGCCCTCGGCGAGGAACCGGGCGCCGATCGGCGCGATCGGCCGGCGGCCGGTCAGGGTGTAGGTGGCCAGCCCCGCGAACAGCCCGACCGCGGCGGCGGTGACGGCCGCGCTCGCCACCCGCACCCGGCCCGGACGCCGGAACTCCTGCGGGAGCCGGCGGAACACCAGCACCACCACCGTGATGATCAGGGTCTCCACCAGCAGCTGGGTCAGCGCCAGGTCGGGGGCGCCGAGCAGGACGAACCAGCCCGCGACCAGGAACCCGGTCATGCCGAGCGCCGCGATGGCACCGAGGCGGCTGCGGGCCTGGATCGTGCCGAGGATGCAGGCCGTCAGCAGGGCGACCACCGCCCAGTCCGTGGCCTGGGACGGCGCGGGCGGCCCGGTGATGGTCACCGCGGGCCACGTCGCCGCACCCACACCGAGCACGAGCAGCACCGCGATGATGGGGTAGAGGTAGGCGGCCGGGGCCAGGGAGCCCGAGGTCCGACCGACCACCCGCCCGAGCGCCAGCGCCGAGTGGTAGAGGTGGTCGAACACGTCCGCGCCGGCGGGCAGGCCGACCCGGTCCTGCAGCTGCTGCACCCGCTCGCGCCGGATGACCAGGAGCGCGGCGACCGCCACGACCCCGAGGGAGATGCCGAGCGGCAGGGTGAGCCCGTGCCACAGCGCCAGGTGCAGCAGCGGGTCGGTGCCGGTGGTGGCCAGCCCGACCGCGTTGATCAGCGGATCGAGCCAGCCGACCGCCGCGCCCAGCACCAGCCCGGCGGCCGCGACCAGCGCCGGGGGGAGGACGAAGGCGACGGGCGCCGCGTGGGCCGGGCTGCGCACCTCGCCCTCGAAGACACCGAGGTAGAACCGGGCGCTGTAGGCGACGGTGCCGACGCTCGCCACGGCGGCCAGGGTGATCGCGACGACGGCCAGCTCTCCGGCCCCGCCGCCGGCGAGGAAGGCGGCGAAGGCCTCCTCCTTGGACACGAAGCCGAGCAGCGGGGCGATCCCCGCCATCGACACCGCGGCGAACCCGGCGGTGGCGGCCACGAGCGGGAGCTGGCGTCGCAGTCCGCCGAGCTCGCGCAGGTCCCGGGTCCCCGTCTCGTGGTCGATGATGCCCACGCTCATGAACAGCGCCGACTTGTAGAGGGCGTGGGCCAGGGTGTGCAGGCCCGCGGCGGCCAGTGCCAGCGGGGTGCCGATGCCGATCAGCCCGGTCAGGAACCCGAGCTGGCTCACCGTCGAGTAGGCGAGCAGCGCCTTGAGGTCGTGCTGCTTGGTCGCGACGACCGCACCGAACACCGCCGTACCGAGCCCGACGAGCACCAGCGAGGTACGCCACAGCGGCACCCCGCCGAACACCGGGGTGAACCGCAGCAGCAGGTAGATGCCGGCCTTGACCATCGTGGCGGCGTGCAGGTAGGTGCTGACCGGCGTGGGGGCGACCATCGC
>PWWI01000110.1 GCA_003561535.1 Nitriliruptoraceae bacterium
GGGTCGCAGCCGAACGTTCACGGACACATCATCCATCGCAGATGCTTGCGCCGACGGTGCTACCATTCATCAAATCGGACGTACTGGATGGGGGCCCGCTGATGCTTCTTCAGACCAGAACCCTTGCCGTGCTGAGCATCGCGCTCCTCCTCGGTGTCGCATCCGGGGAAGGACCGGTCGACGCCGCTGGTGGCGCGCTCAGCGGCATGCAAGGGGCCTGGAACCCCGCTGCTGGGAGCGCCATCGCAGCGGGGAGCGCCCTCTTCGAGGTTTCGCTCGCCCCCACCACGGCCGTGGCGCGCGACAGCGGCACGTCCCGTCAGACCATCCGAGATCGGTCGTCCTTCGCCCCTGAAGCGAACCGTCAACTGTTCACTGCGTTCTTCATCGCCTTGTCCGCCATCGGCGTCAGCGGTCTCGCGCTTCGGTACCTCGCTCGTCTGCCTGCCGCCGGCTCCACCCAGGGCGCTGGATCGCGGGGGAACCGTACCCGTGATGGGAGCGTGGAGTCCGACGACGAGCCAGCGTCGTACGTGCACCGCAGCGAAGTGCCGATGCCACCTCCCGTGTGCGCGTCACCGCCTGCGGTGACGCCTCCAGCGGCTGCGACTACGGCCGTCGCATCGAAGCCGCTGGCGATCGGCACACACGATGCCGCCGACCCCGCTGAGGCGATGGAGCGCTTGGCGCGGCGGCTGGAGGCGGCCCGAGACAGCTTTCGGCGAGGTCTGGACACCGTACGAGACGAGGCGTCCGCGCTCGCGCGATCGGACGGCCCGGTGGTGGCGCCGTGGGGTGCTTCGATCTGGGAGAGGTGGGACGAAGCATCCGCCGACCCGGCAGGCGTGCCGGATCGCGGGATCCGTGTCGGAGACCTGACGCTGTTCGCCGACGATGAGGGAGCGGACGTGTGGACGGTACCGGCGGTGGTGGCGCCGGCACGCTGGGGTGCCGTGGTCGTGGAAGGGCATGCGACGGAGATCGAGCGGGTGCGATGGGCGATCGTCGGATGGTGCGTTCGGTATATCGCCTTGATGGGACCAGGTCGAGTGGGTGTGGCGTGGTTCGAGGAGGGCGGAGCGAAAGGGGTGCCTGCAGCCTGGCGTGCCCCGCCCGGTTCCTCGCTGACCCAGTGGTTCGAGCGCTGGACGGAAGGGGTCGCCCAGGCGCAGCAGACCGGCGTGCGGTGGGTGGTGGTCGGTCTGGGATCAGAGGCCGATGCCGTACCGAACCTGGGCTCGTGGGTTGCTGACTGCGCCGAGGTGAGCCTGTCGTCCGAGGTGTCGCTGTGGTTGGCGCCGTCGCGCCGAGTGGAGGGGGTGAGCACGGAGATGCTGCACGTCGTGAGAGCCCCCGGCAACCCCGGTCGATACCGGGTGTCAGCGGAGGCGCTGGGGCGACACGAGGTCGCGTGGCAGGAGCCGCCTCCCACGAACCTGGTGCAACGCTTCGCCGCATGGGTGGCGCCGGCCGATGGCGCGTCCCACTACGCTGGTGCGGGATCGGTCCAGACTGTGCCCGAGACCGCTGAGACCACCCCTATCACGCCAGCGGCCACAGCCGATCGTGATCGCGGAGCGCCTCCGGTGTCGGTCGCGGCACGCTTGCGGGGACTGCTCGCAGTTCCAGCGCCCACGATGCCTCGCCTCGTCCTTGGGCGCGATGCCAACGGGCTGCCGGTCGAGTTCGCACTCGATGCCCCGCTGCGGTTGCGGGGCGGGACCGCCGAGGAGGCAGCCGCCCGCCTCGCGACCCAGGTACTCGAGATCGCGTGCCAGACGCAAGCCAGCGCCTGGGAGTTCGTCGTGCTGGACTTCAGCGACGACGCCGTCGTCGCGGATCGGTTCGATGCCATCCTCGACGTGACGCCCCACCTGATCGAGTACACGGAAGGGGTCGGCGCCCATCTCAAGCTCGACGTCATCATCGAGCGGCGCAGCCAACCCGACGACGAGCTCCCAGACATCACGCTCGTCGTGCTCGCGCATCCGACGAGACCCCTGCCGGATGGTCTCGAGGCCCTGCTTCGGGGCGCTACCGAGTCTCGTGTCCACCTGCTCGTGTGGCAAGCGACGTCGGGCCCACGCGACGCCACCCTCCAGACGGGCGAGGCGGTACTCAGGCTCGAGGCGCCAACCGACCTCCGTGTCGCCGGACTGCCCGCGAGACCCCTGCAACTCGACCAGCCCCTCGCTGCGGAAGACGCGGCCAGCCTCGCCGGCGCACTCCAACAGGCGCGCGCATGAGACGCGATGACGACGTGGTGCCGCTCCTCGACGACCGTCTCTTGGAAGCCTTCCAGCGGTTCCGAGCGCTCGAGCGCACGCTGCGTCGCGAACGCGAGAGGATCGAGCGCGAGATGATCGCGCTGACGGCCGCTCGTACAGCGAGCGGGCGGTCTGCGGTGTCAACAGCGAGTCGCGATGAGGGTGCGCGGGCAACGCCTGGTACCTCGACGCTGGACCGTACCGAGCCAGCGGTCGTCGCGAAGGTGGACGGAGGCGCAGTCCAGCCGGTCGATGCCGCATCAGCCACCACGGGAGCGTCCAACCTCCTTGCTGCGCACATCGTGATCGCCCGCTGGGGCGACCAGCTCTGCAGCCATTGCGGCGCCGCGCTCGCGGCCGAACAGGTCGATTGCCGACGCTGTTCGCGCTGCGGTTCGCAGTTGCGCTTCGACCGAGCGGCAGCTCCGAACAGTCCGGCGAGCGCCTTCGCGTGCCCGGCCTGCGGCAGGACGTTGGTCGGGATCGGGCCGGGTCAGCGCTGCTACCACTGCGGGCATCGGCTCGGATCATCGGCCTGAAGCACCGCACGGCACGTGAACGTGGTGCGGGTTCCGACGCTACTCGGTCACGGCGTCCGAGGTTGGCCGTGCTGGATCGCGTCCGGAGTCATGGGGCCCGATGCCAGCCGTGGTGGCTGGTGTTGCGGGATGCACGCCGCACCCGCTCGTGGGCCTCGATCGTCACGCTGGCACGTACTCGTTGCGGCTCGGCCAGCGGCATCGCGACGTAGGCCGTCGCGCAGACGTTGGCTCCCGAGACCCACAGGTATGCCGCTCCAGCACGTGCCGTTCGTGCGACTCGATGGCCGCGATCGGCGTGTGAGCGAGATCCCGTACCACGCGGGCGTCGAGGCTGCTCGTGGCGGCGACGCTGTACCCGGGCGCATCGGGTTGGGCGTAGTACTCAATGGTCGCCGTCGGGCGCGGCGATTCGCCGAGTGCCAGCGACCTCGTTTGGAGTGGCGCCCGCCAAGTCGACGGCTGGACCGATACTGTCTGCAGCAATCAGGGCAAGGCAGAGCAGCGACCCAGCGAGGATCGCCGGTGCGTGCCACCGCCCACGCCGTGCGCCGCCGGGCACACCCGATCCGCCGACGCACTCAAGGCATCACGAAGTCGACCTGCAGGGTCTGACCACGTACCTCGATCGTCCGCTGGAGCCGACTACTGCCGTGATGGGCGGTGACGACGTAGGTACCCGGGGTGATCGCATCGAACACGACCGTGACGGGGAAGGCGGGAGCAACGCTCGGGATCGTCTGATGGTATCTCGCGGGACCCTCCATCACCACATGCAGGTCGTGGCGCGCGATGCTCAAGGCACTCATCAGCGACGGGA
>PWWI01000206.1 GCA_003561535.1 Nitriliruptoraceae bacterium
CAACAGGCAAATCAAGGCCCCGCGAAGCACCACGGTCGTCGGGTCATGGGGCAAGCGGAGGGGGCGGGTCGAATCCGGCACGCTGAGGGTCCCCGTTCAGACGGTCCACGCTGCGAAGGGGGAGACGCACGACATCACGATCCTGTTCGTTCCCAGGAGCCAGCATCGATGTCCTTCCAAGATCTGGTGGGGTGACGAGGGCGAGGAGAAGCGGATCGCCTATGTGGCGGCGTCCCGACCGAAACATTGGTTTGTTTTGAACGTGAGCGAGCAGTCATTGGCATCCCTCAGATCCGAGCAACCCGAGTTCGTGGGCCACTTCACGGTGCTCAAGGGATGGGACGAGTTGCCGCAATTCCCACTGCCGTCAAACTGATCGGGCACGAACGACGGGGCGGGGCTGCCATCCTACTGGAGCAAGCGTGCCGAGTCCCTGCAGGACGGCATCAACTTGGCGCATTACACATCATGAAGGGCGGCGAGCGTTGGACCCGGCCGGTGCAGGACTGGCCCGCAGCCCTTAATCACCTGGCAAGCGTCTTCCCCGGACGCATGCCCGCATACCTCACCGGCCATTTGCACGGAAAATCTGACAGACGCCTATCGGGGGGGGGCAACGCGAGTCGGGACTCGCCCAAATCCCCAACCCCAACAGTACAATCGACTTAAGCTGTCCAGCCCACACGTAGTGCCGGACTTTCGTGCGAGGGCGCTCCATTCATGGCCACCGCCCACTGTGTTCACGGGAGCGCCGAGTTCGGAGGGATCAGTGATACCACGCTCCCCATAGAGATCACTCCCCCAGCAGATGATGTCTCCATTCCGTCGCAGGGCGCATCCCGTCCCATTGTCGGCGCCCGACACGTACGTAATGTCGTCAAAGGCCGAGAGCTCAACGACAGGCGTGCCCCAGCCGTCGTTCATCAGGAGGGAGACTTGGCCGTCTGCTACTCTCATGGGCACGAGGTAGTAGAGGGAGATCGAACCCGGTGCGTCAATTTCAATAACGTCAGTGGGAGTAGCTTGGATCTGGTTGTTCGGGAACTGCCCCCAGCACCTTACCGCACCGACGGTGGCCGCACACATCATCGGGGATATGTCGGCGATCTGATAGCTGTTCCGAGGCAGCGACTGATATCCGGAACCCACCGATTGAGGAGTCTCTCGGTCCACCAAGTCACCGAGCCCCAACTGCCCGACGAAGTTGTCGCCCCAACAGAAAAGCTCTTGGGCTTCAGTAAGCGCACAGGTCGACTTCCCGAACGCAGTGACCTGAGTAACAACGTGGTCGGGCATTGGAGACACGTAGGTCGTCCCATGTGACTCACCACCTAACTGGCCCTTTTCGTTAGATCCCGAACAGCGCAGGGCTCCTCCCGCTATCAGCACACAGACGTGGTGATTTCCTATCGAGACTTGGAGAACCTCGGGGACGTCAGATGTTTGGTCCAACGGATTCCACTCCGCATCGGTACGACCCAGCGTCGAGCAATACACTCCGGATAGTGCAGTGACCCCGCAGAGGCGATCGTATCCATCGAATATCTTTCTCCACCCGTCGACTCGAACTTGGACGGCGCTGGACGCCAGCCCTTCGAATTCGGCCACTAGGTCCGCAACCCCCAATCCTTCAGCAACAATTTCTTCACCCGAGATCGAAACGACGTCCTCATTCGAGGATGAAACATCCGGCTGTGAGCCACCGGGCAACATATTGCCGTTCGAATCCACTACTTTAGCGGTAATGCTCGACGTGCTACCTAGCCCAAACAGGTCGACATTGGAGACATTGAGCTCGACCGTGGCAGGAACTTGCTGTACTCGAACGAACAGACTGTCGACTAATCCGTCGATGCGACCTTCTATCCAAGTTTCGCCGGCACCAGTTGAAACGACATCTCCGTCAGCGGTGACTCCGGCCACTCCCGGGTCGTAAGAATTCAACGTCGTGGCCGCCCCAGAGATTGGCGTTCCACCCGAATCGCGCACGAAAAATGCCGGATTGATCGTGTCACCTAACGCCGTGAATTCGAGTGAGTCGATTTGGAACTCAACGGTTGCAGGTACAATTCGAACGCTTAAAGAGGCACTCCCAGAAATTCCATCGGACGACGCAACCACTGACGTCGTGCCATCAGAGACGGCTGTGACGAGACCCGACTGATCCACGATAGCAATTTCGGGTGCGGTCGAACTCCAAGTAAATTGAATTCCACTGAGATGCACTCCCTCCCCGTCTAAGCCGTATGCCACGACCCGCATGGTGTCGCCAACGTACTCGAGCGTCGCGGCAGCAGGCGATACCTCAACCCGGGTCAGGGACCGTGCCTGGGAATCAGGACCCGACGGAGAGTCACCTCCGGAACACCCTGCCACGGTGACCAAGAGTATTGCCGTGATCACTCGAGAGGCCATGGCGATTACCGACCCGTTAGATGATGCCGGTCGGATCATTCGAAGAAGGATGAGTGAATTGCCGGTGCACCAAGCTTGAAGACTGTGTACCATCAACCATTGCCGTGTTCCGAAATGGGAAATACAAACCCCCTCTTGAGGCTGAAACTAAGCTAGGAATCGGTCTTTTTCGAGGCAAGGAGCTGCTGAAGGGGTTTAGGATACCGGGTGGGCCCGTCCCGGTGGCGGGTTCATGCCAGCGAAGGGTAGGCGTGGGGGTCGGGCTATGGAAACCGGGGCCCGAAGGATGTCCGAATGGGTGGCTCCGGGCGGCTTGGTGGCAAGGTCCAGGGGAGGCACCGGTGAGGACGCCTCCGCCCCTCATGCCTCCCAGTCGTAAGGCGAGCACTGATCAGACTCGAGCCCCGGGTTGGCTTCCGGTGCCTTGGGATCGAAGGCCGGGGACGGATCGAACTGAAGTTCGGCTTGGGGAGGAGGATGTCCTGTACGGTGACGGGGACGATGACCTCGCTGGATGGGGAGCCGCTGTGCGGAGCCGCGATCCTGGCCGCCCTAGAGGACGGTACTTCGGCGTGAGGGGTCTACGCCGACGAGTGGGGACGGTACTGGCTCTATCTGCCCGGGCGCCGCCAGGTCTTTGAAGGCGAGGCCGTGGGTGTCTACTTCCTGACGGGCCAAGGGCCGGAGGGTGGGTTCGCTATCGCTTTCCTGCCACAGTGCTTCGACGGCCACCCCTTGACCGAGCCGCGGTATGACGGCCTCGACCCGTTGGAGCCCTGCTGCCAGGGCAGATGCCGTGGTGACGCGGGTGGAAGAACCCTAACAGCCCGTTGAAACACTCCTCGTCCGGGGCTGCGATCCGGGTTGGTCGGGCGTATCTTTGGGCGGTTCGAAAACCCCTCCCCTAGGATCCAGAGCGTAGATGTTCCGACGAAAGGACCGGGAAGCGCAGCCGAGCGTGTGGCTTCCGACGGAGAAGCTTCCGACAACGCCGGCCACCTCGTTCTACGTGCGGTTGGACCGAGCCCTGAAGGCATCCGGGTTCGGTGACGCCCTGGGAGAGCTGTGGGAACCCTACTACCAGATGGACCGGAGCCGAGGCGGTCGGCCGGGGATCGACCCCGAGGTCTACTTCAAGATGCAGATGGTGGGGTTCTTCGAGG
>PWWI01000129.1 GCA_003561535.1 Nitriliruptoraceae bacterium
AGTTCCACGGGGAAAAACGCCTCTGCAGGATCCCTGGCCGTCCACGTCCGGGTAGTAGTCATGGCTTATTATGGTTTTCGTGTTGCTCGCGCGATGCCTTCTTGTCCGCGAGCGTCAAGTGGTGGTCATTGATCCGGTCACCTTTGAACAGCTTGTACCAGGGTGCGGAGGTCACGTCCTTGCCGCGGTCGTTTTTCCAGTGGATGTTCGGCTTGTCGCGCAGGATGCCGGCGCCCTTGCGGGCGACATCGTCGACGGTCAGGAAGGGGCGGATGTTCAGGCGCACGCCGTCATTCAGGTCGGGGTTCCAGCCGATCGGTTGTTCCTCTATCGGCTTCCAGCGGACGAAGATGTCGTAGGGAGCCTCGCCCTCCAGGATCTGCTCCAGCCGGCGCTGCAGCGCTTCGGCCGCATCGAGCTTCTCCTGGGCACCGTCCACGGCCCTGGCGAGATCGTCTCTCTGGTTGCGGATCCAGTCGCCGATGTAGGTGTAGATCAGCGTCTCCAGGTTCTTGCGGTCCAGCTTGTGGTAGTTCACCAGCACCGAAAAGCCGTCGCGTAGTCCGTCCCAGATCTGCCAGATGAACGGGCGCTGCTGGAAAAGCCTGCAGTGTTGGGCAAAGAACTTGTCGCGCAGCCAGGATTCCAGCGACTTGCCTGCGTGGTCGGCGCTGGCGAGCAGGCGCGATAGCATGTTCGCGCTCCAGGCGTCGCCGTAGGCCGCGGCCAGCAGGTTAATCACGCGTTCCTCAGCCCGCGTCTCGCCGCGTACCGGCGGGATGCAGACGATGCCGTCGCTGTCGCTCACCGGCAGCAACATTTCGCACCGCCGCACCCATTCGCGCTGCTCGTCTGCCAGATCCATCGCCGGGTCGAGTTCCGCCGGCCACCGGTAGCCGAGCAGCCGGGCGACCGCGATCTGCAACACGGCTTCGTCGTTGCGTAGCGGGCCGTGAGCGGTCCACTTCTGATCCTCATCCCAGATGACCGAGCCGCAAGGATGGCCATGAAAGATCCATTGGGTTGGGTCGTCGGCATAAGGCTTTGGCAGGCCTTTGGGGTAAAGCTGCTTTCCATTTCGGATCAAAATTGCTTCATCAAAAGGCGCAGCCAGAAACGTTTTTACCTCCACTTTTCTATTCTGATTAAGGTGTTTCACTTCCGTCGTGAATTCGCCACCATAACAGTATGCCCATAAGGCAATGGTGTTTTCCGGATTGAAAGGGACGATCGCGCAACAGTTTGGATCGTATATTGCCCCGGCGTAGATTGACGCTGGAAAATTTCCCATCTGGCTAACAATCACACCCGCCTTGCCCCAATTTGGCTTACCTCGTCGCCAATTTTGTGCTGCATGATTTAGGTGACGCACGCTTTCTGCGAGTTGCGCCAGTTTCCCTGCTTCATTCTCCCAAAGTATTATTTCTGACATGCCATCAAATAGCTCAACCCCCTTCGGGGTTGTTTGATGAAATGCCCAGTCATGTCCAAAACATTGGATTTCCCAAAAATTTCTCACAAAGCCGGGAGCGTCACCTGTTCCGCATCCACGTAAAGCAGAAGCGAATTCAGACAAAGGCTTGGCAGCTACAGACATAGAAAAAGAAATAATGTGCTGTGGCTTTGAAAGTTGCTTCGAAATTTCAACTTGATTTAATTCTTTATTAGTAAGTCCTACGGACTTTTGGGTTACATCCTTTTCATCACTTACATCTAACCCCCAGAATATATTTCGCTCGTTAAACCTGCTCTGATAGATGATATTAAGCGCCACTTGTTCGCCATTAGATTGCGAACTCTGAAACCCTTGCTCCCCTAACCTTGCCACCAAGGCAATCGAATGTTCGGTCATTAACTTGCGACGAAAATGTCGGTATCCCTTCAGAAACATCCAACTTTGCGGTGCCACGTAACATGCAACGCCATCTTTTTCTAACAGTTCTATGGACCGCAATGCCATTGCTGTTGCAAGGTTTGCTTTTGCAGATTGATACGTACCTTCAATGTATTTCTTTAGCGGATCAGAATACTTGATGGCAGTAAGGAACGGTACATTTGTACTAACTAGGTTGAAGCTGTCTCCTGTTATGGCTGCCGTCTTGCTGAGTCCTTTTGCTACAACAGCCATCTCGGTTTTTTCGTCATCCTTCTCACCCGCCAATGCTCTGCTTAGCAGGGGACCTATTTCTTCCCACTTCAATTCAAACAGCGAACTCTTACCCAGGCTTGCTTCCGGATTGATTAAGCTACCCAAGACCGGTGCGTCCTTAAACTGGTTGTAAATCTCTTCGAGCGCTATCCGCAGATTGGTATTGTTCCCGGCCAGAGCCAACCAATCCTCCTTCTTAGCACTGATCGACAATCCGGAGCAGGCGACATTCAAATCCGGTAAAACGCGGTAGCCGCCAGCGCTCGGATATTTCCATGCGGTCAGCGCCAGTGCAAAGGCGGCCAGTTCCACGCAGCGCTTATCCAGTTCCAGGCCATGGATGTTTTGCCGCAGCACCGCGTCCACTGCCTCCCTGGGGGAAAGACCATCGCGCTCCATGCGCATTGCCACCAGCATCAGGAAGGCTGCCACCAGGAAGTGGCCCGAGCCGCAGCAGGGGTCGAGGATCTTCAGTTCAGTAAGCTGCTCCGGCCAGCCGTCGAAGGTTCCGGCTGCAGGTGTCCAGGTGCCATCCTCCTGTTGCACGAAGCGCAGATAGTCCAGCGGCACACCGGGGATGGCCGCCTTCCGCCGCAGATCCTCTTCGTTGCTCGCGCTACGCAGGTCGGTCTCGCTGAGCCGCCGTGCGGCCCACCAGGCCCCCAAGGAGTTGTCGAGCAGGAAGCTGACCATGTATGGCTCGGTGAAGAGCTGCGTCACCGCCGGGAGTTCGCGGGCGCCGATCTTCACCTCGGACTGGTTGATCCGCTCCTTCGCGTCGGCTTGCCAGAACTGATAGACCCAGCCCAGGCTATCGCTGGCCTGGAAAACCTCCGCTGCGAGACCCGCGAGTAGACCCTCCAGCGCGCGCTGGTCATCCGGCGCCAGGCGGAGCGCAAACACCGGACTGTCGATGCGGAACACCTGCGGCAGCAGCTTCGCTGCGAGACGGGCCGCCAGTTCCCAGCCACTACCGCCGCCCTCCTCTGCCGCGAGTTCGGCGCATTCCTCCAGCGTGATCGCGACACCGTCGTACATCAGCAGGTCGTTCTCGGCCAGGAAGCGCGCAAACAGCATCCGGTGCCAGTGCTCGTAAGCGACCTCGGCGATCAGCCGCTCGGGAACGGAACCGCCGTTGCGGAAGGTATCCCCCAGGCTGCGCGCATGGGCGCGAAGGCGCCTGCGCAGCACCCGCTGCTCCTCGTCGAGGTGGGGCGGCACTGAAGCGTCCGCGACTCCGAGCGCGTCCAGTGCGGCCCGCGCCGCCTGCTCACCGACCCGCCGCGCCTGGCGCAAGCTGCGTTCGAGTTGGCTGCGGAGCGTCCTTTCAAGAGGCTGCATGGCGTTCATCCTTTCTGCGGCGGCGGGCCGGAACGCCCAGGGGACCCGGCCTCTGTGCGCGTCGTTCGTCCGGCGGCCTGAGAG
>PWWI01000162.1 GCA_003561535.1 Nitriliruptoraceae bacterium
CGTCAGGCCGCCCTGCTGCGCATCAGCGTCGGCGTCCCGCTCGGCCACGGCATCACCGAGAGGACCACCGGGCTCGACCTCGCCAAGCTGCAGCTCCACCTCGCTGAGGGTGGCCGGCTGGAGGGCATGCCGCCGAAGTCGCGGGGGCACGCCATCTCCGTCCGGCTCAACGCTGAGGACGCCGAGGCGGCCCTCAGTCCGGCACCCGGGAGGATCGAGCTGTTCCAGCTGCCCTCCGGGCCCGGCATCCGCATCGACACCGGGGTCACCGAGGGTGACGACCTGGCCGTCCACGCCGACCCGACGATCGCCGAGGTGGTCGGGGGGGGACGCGACCGCGAGGAGGCGCGGGTCCGGCTGCACCTGGCGCTGACCAACCTCTCGATCGCCATGGATGGCGGGACCACCAACAAGGGGTTCCTGCTCGACCTGCTGGAGCGGCCCGAGCTGCTGACCGGCAGCTACGACACCGGGTGGATCGACCGCGTCGCCCTGGCGGGGGACCTCGGCGGTGCGCAGCACGCGGATCTCGCGCTGCTGGTGGCCGCCGTGGATGCGGCCGACACCGAGGAGCGGTTCGCGCAGGCCCAGCTGTTCTCCTCGGCGGCCAGGGGCCGCCCCCGGGTGCCGAGCGGGGCGGGGCGCACCATCGAGCTCGTCCACCACGGCCACGACTACGCGATCGAGGTGCTGCGGACCGGGCGGCGCCAGTACCAGCTGAGCGTCGACGGCGCGACCGCCACCCTCACGGTCAACCGGCTCGGTCCCTTCCAGAGCCGCGTCGAGCTGGGCCCCCGCTCGGTCTCGGTCGTCTCCACCGTCCACGGCGGCGACCACCTCGTCGAGGTGGACGGCGTCCCCCACCGGCTGCGGCGACGCGATGGCGGCGTGGTGCGCGCCCCCAGCCCCGGGGTCGTGGTCAGCGTCCCGGTCAGCGCTGGCGACGAGGTCCGTGCCGGGGATACGGTGGCGGTGCTCGAGAGCATGAAGATGGAACGGGCGGTGACCGCCCCCTTCGACGGCCAGGTGCGGCACGTCCTCTCCGGCACGAACGTGCAGGTGGACGCCGGTAGCCCACTGGTCGAGCTCGACCCGGTCAGGCCGCCCGTCCGTCGCATCGGCCAGGCGCGACCAGCGGCCGCTCCGCGCCTGACCCTGTCGGAGCTGCCCGAGCCGCAGCCCGACGATCCGGGCAAGCGCCGGCTCGAGGAGCTCGCCCAGCTGCGTCGCTTCGTGCAGGGGTTCGAGCTGGCACCGGCCAGCGCACGGACGATCGCTGCACGCACCGGCGACGGCGACGTCGGCTCCTCCGAGGTGCTCGCGGCCGAGATCGAGGTCCTGGAGACTTTCGCCGATCTGCGGGCGCTGTTCCGGAGCCACCGCGAGGCCGATGAGCTCGTCGACGATCCGTTGCTCGTCCGCAGCCCCGAGGAGCACCTGCACGCCTACATGCGCACGATCGACGCAGGCGGTGAGGGGTTGCCCGGTCGCTTCCTCGGTGACCTCGACCGGGCCCTGCGCTGGTACGGCGTGGAGGATCGGGAGCGCACCCCGGAGCTGGAGGCGGCGCTGTACTGGATCTTCCGGGCCCAGCGAGAGGTGACCGATCACGTCCCCGTCGTGGTCGCGCTGCTGCAGCGCTGGTACGACCAGGGCCTGGCCGCCGCCGGCAACCTCGCGGAGAAGGCTCTCGCGGTGCTGGACCGGCTGGTGGTCGCCACCGTCCGCAGCCAGCCCCAGGTCGCCGACCTCGCCCGTGAGGTTCGGTACCGCGCCTTCGAGGCGGTCGCCGTCCACGACGCGGAGCTCGAGGATCAGCGGAGCATGGCCAGGCACCTGCGGGCCCTGCAGCGCACGGACCTGCACCAGGCGGCCCGGACGCGCCACCTGGAGGCGATGCTCACCCACCCGACCCCTCTGGCCCCCCTGCTGCTGGCGCAGCTGGCCGAGGACCCCGATCACGTCGGTGAACTCATCCTGGACGTGCTCACCCGTCGGTACTACCGGCTGGGTGTGGATGCGCCGCTGACCGTCCACGCCGGCGGGCGGATCGTCCACGGTGTCCTGGACGAGGATGGCGTGGCCATCCACACGATCGTCGGCCGGGCACCGCTGTCCGAGCTCGATGAGTTGGTCAGCGAGGCGCTCGCGCTGCGGGCCGCCCACGCCGAGGCGCAGGTCGTGCGTCTCGATGTGCACACCTGGGCCGACGAGCTGCCACCGGACTACGACGCCCTCGCGGAGCTCGTCGGCGCTGCCTTCGTGCCGCTGGCGGACCTCGAGGGTCTCGAGCACGCCACCGCCACCGCGGTGCAACGTGGCACGCCGGGCCACGCCGCCCGGCTCCGCCACGTCACCTTCCGTCCCACCGGCGAGGGGGAGCTGGAGGAGGATCGCTCGCTGCGCGGCCTGCAGCCGATCATCGCCCAGCGGCTCGAACTGTGGCGCTACGAGCACTTCGATCTCACCCGGTTGCCGGCCGGGCCCGGCGTCCAGCTCTACCACGCCGTGGCCCGCTCCACGCCCTCCGACGTCCGGCTGTTCGCGATCGCGGAGGTCCGCACGCTCACGCCGGTGCTGGACGAGCGCGGCAAGGTCGAGCGGTTCGTCGAGCTCGAGTGGGCCGCCACCCGGGTGTTCGAGGCGATGCGCAGCGCCCTGTCGACGATGCCGGCGCGCTCGCAACCGGTGTGGAACCGGGTCACCCTGCACGTGTGGCCGGAACTGGACCTCGACCCCGACGAGCTCGCCCACATGGCCGACGCCCTGGCGCCGAGCGCCGCCGGGTTGGGTCTGGAGCGGGTCGACGTCGGCTGCCGTCGCCGCGACCCCGCCACCGGTGAGGTCCGGCCGCGGCTACTGCGGCTGATGCGGTCGGTGGATGCCGGGTTCACCATCGCCGAGACCGACCCGCCACCGGAGCCGTTGCAGCCCCTGGACGAGTACGGCCAGAAGGTCGTGCGCTGCCGACGTCGGGGCACCCCCTACCCCTACGAGCTGGTGCAGCTGCTGTCGTCGCGGGGTGCCGGAGGGCTGGCCGAGATCACCGGCGGCTCCTTCGTCGAGCACGAGCTGGAGGACGGTCGGCTCGTCCCGGTGGAGCGGCCACCGGGGCAGAACCCGTCGGGCATCGTGGTCGGGCTGTTGACCAACACCTCGCAGCGACACCCGGAGGGGATGACGCGGGTCGTGCTCCTCGGCGATCCCACCCGGGCGCTCGGGGCGATCACCGAGGCGGAGTGCGACCGCATCAACGCCGCCCTCGACCTCGCCGAGGAGCGCTCCATCCCGCTGGAGTGGTTCGCCCTGTCCGCCGGGGCCCGGATCGCCCTGGACTCCGGGACGGAGAACATGGACGGGGTGGCCGCGGTGCTGCGTCGACTGATCGAGTTCACCCAGGGCGGGGGCGAGGTCAACGTCATCGTGACGGGGATCAACGTCGGTGCCCAGCCCTACTGGAACGCCGAAGCCACGATGCTGATGCACACCAAGGGCATCCTGGTGATGACGCCCGACAGCGCCATGGTGCTCACCGGCAAGCAGGCGC
>PWWI01000003.1 GCA_003561535.1 Nitriliruptoraceae bacterium
CCCGGTCGGCGTCGGCGGTGACGCAGGCCGAGGTGAACCCCGGCTGGTGGTTGACGGCGCCGCCGGTCTCGATCGCGAGCATCGGATGGATCGTCGGCATCGCCAGCGACACGTTGGCCATGTCGGTGGAGCCGGCGAGGTTGGGGTCCGGGGGCTCGGAGGGCAGCACGCGGCCAACCGCAGTGGCCTCGCGCTCCCACAGCGCGACCAGCTCGTCGTCGTGCTCGAACTCCGAGTAGGCCGGTCCGGGCTCGTCGAAGTGGACCGTGGCACCGGTCGCCAGCGCACCGGCCTCGAAGCAGGCCTGGACCCGTGGGTAGAGCTCGGCCAGTTCGGCCAGCGTCGCCGACCGGGCGTACCACTGTCCACCGGCGCGCTCGGGCACGATGTTGGGGGCGTCCCCGCCGTCGGTCACGATGCCGTGGATCCGGTCGGTGGGTTTGATGTGCTGGCGCAGCAGCCCGATCCCGACCTGCGCGACGGTGAGCGCGTCGGCGGCGTTGATGCCGAGCTGGGGGTAGGCGGAGGCGTGGGCCGACCGCCCGGTGAAGCGGACGTCGAAGTGCTGCACCGCCAGGAACGGCATCCGTGACCACTCCAGCGGATAAGGGTGCACCATCATCGCCAGGTTGGAGCCGTCGAAGCTGCCGGCGCGGAGCATCAGGATCTTCCCGCCGCCGCCCTCCTCGGCGGGTGTGCCGAGCACCCGCACGGTCAGGCCGAGCTCCTCTGCCAGCGGGGCCAACGCCAGGCCGGCGCCGACCGCGGCGGCGGCGATGATGTTGTGGCCGCAGGCGTGGCCGATGCCTGGCAGGGCGTCGTACTCGGCGCAGATGGACACGGTCAACGGCCCGGTCCCGTACTCGGCGACGACCGCGGTGTCCAGCCCGGCCACACCGTGCTGCACGTCGAACCCGGCGGCCGCCAGCGCCTCGGCGACCCGGCGCGAGGAGGTGTGCTCCTCGAAGCCCACCTCGGCGTCGCCGTGGATCGCGTGGGACAGGGCGAGCAGCCCGTCGCGGGCGGTGTCGATGCGGTGCTGCGCGGCGGTGGAGAGGGCGTCCACGACGGGCTCCGGTTCGTCGAGGTGGAGCGGTCGGGGGCTCGACCACTGGCTGCCTACCCTACGTGGCCGGTCCGGCCGAGGACCCCGCCGTCACCCCACCCGGAGCTGAAGTGATCCGTGCCGTTGCCTTCGACGTGATGGACACCCTGCTCTCCGATCCGTTCCGGGCCGCGCTCGAGGCGGCGACGGGGTTGTCGCTGCAGCAGCTGATGACGCGCCGCGACCCGGAGGTGTACCCGGCTTTCGAGCGGGGCGAGATCAGCGAGTCGCTGTACTGGGAGCACCACGCGGAGCTGGGCGTCGAGGTCGACCCGGCGGCGTTCCACGCCGTGCGCCGGGCCGGCACCCGGTGGCTCCCGGGGATGGAGCACCTGCTGGCGGAACTCGATGGTGTGGTGCTCAGGGTCGGCGCCTCCAACTACCCGGTCTGGATCGAGGAGCTGATCGAGGGGCCGCTGGCAGGTCGGCTCGACCGGGTGCTGGCGTCCTGCCACCTCGGCGCCCGCAAGCCCGACCACGCCTTCTACGACCGTCTGCTCGCGCGCCTCGGGTTGCCGGCGGCCTCGGTCGCCTTCGTCGATGACCGGGAGGTCAACGTCGTCGCGGCGCGGGAGGTGGGGATGGCGTCGCACCTGGTGGCAGGCGAGGGGTTGTCCGCGGCCGTAGGGGTCCGCCGCTACCTCGCCGACCTCGGCGTGCCGATCGCCCGGGAGGCCGCGGCCGACCTCAGCTGAGGGGCAGCGAGCGGCGGACATCCAGCGGCAGCACCGAGGTGTCCAGCTCCGACCAGGCGGTGGGACGGACCTCGCCGGTGGCCACCCACCACAGGATGACCAGCTCGGCCCAGCTGGCGGGCAGCGCCGCCGCCCACACCAGAGCGGCTGCGCCCTCCTCCTGATGGCCCTCGCACCAGCCATCGGGCCCGAGCTGGACCGCGCAGACCCGGCACACCGCTCCGGGACCGGCCGGCCCGCAGGTCGGCAGGAGCCGCGGGGACTCGTCGCAGGCGTCGCACCGTCCGGCCTCCACGGCCTGCGGGCCCACCTCGGTCGCCGCGAGCCAGGGGGCGGTCTCGAGCAGGGCCGACCGGAGCCGGCGGCGCGCACAACGATCCATGACAGGTGACGGTAGCCGCCGTAGGCTCGACGCCGAGGTGGGCCCCACGGGCGCCGCCGACGGCCGCAGGTGTGGAGGCCCCGATGGCAGACAGCGCTCCGCCGTCGGCGCCCGCACGACGACAGACGCTCACCGAACCTCTGCTCGCCGCAGGCGCGGCGGCCACCTCGGTGCTGGTGGTCGGCCTCGTCTACCCGCGGTACCCGGAGCTGTTCCCCGCCTGCCCGTCGCGCACGTTGTTCGGGGTGTGGTGTCCGCTGTGCGGTGGGACCCGGAGCGCCCATGCGCTGACCACCGGGCAGATGGCCGAGGCGATCCGGTTCAACGCCTTCCTGCCCGTCCTGGTCGTGCTGACCGCCTGGTCGTGGGTGGCGTGGGTCTCACGCGTGCTGCAGCGCGACGTCGTTCCAGCGGTGCCGAGGTGGCTGTGGACCGGGGTCGGTGTGCTGTGGTTGGCCTACGGCATCCTGCGCAACGTCCCCGTCGAGCCCTTCGCGTCCTGGTCCCCCTAGCGCGCCGGTCGGCTGGCTCAGCACCCGTCGGTCTGCGACCTGATCGATCGCGACGTGGCGCGGGGACCGCCGTCGGCGGTCCCCGCTCAGCTGCAACGAACCTGGCTCAGGCGGCGACCGCCACACCGCGCAGGCGCTGGTAGGTGTAGGCCTGGGCGATGAACACCACGGGCAGCGCGACCAGCAGGCCGATACCGCAGAGCAGCGCACCGATGAAGTAGGCCACCAGCGACGCGAGGAAGAAGCCGACCAACGTGCCGAGGTTCTGGTTCACGAACTTGAAGCTCGCCTTGATCGCGTCCACCCCGGTCATGTCCTGGTCGATGAGGAAGTGCACGTAGAACTGGGTGAAGAAGGTCACGATCAGACCGGGGAAGTAGCACAGCATGCTCCCGATCGAGGTCAGCACCGCCACGATCAGTGCGCCGATGAGGAGCTGCGGCAGGTTGTCGAACTTGAACAGCGTCTGGAGTTCGATCGTCTGACCGCGGGTGAGCGCGAGCGCGGCCCGGACGACGGCGGCCTGGATGATCACGGAACCGAGGAAG
Source organism: Nitriliruptoraceae bacterium (assembly GCA_003561535.1). Lineage (GTDB taxonomy): Bacteria > Actinomycetota > Nitriliruptoria > Nitriliruptorales > Nitriliruptoraceae > T1Sed10-7. The sequence continues at coordinate 3,243 of PWWI01000003.1, forward strand.
AAGATCAGGCCGGTGAGGCCGAAGTAGAGCAACCCGCCGAAGAGCCCGCGCCCTGGGCTGCCGCCCATGAGCACGTCCTCGAGCTGCCCCTCGGTGGGTGGGAACAGCGCGGCCGTGATCCCCGTCCAGATGAGGCCGACGATGCCGATGATGACGATGTAAGCCACCAGCGCGAGCAGGATCGGACCCAGGTTCTGCTGGAACTTATTCCACCCGTAGTTGAACGCCGCCCCGATCGAGTAGGGCTCCTGACCGGTTGGTGGGCGACCTCCTGCGGGCGGGAAGGACCCGGGTGGTGGCCCGCCGGGGGGTGGCGGTCCACCGGGCGGTGGTCCGCCGGGTCCACCGGGGGGAGGTCCGCCGGGTCCACCGGGGGGAGGTCCGCCGGGTCCGGGTGGCCCGCCGGGGCCTCCTGGGGGCGGCCCGCCAGGTGGCGGTCCACCGGGTCCGCTGGGCGGTGGTGGCTGCGGTGTGTCGCTCACGGGCTCGCGCTCCCTGTGGTCGGCTCCGCCGGACGCTAGCACCGGGCGATGACGGCTCACAGGGCCAAACACCTACCGCGCCGAGGTCGGGATCGGGGTCCTGGCGGACCGGCGACTAGCCTCCCCACCCCGCCCGCGACCGTCGCACGAGCCCGAGGAGCGCCCCATGGCCGACCATCGCATCGCCTGGCTCGGAGGGGACGGCATCGGCCCGGAGGTGCTCGCCGAGGGCGCCAAGGTGCTCGACGCCCTCGAGCACCTCGAGGGGTTCACGACCGAGCGGGTCATCTACGACCTCGGCGGTCGCCGCTACCTGGCGACCGGTGAGGTGCTCTCCGACGCCACCCTGGAGGAGCTGCGGGGCTTCGACGCGATCTACCTCGGTGCGGTCGGCACGCCTGAGGTCCCGCCCGGGGTGATCGAGGTCGGGCTGCTGCTCAAGCTCCGGTTCGCCTTCGACCAGTACATCAACCTGCGCCCGGTCAAGCTGTACCCGGGGGTGACCTCGCCGGTCGCTGGGCTGACCCCCGCCAGCTGCGATCTGCTCGTGATCCGCGAGAACACCGAGTCGGTCTACGCCGGGGCGGGTGGGACGCTGTACCGGGGCACCCCCAACGAGGTGGCGACCCAGGAGAGCCTCAACACCCGGCACGGGGTGGAGCGCGCCGTCCGCTACGCCTTCGAGCAGGCACGCCGTCGTCGCGGCCACCTCACGCTCGTACACAAGACGAACGTGCTCGTGCATGCCGGCGACCTGTGGATGCGCACCTTCGAGGAGGTCGGCGACGCGGAGTTCCCCGACATCGAGCGGGACTACGTCCACGTCGACGCCGCCTGCCTGTACCTGGTCCAGGACCCGGCCCGGTTCGACGTGGTGGTGACCGAGAACCTGTTCGGCGACATCATCACCGACCTCGGCGCGGCGATCCAGGGTGGGATCGGGCTGGCGGCCTCGGGCAACCTGGACCCCACCCGCCGCTCGCCGTCGATGTTCGAACCGGTCCACGGCTCCGCCCCCGACATCGCCGGGCAGGGCAGGGCCGACCCGGTGGCCGCGGTGATGAGCCTCGGACAGCTGCTCGACTTCCTCGGGCGCGAGGGCGCGGCCCGGCGGATCGACCGGGCCGTCGCAGCCCTGCTCGAGGAACGCGCCGGCCGGGTGCCCGACGGCGTGGGATACTCCACCTCGGACGTGGGAGATCGTCTGGTGGAGCTCGTCAGCGACGTGTGAGGGGGCAGGGATGCCGTTCCCGAAGGCCGAGAAGATCTGGATGGACGGGCGGTTCGTCGACTGGGACGACGCGACCGTGCACGTGCTGACCCCGACGTTGCACTACGGCTACGGGGTGTTCGAGGGCATCCGCGCCTACCCGACCGACGACGGTGGGCCCGCTGTGTTCCACCTCGACACCCACCTCCAGCGGCTCCTGCGCTCCGCACGGCTCTACCCGCCCCTGGACGAGATCCCGTGGACCGTGGAGCAGCTCACCGAGGTGGTGGAGGAGCTGGTCCGCCTCAACGGGCACACCGGCGGGTGCTACATCCGTCCCACCGTCTACCTCGGCTACGGCGAGATCGGCCTCAACCCCCTGCCGAGCGAGCCCCGGATCGCCGTCGCCACCTGGGAGTGGGGCAGCTACCTCGGTGAGGACTCGCTGGTCAACGGGGTGCGGGTCATGGTGTCGTCCTTCCGCCGCATCGGGAAGAACACGATCCCGCCGGCGGGCAAGGCCAACGGGCAGTACCTCAACTCCTCGCTCGCCAAGGTCGAGGCGCTGCGGGCCGGCTACGACGAGGCGATCATGCTGTCGGAGGACGGCTTCGTCGCCGAAGGCACCGGCGAGAACGTGTTCGTCGTGCGTGACGGGCGCATCTACCCCCCGCCCCTGCACGACGGCCCGCTGGGCGGGATCACCCGGGCCAGCGTGATGACCATCGCCCGCGACCTCGGATACGAGGTGGTGGAGACCTCCCTGGTGCGCACCGACCTCTACCTCGCCGACGAGATGTTCCTGACCGGGACCGCCGCCGAGCTGACCCCGGTGCGGGAGATCGCCGGGTACGAGATCGGCCCCCGGGGCCCGGTGACCGAGGCCGTCCAGAGCAGGTTCCTCGACGCCGTACGTGGCCGGGTCGAGGCCTACCGCGACTGGCTCCACGTCGTGTCGGTGTGATCGAGAGCCGCCCCGGGCCATCCCTGCGAGCGCGGCTGGTGCGGCGCGGCTTCGTCGTCGCGCTCCGGCTGCTGCGTCGCCGTAGCGGTGGGCTGCCACCACCCGACGCCCCCTTCGAGCAGCTCAACGCTTACGTCCAGGAGATCCGCTCGACCACCGAGCGGCTGTTGTCGAGGATCCCGCTCGCCCGTGACGCCGAGGCGGCGGACCTGGCGGGCTCGCCGGTCGAAGGGGTGGTGGTGCGCACCGGGGGCGGCGACCCGATCCCGACCGACCGTGCCGGGCTCGCCGAGTGGCTGGCGGCGGCGCCCCGGCTCGTGCTCCACCTGCACGGTGGCGGGTACTTCATGGGCTCGCCGACGACCCATCGCGGGCTGGCCGCGGCGATCGGCCGCAGCAGTGCTGCGCCGGTGGTCCTGCCCGACTACCGGCTGGTGCCCGAGCATGCCTACCCGGCTGCGCTCGACGACGCCGAGGCCACCTTCCGGTGGCTGGTGGAGACCTGTGGGGTGGATCCCGCCCGTATGGCCGTCGTGGGTGACTCGGCTGGGGGCGGCCTGGCAGCGGCCCTGGTCGTGCGGTTGCGGGCCAGCGGTTCCGAGGTGCCCGCCTGCTACGTCGGGATGTCGCCCTGGCTGGATCTGGCGTGCACCGGCGAGTCGGTGGAGCGGCTCGACGGGACCGACCCCTGGATCCCCGGCAGGATGCTGCAGATCCCCGCCCGGTTCTACGCCGGCGAGCGGGCTCTGGACGACCCCGAGGTCTCCCCCCTGTACGCGGACCTCGGGGACTTCCCTCCGACGCTGCTCTACGTCGGGGGACACGAGGTCCTGCTCGACGATGCGCTGCGGTTCGTCGAGCGTGCCCGCGCGGCCGGCACCGACGCATCGGCCGGGGTGTTCCCCGGCCTGTGGCACGTGTTCCCGGCCTTCCCGGGTTTGCCGGAGTCCCGGGACGCGATCGCCGAACTGGGCGCCTTCGTGCGGCGCCACACCCTGGCGGCGGCGCCGGCCGACCCGCTCGGGGACCGACGGTGACCCTGCACATCCGCACGATCGCCCCCGACGAGATCGACGCCTTCATCTGGGCGTTCAGAGCCGTGTTCGGCGGGGCGCCCGACGCCCAGGACCTGGCCCAGGCCCGCCTGCGGCTGGAGTGCGACCGCAGCTTCGTGGCGGTCGACGGGCGTGAGGAGGTGGTCGCCACCGCCGGTGCCCACAGTTTCGCGATGTCGCTACCCGGAGGCGGCCAGCTCGGCTGCGCCGGCATCACCCTGGTCTCGGTCCGGGCCGACCAGCGCCGGCGGGGTCTGCTGACCCGGTTCATGGAGCGCCTGCTGCAGCAGGCCCTCGAGCGGGGGGACGCCATCGCTGCCCTGTGGGCCTCGGAGACCCCGATCTACGGCCGCTTCGGCTTCGGTCCGGCGATCTCGACCGTGGAGATCACCCTGGACCGCGATCATGCTGCGCTCCAGCATCCGGGGCCGGTCGAGGAGGTGAGGCTGGTCGACCACAGCCTCGCCCGGGAGGCGTTCCCGGCGATCCGGGGCCAGGTCTCGGCCACGCGCCCCGGGCTGCTGACCCGGCCGGCGGGGTTCTGGGACAGTCTGCTGGACGAGGAGACGACGTCGCCGTCGGGCAGCGGACCGCGCCTGCACGCCCTGTTGCCCGGGCGCGCCTACGCGATCTACCGGCTGCGGCCGGACTGGACCGACGGGGCACCGACCGGGCAGGTGGTGGTCAGCGAGCTCCACGCCACCGACGCGGAAGCGGCCGCCGCGATGTGGCGGTTCGTGACCGACGTCGACCTGGCGTCGTCGACCGTGGCGGGACGCCGGGCGGTCGACGACCCCGTCCTCGCCATGGTGGTGGACCGGGGTCGCACCCGGGTGGCCGAGGACTGGCCCTTGCAGGTCCGGCTGCTGGACCTGGCCCGCGTGCTGTCCACCCGCACCTACGGCACCGACGGTGCGCTGGTGCTGGAGGTCCACGACCGGCAGCTGCCCGAGCAGGCCGGGCGGTGGCACCTCGAGGTGTCGGGTGGGCGGGGCAGCTGCCGCCGCACCGACCGGCCCGCCGACGTGCGGCTGGACATCGCGGCGCTGTCGACGGTGGTCCTCGGCGGGGCGCGCACGACCCAGTTGGCGGCGGCCGGCCGGGTCAGCGAAGATGGCGACGACGCGGCCGCCCACCTGGACCGGCTGCTGGCGACGGACGTCGCGCCCTGGCAGGAGTTCATGTTCTAGATCCGCCGGTGGCGGTCGGTCCGCGCGGATCTCACCGCGAGCCGGAGGCCCCCAGGAGACCCCATGGACGGTGCAGCGCTGCGGCCGGAGCGGGTCGCCGACGACGACCTGGTCCCTTTCGCGCGGGCGGTCAACCGCCATTTCTACAACAGCGAGGCGGACGACGACGTCCTTCCGTGGGTCGAGGCGCTGTCGACGGGCTACCGCGCCTGGTGGACGCGCACGGACGGCCGCGTCGCCGGCAACCTCGGTGTCATCGAGACCACGGTCTCCCTGCCCGGAGGCGGCGACGTGCCGCTGGCGGCGGTGACCGCGGTCGGCGTGGCCCAGACGATGCGGCGGCGTGGCGTGATGGCCGGGTTGATGGCCGCCTGCCTGGAGGAGGCGGTGGACCACGACGAGCCGTTGGCCGGGCTGTTCGCCTCCGAGGCGGCGATCTACGGTCGCTTCGGGTTCGGGGTGGCGGCGCCCCAGGTCAGCTACCGCGTGGACCGCACCCGGGTGCGGTTCGTCGACCCCGTCGATGACCGCCTGGTGCAGGAGGCCACCCCCGAGCAGGCCCACGCCACCTGGCCGAGGTTGCACGACCGGATCCGCGCCGAACGGCCGGCCAGCGTCGCCAAGCACCCGGGACAGTGGATGCTGGGGATCACCCGGGACCCCCCGGGGTGGCGAGGTGGCGCTTCGGCGCGCCGGCTGGTGGAGGTCCCCGGCCGCGGCTACGCGAGCTACCGGGTCAAGGAGCACTTCGACGGGCTGCTGCCCGCGGGTTCGGTCCGGCTGCTGGAGCTGTTGGCCACCGACCCGGAGGCCGAGGCCGCCCTGTGGCAGCACGTGCTCGACCTGGACCTGACCACGACGGTCGAGGTGTCCTTCCGTCCCGTCGACGACACCCTGCCGCACCTGATCAGCGACCGTCACGCGCTGCGTGTGACCGAAGCCCCCCCGCTGTACCTGCGCATCCTGGATGTCCCGCGGATCCTCTCCTCCCGCGCCTACCGTGGCCGTGGCACGGCCGTCCTGGAGGTGGTGGACCCGGCCGGCTACGCCCAGGGGCGGTGGCGGCTGGAGGTGGACGAGGGCGGTGCGGCCTGCACCCCCACCGACAGGCCCGCGACGGTCGTGCTCCCGGTGCAGTCCCTCACCGGGATCGTCTTCGGGGGCATCCGCGCCACCAGCCTGGCCGCCGCGCGACAACTGGCGGAACGCCGACCCGGAGCGGCTGCCGAGCTCGACCACCTGCTGGCGGTGGATCGCGCCCCCTGGACGACGATGGAGTTCTGATACCCGCTGCGGCAGAGGCAGCCGGCTGGGACTACCGTCCGCGGTGAGCCCCGACGACCCGACCGACGACCCAACCAGGAGACGAGCCGTGTCCAACGTGTACAAGAAGATCGAGCTGGTCGGCTCCAGCCGTGACGGCGTGGACGATGCGATCCGCCGCGCCATCCACAAGGCCGGGGAGACGATGCGCAACCTGGACTGGTTCGAGGTCAAGGAGATCCGCGGCTGGATCCAGGACGGCGAGCCGCAGCACACCCAGGTCACACTCCAGGTCGGCTTCCGGCTCGAGGACGACTGAGCGGACCCCTCGGTTCGACAGCGCCGCGGGTGGGGCGGTAGCGTTGGCTTCCCCACGGGAGTTCGACACGATGACGAAGGCCACGGTCGCTGGCAGCGCGGAACTCAGCGCTGCGCGTCGCCGTGCCATCGTGATCATCATCGGATCGCTCCCGTAGCCGGTGCGCCGGGCTGCGGGAGCGGCCCGGCATCCCTGTCCGGCCCTCTCGCCTTCCGGCACACCTCCCGCACGTGATGCCGAGGAGAGGACGAGATCGTGAGCACCACCAGTGGCGGCGACGCAACGCTGCCTGCGGCCCGCCCAGGGCTCGATCTGTACGACACGACCCTGCGCGACGGCACCCAGCGCGAGGGGGTCAGCCTGTCGGTCGAGGACAAGCTGAGGGTCGCCCGGCGCATGGACGAGCTCGGCGTCGCCTACATCGAGGGTGGCTGGCCTGGGGCCAACCCCAAGGACACCGAGTTCTTCGCCCGCGCCGCCGACGGTGAGCTCAAGCTCGACAACGCCACCCTGGTCGCCTTCGGGATGACCCGTAGCGCCAAGTACCGGGCCGAGGACGACCCGCTGCTGGGGGGTCTGGTGGACGCCCGCACCGACGTGATCTGCCTCGTGGGCAAGTCCTGGGGCTACCACGTGGACGAGGCGCTCGGGGTACCCCGCGAGGAGAACCTCGCCATGGTGGCCGACTCCATCACCTACCTGCGCGGGCTCGGCAAGCGGGTGTTCTTCGACGCCGAGCACTTCTTCGACGGCTACACCCGCGACCACGACTACGCCCGGGAGGTGGCGCTCGCCGCGGCCGAGGCCGGGGCCGAGTGCGTCGTGCTGTGCGACACCAACGGCGGGGCGATGCCCTGGGACGTGACCGAGATCGTCCACGGGCTGGTCGGTGAGCTGCCCTGCGACGTCGGGCTGCACTTCCACGACGACGGTGGCTGCGCGGTCGCCAACTCCCTGCTCGGGATCGAGGCGGGTGCGGTCCACGTGCAGGGCACCGCGAACGGCCTGGGGGAGCGGTGCGGGAACGCCAACCTGTTCACGATCATGGCCGACCTGCAGCTGAAGCGGAAGGTGCCGCTGGTCACGCCTGAGCAGATGGAGCGCCTCACCGAGGTCAGCTACACCATCGCTGAGCTGTGCAACCAGACCACGCCGTCGGTCCAGCCCTACGTCGGCCACACCGCCTTCGCCCACAAGGCGGGCATCCACGCCTCGGCTCTGGCCAAGGCGCCTGACATGTACAACCACATCGACCCCGACGAGGTCGGCAACCACCAGCGGCTGGTGGTCAGCGAGCTCGCGGGCCGGGCGAACATCAAGCTCAAGGCCGTGGAGTTCGGGCTCGAGGTGGACGACCGACAGGCGGCCGCGGTGCTCGAGGAGGTCAAGCGTCGCGAGTCGCTCGGCTGGAGCTACGAGGCCGCCGATGCCTCGTTCGAGCTGCTGCTCCGCCGCGTGACGGAGCTGCTCCCCGAGGACGCGGAGCCCTTCCACTCCCAGCACTACCGGGTCAACGTCTCCGGCGGTGACGGTGAGGCCGTGCCGGGCGACGGGCCGGCGGAGGCCATCCTGGCCGTCGAGGTGGGCGGGGTGCGCAAGCTCGGTGCGGGGGAGGGCAACGGCCCCGTCGACGCGCTCGACCACGCCTTCCGCAACGCCGTCAACGGCACCTGGCCACAGCTCGACCGGGTCCACCTCTCGGACTACAAGGTGCGGATCCTGGAGGCCACCGCCGGCACCGACGCGATCACCCGGGTGCTGGTGAGATCGACCGACGGCACGACCAGTTGGGACACCGTCGGGGTGCACCCCAACGTGGTCGAGGCCTCCTGGCTCGCCCTGTCCGACGCCTACACCCACGCGATCCTGCGTGAGGACTGGTCGGAGGACGACTGACGCGGGCTGCGCCGGAGCCGGGGCCGGCGCACCGGCCGGTCCCCGGCGCACCGGCCGGTCCCCGGCGCACCGGCCGGTCCCCGGCGCACGGTCAGGCGGCTCAGCCCGTGATCCGCAGTCCCACCGCCTCGGATCGCCGCCCCCGGGGGCGCAGCCGCGCCAGGAGGTCGAAGGCCCGCGCCTGCCAGCCGTAGCGCTGCACCAGGCGGTCGAACACCGCCTCGGCCTGGTCGTCCAGCACCTCGGCGGTCGCGTCGACCACCTCTCCGTGGACCCGGCCGCGGACGTCGCAGGCCGCCACGGTGCACGCCGGGGACCGGCGGAGACGCTTGACCTTGCCCGAGCCCGCTTCGGTGTACACCAGTAGCGTCCCGTTCGGCTGGGGCACGAACCACACCGGGGTGGACACCGGCTCGCCGTTGGCGCGGAAGGTGGTCAGGGCGAGGTAGCGCTCGTCACCGAGGTGGGAGCTGAGATCCAGGTGCTCGGCCATCGTCGGTCCAGGGTGGTCGGATCGCCCCGGTCGGTGGTCCGGGCTAGGTTGCTCGCGACCAGGAGGTGGGCATGGTGACGGCAGCCCGGAGGTTCGTCCGGTTCCTGCACGACGGGCAGCCGCGGTACGGGCTGGTCGACGGTACCGAGGTCGCCGTCATCGAACCGCACCCCTTCGCGGCCCACGCGGCTACCGGCGACCGGGTGCCGTTGGCGGGGCTAAAGCTGTTGGCGCCGGTGATCCCGTCCAAGATCGTGTGCATCGGCAAGAACTACGCCGACCACGCCGCGGAGTTGGGCGGCGAGGTCCCGACCGACCCGCTGCTGTTCACGAAGCCCTCCTCCAGCGTGATCGGGCCGGGGGAGCCGATCCGCCTTCCGCTGGACCGCTCGGACGAGATCCACCACGAGGCCGAGCTGGCCGTGGTGATCGGCGCGCTGTTGCAGCGGGTCTCGCCCGAGCAGGCCATGGCGGGCGTGTTCGGCTACACCGCGGCCAACGACGTCACCGCCCGGGATCTGCAGCGGCGGGAGGGCCAGTGGTTCGGGGCGAAGGGCTTCGACTCCTTCTGCCCCCTCGGGCCGGCGATCGCCTCCGGGCTGGACCCCTCGGAGTTGTCCGTTCGGTGCAGCGTCGACGGCGAGCTCCGCCAGGACGGCACGACCGCCGAGATGGTGGTCGGTATCGCCGAGATGCTGAGCGAGATCTCCCAGGTCATGACGTTGCTGCCGGCCGATGTCGTGCTGACGGGGACCCCCGCCGGGGTCGGACCCCTCCATCCCGGACAGACGGTCCGGGTCGAGATCGAAGGGATCGGCGTGCTCGAGAACCCGGTCGTCGATCGCAACGCGCCGGCCGACCGCGGCAACGGCCAGGGCTGACGGCCTCGTCGAGGCAGCGCCGGCCCGGGCGCTCAGTTGAGGGCGGCGATCGCGATGTTCAACGCCGAGGCGTAGAGGATCCAGAGCAGGTAGGGCACCATCAGCCACGCGGCGGGCCGATCGTGGCGTGCGAAGGCCACGATGGTGGCGAGCACCACGACATCCAGCACGATGATCACCGCGACCGCCGGCCAGAACGCCTCCAGGCCGAAGAACACCCAGGGCCACAGCGCGTTGAGCAGCA